>NZ_KV795595.1:0-125118 GCF_001809055.1 Streptococcus sp. HMSC034B05 | reverse complement strand
CAGAACTCAAAATTAAAAATTTTAAGTTCGTAGTCCCACCCCCGCAAAGATGATTAGGAACTCTTGCGAGCTTGAACAGCAAAGAAAGAGTCCAATCAGCTACTGCGTCATTTGTTTATCACGAAACTCTTTCAGAAGTTGGAAACTTTTGTCCCAGCCTCTCCGTCACTCATTTACAAATTACAAACGAGCGTTTAATTCTTTGCTCAATTCTTCAAATCCTGGTTTTCCAAGAAGAGCAAACATATTTTTCTTATAAGCTTCTACGCCCGGTTGGTCAAATGGGTTAATCGCATTCAAGTAACCAGAAAGAGCGATAGCCAGCTCAAAGAAATAAATGGTGTAACCGAGAGTAAAGGCATCTTGCTCAGGAAGCGTTACATACATATTTGGCACGTCACCGTCAGTATGAGCCAGAAGCACACCATCTGTCGCTTTCTTGTTAACGAAGTCAACGTCTTTTCCTTGGAGGTAGCCAAGTCCATCTAAGTCTTCTGCCAATTCAGGAATCGTCACGTTCTTGCGTGGTTTGTCCACACGTACAACTGTTTCAAACATAATACGCGCACCTTCTTGGATAAATTGTCCAAGAGAGTGAAGATCTGTCGAGAAGTTGGCAGATGTTGGATAAATACCTTTTTGGTCTTTCCCTTCTGACTCGCCAGCTAATTGTTTCCACCATTCTGAGAAGTATTGAAGTGATGGCTCATAGTTAACCAAAATTTCAGTTGCATAACCTTTGCGATAAAGGATGTTACGAAGAGCTGCGTATTGATAAGCTTCGTTTTCTGCAATCTTGTCTGAAGTGTAATCCTTACGAGCAGCATTGGCACCTTCCATAAGGGCTTTAATGTCAGCGCCTGATGCAGCGATTGGAAGCAATCCAACTGCTGTCAATACTGAGAAGCGTCCACCAATGTCATCTGGAACCACAAATGTTTCCCAACCGTTAGCATCTGCTTCAACCTTAACAGCACCTTTTTGACGGTCAGTTGTCGCATAGATACGTTTGTTAGCTTCTTCTTGACCGTATTTATTAATCAAGAGTTCTTTGAAGACACGGAATGCGATGGCAGGTTCTGTCGTTGTCCCTGATTTAGAAATTACGTTGACTGAGAAATCTTTATCCGAAACGTATTCCACCAAGTCTGCAAGATAAGTAGATGAGATAGAGTTTCCTGCATATAGAATTTGAGGAGCTTTGCGTTCTTCTTTGGTTTGCAAGTTCGCAAAATGATTGTTCAAGAAATCAATCGCTGCTTTTGCTCCAAGGTATGAACCACCAATCCCAATCACCACCAAAACATCGCTGTTTGATTTGATTTGTTCTGCTGCTTTCAAAATACGAGCAAATTCTTCTTTATCATAGTTTTCTGGAAGGTCAAGCCAACCACGGAAGTCACTTCCTGCACCAGTTCCTTTGCGCAATAGTTCATCTGCTGCAGAAACTTGCGTTTGCATATAGTCCACTTCATGTGGTGCAACAAATTTTCCAAGAACGTTTGAGTAATTAAATTGAATATGTGTCATTATAGTCCTCCAATTTTTCTTCCCTACTATGATACCGCTTTACCGCTTTTTTATCAAGCAATTTTCTTGACTAAAACGTTTCCAATTTGTTATTTTAATCCCCTAAAAGAATCTAACTTAATCTGTTTGCTATCAATCCCCTTGTCTTCAAGAAATTTTTTCATCACTTCTGTATCATCAGGACGACCAGCCAAGAGATAAATTGCTTTGTTGCCATACTGTTCTGCTGCTTGCTTCAGTCTTTTTTTACTTTGAGAAAGGTTGGCACTTTTGCTATCATCCAAGTTACTATATTTTTGAGCTATTTGAGACAATTTTTTATCAAAAACCAAGACACCTTTGTCCAAGTGGCTGAGAACAATGGAACGTTTACCAGCCCACTCTTTGACAATAGGCTTCATGGCTGCAATACCGACATCAGATGCAAAGCAAACAAGGGGTTCCTTGTCGTTTGCAACTGATAGATTAGAGGTTAACCAACTCATCTCAACTTTACTACCTGCTGGCAAGCTGGTTAAGGTTTTCTTATAAAGACTGCCGTTATTGTGCGTCAGAATGAGGATCTCATTGTCATCAGGATTGGAGGCGATGGTCAGCCAGCGACTCTTTTGTCCGCTCTCTTTAATATTAGGTAAGGCAATCTTAGCATAAGAACCGGCCTTCCAAGTCATATTTTTAGGTTTTGTCAGATGAATGAGGTGAATATCGTCGCTAGGATTTTCAATACATTTAACCGATAAAGATTGACTGTCTCCAAAATAGACAATCGCACCCCAAATAATGAGACATCCAAGAAGGCCCACAGCAAGGATTGATACAGTAATCATTAACATTTTAGAATGTCCTTTCATGATTTCTCCTTAAAACTTTGATTTTTATTTCCAAAATTTAAATGATATCCATAGTGCTAGCGCAATAGTCCCAATGAAGCTTATTGACATCACAATAAAATCCATATTAGGCAGACTGTAAATGTAAGCCATAACAGCTACTGCCGCCAACCAAATTCCTACAATTTGATAGATAAATGATAATCGAGGCACCATACAGAGACCTATTGCAAGCAAAATCAGACCACCAGTCGCAAATGACATAAAATCAGGTTTTGCTAGATTAACAGACACTTTGGTAGTTCCCCAAATAATCACTAAAATACCGATTACTGCTAGGCTAAGACCACTAATGGTTAATCCGTTCATTTGTTTTCCTCCGTTCGTATTCATGCTTTTCCTCCTTTTATTTTAAAATTTGAGTGACTACGTAATAATCAATTCATAAAAAAATCTTGAATGAACAAATAATTATATTCATTCATTTTTGTTTAAAAAATAAAGAATCGCAATCCTTTATTAAAAAAGTCCTTTGACAAAGTAAGTCGCCAAGGTTTCAATGGTTTGACTGATATGAGGGAAATCCTCTTCAGTGATATGGGTATCCATATAGTAGAAAAGCTGATAAACCTGCAGCACTTCTTGGATTTTTTCTTGAGAATAGCCTTCTGCCAGCATACGATTGGTAAAGGTTTCCACTAAAAACTGATGAAATGGATTCGCGTCCTTGCCTTTTTCCGAAGAATAATAGCTATGCAGCTCATCAGAAATAGCCGGGTTATACCATTCTGCCAGAATTTTACTGGACGAAACGAGATTTCGCGACTGACTAAAAATCTGCCCGACGAGTTCGACCGCATCTCCTTGCCAATCAATATCGTCTCTCATTGCTTGACGCACACGGTTATTTTCATCAATATAAACATCCAGAAAAATGGCTTCCTTGGAGTCATAATAGTTGTAAAAAGAACCAACCGCCATGCCAGCTTGCTTGGCAATCTCAGAAATTCCTGTTGCCTTATAACCTTTTCTTGAAAAAATGACATAGGCAGCAGATTTTAATCTTTGTTTTTTATCTTGCGACATGATGAACTCCTTCCTAAGTAGCGTACAATAGCAGGATGTGAATGAATCTAAAATATTATTCATTCACATTATAGAGCATTATCAGTTTTTTGTCAATAGTGTCCTTAAAAAGAAACTTTAGAAAGATTCTAATTATTTGTTGACTCCAATCCTCAGTAATCACAGTCACATACTTGACTTATAGGCAATGGGCTATGTAAATAGCTAAAATATTAATAAGTTTGTTCCTGCTTAAACTACATCATTTGACTATACTAAACTTCGTTCTCTAATCCCATTCTTCAAAATAAAAAGAGCACACAATTCACACTCGCTTAGGGCTGCTGGATTCCTCCCCTGACCCGCTTCACGCAGAATTGTTGCTCCATAAACATTATAACATAAAATATCTGAACTGCAAAGTTAGAATTTTTTCTTTTTTTAGAAAAGAGATGGCGAACAGACAAACTACTAACCCTATCAAAGCCGGCTGAATAATTGTCAAACCAGCCTGTCCGCTGTCTACGTAGGACCAAATGATTTTTAAAAAAGCTGTTACAACCAAAATAAGCCCCACCATTTTCCAACTATGCAACCAGGTGGCACGAATCAGCAAAATAAAAAAACTGAGTACAAGAAAAGCAAAGAATAAATTTTCCCCCGTCAAACCAGCCTGTAAAAACTCCCGTTCATAAGTTAAAAATTCTTTAACCAAGGGAAGCGTTGTCCGAGGAACAGGCAACCAAATCATACTGGTAAATAGAGCTAGAATACTGACAAATATACCAAGTATTTGTCGCCGATAAGAAAAAATAAAATTGGAAGGAGTAAAATAGGATGGGTGTGCCAGCTTAACTGGTTTTGGTGGCATTTAAAAGCCAAGCTTGAAAATCCAAATTCAGCACTAACAAGCTGATAAAAAAGGCTGCCAGCCCAAGTAAGAAAGCTGAAATAAGGCATTGCTTTTGTTTTATCTTTTTTTTCTTCTTTGTCTGAAAAATTCCTGCATGATTGCCGCACATTCTACCTCCAAAATCCCAGTTTCAAGTTCAACTCGGTGATTAAGACGTTCATCCGTTAGAATGTCATAAAGACTGCCTGCTGCGCCGAATTTTGGATTCTTTGCACCGTAGATAACCTGTGGAATGCGAGCCAGACCAATAGCACCACTGCACATCACACAAGGTTCAATAGTAACAAAAAGGGTCGTATCCAGCAGACGCCAGCTATGCTCATGCTGATTGGCTTCCTCAATCGCCATCACTTCCGCATGCATAATCGCTCGTTGCAATTCCTCACGTGCATTATGTCCACGACCGATAATCTTCCCGTCCTTGACAATAACACAACCAATCGGAATTTCATCATTAGCAAGCGCAATCTCTGCTTCTTTCAAAGCCTCCCGCATAAAAAATTCTTTTTCTTCAACTGTATAGTTCATCTTTTAACCGTCTAATCCTCTGTATGATAAAAATCTCCTAATTCATAAGTCATGACTTCCCTGACATGAAGTTTATATTTGGCAACTAGATCCGCAATATCCTCGCTATTGATTAAAGTAATGACTCTAGTCCCTTGACGAGCTGCTTCAGTGGCACTTCTTGAAAAATCAGAAGTTGTAATAAAAATACCATATTCTGCATTGTATTTATCCATTGCACCACGGAATTTATCAATCTCCGGAGAAGGAACTTTGTTTTCCCAATGCTTTGCTTGGATAGCTACACGATTGGTTCTGAAGTCATCTGTACTAGTAATATAGCCAAAACCATCTAAACCACCATCATTAGTATAACTAACCCCAATTTTTTCATCTAGTTTGACACCCATCTCCTTGACTAGACCACGAGCAAAAGTTTCAAATTTTTGTGGTGACATAGATTTTAAAGCTCTTGTCAACTCAACTCTCCAATTTTCTTTTGAGTCATCTAGTGAATGTTTTAGTTCCTTTTCAAAGGATAACTTGAAGAATTGTTTTGACTTCTTCTCATTTTTCCAAAATTGAATGGCTTTCTGTTGAATATCGCTAGCAAAATGCTCATCTAGTTTCACTTTTCTACCTAATTCTGTCAATTCAAAAGTCGATTGCTTGGGTTTAGAAAGATAGCCCGTGGTAAGTAAACTTTTGGCTGAAAAATTAAAAGTGTAATCACTAGGTTTATAAATTTTTCCACTTTTTTAAGACACTTTTTCTTCCTCAAAAAAATTTCTCCTCTATCGTATTTTCTCCCTTTTTAATAGCATCTAGCAACTCTCGTTTGGTTGCATAGCCACCTAGCTTTTTTAAATTCCTGATAATTTCACTTATCATTATTTTTTCCTGCTCTTTATTAGATAAATCTGTAAAGTTCATCATTTATCTCCTTTGTTCTTCATTTATTATATCATGTTATAAACCTGAAAATATAAAAAAAGCCACCTTTCGATGGCTTTCAGGAGATTATTATGAAAAAGTTTAGGATTTCTATCAAATAAAGTTAGGAGGTCTTCATCTGATGATTTTAGTATAACCCAGCCAGCTTAAAATTAACTTAAGAGAGAATCATTATTTAAACTTTTTTATTGCGCCAATAAAAAGCGAGCCGAAACCCGCTTTGTCTGCTTCTATTACAAACTTGACCAAACACTTTCCAGGATGTTTGTCTGTTCACGACCAGGACCGACAGAGAAAGTAGAAATACGAACACCGACCAATTCACTGACACGGCGGACATAGTTGCGAGCATTCTCTGGCAACTCTTCTAAACTGCGAACACCTGTAATATCTTCTGACCATCCCGGCAATTCTTCATAGATTGGCTTGCAACGTTTGAGCTGCTCCAGACTAGCTGGATAATGATCAATGCGCTCACCATCTAAATCATAAGCGACACAGATTTTAACCGTATCAAGTCCCGTCAAAACATCAATCGAATTGAGAGAAAGGTTAGTAATACCAGATACACGTCGGCTGTGGCGCATAACAACCGAATCAAACCAACCAACACGGCGAGGACGTCCTGTTGTCGTTCCATATTCATGACCAACTTCACGAATGTGGCTGCCTACTTCATCAAACAATTCTGTTGGAAATGGTCCATCACCAACACGACTGGTGTAAGCTTTGCAAACTCCGACAACTTTGTCGATTTTACTTGGCCCTACTCCCGAACCAATCGTCACACCACCTGCAACAGGATTAGATGACGTTACAAATGGATAAGTACCTTGATCGATATCTAGCATCACTCCCTGCGCTCCCTCAAAAAGGACACGTTTGCCTTGATCAAGAGCATCGTTCAAGATAACAGAAGTATCTGTCACGTATTGTTTAATTTGCTGACCATATGCATAGTATTCCTCAAACATATCGTCAAATCTGATAGCTGCGCTGTCATAGAGTTTTTCAAAAAGACGATTCTTCTCAGCCAAATTCCTTTGCAAACGCTCTCTGAAAATATCCTTATCCAAAAGATCAGCAATTCGAATTCCCACACGAGCAGCTTTGTCCATGTAAGCTGGTCCAATTCCCTTAATAGTCGTCCCGATTTTGTTATCACCTTTTGCTTCTTCTTGTAAGCGATCTAACTCAATATGATAAGGTAGGATAACATGAGCACGATCTGAAATCCGAAGATTATCCGTCGTAACACCTTCTTCGTGCAAATAAGCCAATTCATGTACCAAAGATTTTGGATTAACCACCATTCCATTCCCGATAACAGAAATTTTATCTGGGAAGAAAATCCCTGATGGAATCAGGTGCAGCTTGTACTTCTTACCGCCAATTACAATGGTATGACCCGCATTATCTCCGCCTTGATAACGGGCAATGACTTCGGCATTGGCTGAAAGGAAATCTGTAATCTTTCCTTTCCCTTCATCTCCCCACTGGGTCCCTACAACAACAACTGATGTCATAATCTTGTCTGAGCTAAGTGCTCGTCCTTTCTTGTCTACATGGCAGGAGTCTCACCTGCAATTATATCTTATACTTTATTATAAGAAAAATTCCTTCTTTTTTCAAGATAAGACCGCCATTGTTATTTGTAAATGACGAAGTTTGAACATCCCACCTTTGTGAAATCTGTGTCTTATCTAAAAATATGAGCATTTTCTTTTAAAAAAAGTTCGGAAAACGTAGTAGAAATTTGTCTTCTAAGCATTTTTATAATAGACTAAAAGTATTAGAAAACAAACAGGGATTTACCATGAACATCAATCATTTGTTAGAAAAAATAGCAGTAGATGCTCCTATTCTACAAGCCACTTTCGGATTGGAAAGAGAGGGCTTGCGTGTCAATCAAAACGGGAAATTAGCACAAACTTCTCATCCAAAAGCATTTGGCAGTCGCAATTTTCATCCAACGATTCAGACAGATTTTAGCGAGCAGCAGTTAGAACTCATCACTCCAATTGCTCCTTCTACAAAAGAAGCAAGGCGTTTTCTTGCTGCAATTACTGATGTGGCTGGACGAACCATTCCCAAAAACGAAGTGATTTGGCCACTCTCTATGCCCCCAAAATTATCGCCAGCAGAAATTCAAATCGCTCATTTAGAAAATGATTTTGAGCGCTATTATCGAGAGGGGTTGGCGAAAAAATATGGAAAAACACTACAAGCTATCTCAGGCATTCACTACAACATGGAGTTGGGACCAGACTTGATCCAAGCTCTTTTCAAGGTCAGTGATTACAAGAATATTCGTCTGTTTAAAAATGACCTCTATCTCAAATTGGCTCGAAACTTTTTACGTTTTCGCTGGTTTCTGACTTATTTATACGGGGCAGCACCAATTGCTGAGGAAGGATTCTTGACCAGGGAGATTTCTCAGCCTGTTCGCTCTATCCGCAATAGTGATCTTGGTTATGTCAATGATCAAAAGATTCATATCTCTTATGCCTCACTAGAATCTTATGTGAGCGATATAGAGAAATACGTAGCACAAGGTGATTTAATTGCTGAGAAAGAATGCTACATGCCTGTTCGTTTCCGTGGGCAAAAAGAAAATCGACTTTACTTAGAAAAAGGAATCACCTATTTAGAATTCCGCTGCTTTGACCTTGATCCTTTTGAGGTGCTGGGAATCAGTCAGGAGACAATGGACACGGTTCATCTCTTTTTGCTTGCCTTGCTCTGGCTCGATGATATAGCAGAACCTGATGAACTTCTAAATCAAGCCCATGCTCTAAATGAGCAAATCGCTCTTAGCCACCCTCTGGCTCCGCTACCAGTTGAAGCTGATACCGACTTACTTCTTGAATCCATGCAAGCTGTTATTCATCATTTTGAACTAAGTCCCTACTATCAAAACTTGCTTCAACATGCAAGAAATGCAGTAGCTGATCCCAACCTGACCCTTGCCGCTCAGCTCTTGCCTTATCTTCGAAACCAGTCCTTAGAAGCCTTTGGTTTAGAAAAAGCCAAGGAATACCACAACTACGCTTGGCATGCACATTATGCGCTGAAAGGCTATGAAAATATGGAACTCTCCACTCAAATGCTCCTCTTTGATGCTATTCAAAAAGGAGTGCAAGTAGAAATCTTAGACGAAAGTGACCAGTTTTTAAAGCTTCAACATAAAGATCATATCGAGTATGTCAAAAATGGCAATATGACTTCTAAAGATAACTACATTGTCCCTTTAGCCATGGCAAATAAGACGGTAACCAAGAAAATTTTATCTGCTGCTGGTTTTCCTGTTCCTGCTGGAGCCGAATTTTCCACTCTAGAAGAAGGTATAGCTTACTATTCTTTGATCAAGGACAAATCGATTGTCATCAAGCCTAAATCCACTAACTTCGGTTTAGGAATTTCTATTTTTCAAGAACCTACCAATCTAGATAGTTACCAAAAAGCATTGGAAATTGCCTTTTCAGAAGACAGCTCTGTTCTTGTTGAGGAATTTATCGCAGGAACCGAGTACCGCTTTTTCGTCCTAGATGGCAAATGTGAGGCGGTGCTCCTACGTTTGCCGGCAAACGTTAGAGGAGACGGTCAGCACACTATTCGAGAGTTGGTCGCTACGAAAAATACCAATCCCCTGCGCGGTCGAGATCACCGCTCTCCTTTGGAAAGAATCAAACTAGGAGAGATCGAGCTACTCATGCTAGAACAGCAAGGTTATAAAGCAGACGATATCTTACCAAAAGGAGGTCAAGTTTTTCTCCGTCGCAATTCTAATATTTCTACTGGCGGAGATTCAATAGATATGACTGAAGCTATGCATCCTTCCTACAAGAAACTAGCAGCAGAAATGGCAACTGCTATAGGAGCTTGGGTCTGCGGTGTAGATCTCATTATCCCAGATAGCACATTGCCAGCCAGCAAAAAAGAGCCCAACTGTACTTGCATTGAGCTTAATTTTAACCCATCCATGTATATGCACACCTATTGTACAGAAGGACCCGGTCAAAGCATTACGCCTAACATTTTAGCGAAGCTTTTCCCAGAAATCTATTAATCTTTATACCACAAAAAACGAGCAAAACAAACAGCTCGTTTTTATATATAACTTTCGGATAAAAATAGAACGGTTTGATAATGCTTCGCAGCTTACTCCCAGTCTCTTCCATGACCATGTTTGATTTCAAATTCAAAATAACCATCTTCTTGGATTTTTTTGAAAATGTCCCGATAGGCTTCCTCATCAAAAAACGCTCCTTTATAAAGGATTTCAAAACTCAACCCATCGTATTCTAAATAGGCATGCGAAGAGCGAAAACCATTTCGCTTGTAGAAATCCATTCGAGCTTTTCGTTGTTCTAGATTATCACAAGGCTCATCCAGCCGTTCTACTTCTAAAACCATGGTTCTTTGATAAAAATCCACCAACTTATCAATAATCTTCCCGCCATAACCATGACTACGCAAATGAGGCATAATCGCAAAAAAGCTGATATAAAAGGCTCTTTCATTGTAAACTGAAAAGGCAAAACCGACAAATTCATTGCCATCATAAAAGGCAAAAAAATGAGAATATTCCCCATCTCCATAGCGTAGCAACTCAGATAGCGGTGCACGCTCCTCCTTAGGAAAGGCTTCTGTATTGAGTTGTTCTACTTTTTCTAAATCCGGAAATTCGGCTGTAATAATTTGACTAGTTAAGGGCATCGCTTTCCTCTTTCTAACCCATTTTTCTTTTATTTTACCAAAAATTAAGATATTTGAGAACTTTGGGGCAAAAATGCAAATGATAAAAAAGTGATCGAGACAATGTCGTCGACCGCTCATTAAATTGAGATTGAATTGCAAAAATAGTAACCGCTCTTACTACATCACAATCATATCTTTAATCGTTTTTCTATCAGCCATGTCTTTATAGGCTTGGTCAATCTCGTCCAATTTGTAAGATTGAGTGAATACTTTTCCAGGATTGATTTGACCGTCTAGAACTGCTTTTAGCAAGACTTCTTTGTCATAAGTGGTGCAAGAAGCTGGTCCGCCAGCCATTGCCAAGTTGGCCATCCAATAGTCACCAATATTGATGTCTACTATATGAGGTACGCCGACTCGTCCGACAATAGCGCCTGGACGCGTAACTTCCTATACTTCCATTCTCCCCAGCTTCACAAATACTGCTGCCTTCATCTTATTTCCCCTTTCTCTATTAAAAAGATGAAACTTCATACCCATCAAGAAGATGAAACAGTTATATTTTCGTTATATACCTTAGAGTCAACTCGAAGTCAAGAATTTTTTGAAAAATCTTGCTAGCCTCTGCTTATACTCAACTAAACTTTTTATTAAACATATCATTCAGTACCGTCTTTTATACATTTTTATGCTAAAATAGACTTAGAAATTTCAGAAGAAACAGGATTAGATAATTTATGCCCAGAAGAAATTATAACAATGTACGTTCTAGAAGATGGATCGGTATACTGCTTATTCTTATCGCAGTTGGTATTATTATACAGTACCTCATTCCAATCCTTCTTTCCATCGGCATAGGCTACGGAATTTACTACTATGCAACTCATAAACCGAAAAAAATCACAGAGCCCAGCGCCAGTCAGCAAATTGAAGATTTGAAACAGGAAATCAGAGCTGCAGATAGTCGAATCAAACAGCTGGACAATTATCTGAAAGAAAAATCTTATGCAAATTACCAACAATTAGCTGATCAGCTCTTGCCTCAATTGAGTTATATTCAAGGCCGAGCTGACACCTTAAAAAAATATATCTCGCCTGAAATTTACCAGCGAATTCAACGGAAAGTGCAAAATGTAACAACCGATATCCATGAGCAACTACACAATCTTCGCGCTCAAACTTCCGAAAGTTTAAAATCAAACTTGGAGGAATTAGCACCTGAATTACTTGAAACTATTCACAATATTCAAATCGACCACGAAGCGATTCTCAAGAAAATTTCTCAGTCAGAAAGCAACAATAAGGAAGAATTAACTGCGATCCATCAGTCTCAAATGGAGCATTATGAGGATATTTTAGAAGGCTACCTAAAAATCAAGACCTCACCGAAAGATTTTTATAATGCAGAAGAACGACTTTCTAGCGCCAAAGCAGCTATTGAGCAGTTTGATTTAGACTTGGATGAAACACTCCGTCAACTCAATGAAGCAGATCTACGAGATTTTGATATCAGCTTGAGGATTTTAAGTAAAAAAGAACCCAATACCGAACTATAACCATCAAAAGGAGACCTTATGAGCCAAGAATTTAACTTTGACATCGACAAAATCGCTAATAATGCCATTTCCAAAACAGACAGAACTACTGAAATCATCGAATCAACCGAAACACAAGCAAACGGACAGATGAACTTTTTGGAGAAATTAACTCCTGAACAACAAGATGCGATCATAGCAAAAGCCCCTCAGCTGGTAGATAACTTTATTTCCGATCAAAATACTCTTTTAGATTTTGGGCAGGCTGCAGTCGAAGAAGTTAATAATACTGTTAATCGCATTTTAGCCGAACAAAAGAAACTTCAAATCCCACAAGTAGATGAATTGTTAAAAAATACCAACAAAGAGTTAAATGGTTTTGTTGCTAAATATAAGGATGCTCAAATTGCAGAACTAGATAAAAAGCCAAATTTTTTAGAAAAACTCTTTAAACAAAGTAAGAACACCTTGCAAGAGTTCTATTTTGATTCACAAAATATTGAGCAAAAAATGGATAGTATGGCTGCCACTGTCGTCAAGCAAGAAGATCTGCTCGCACGCAATATCGTTTCTGCCGAAATGTTAATTGAAGACAACACCAAATCCATTGAAAATCTAGTCGGTGTCATTTCCTTTATCGAAGCCACTCAAAAAGAAGCTGGTGCGCGTGCCTCGACTCTTCAAAATGAGGTGGCACAATTAGATACTGCCACTCTCGATTACCAAACCAAATCACAAGAATTGGCTCGCTTAACTGAGGTTGTTAATACATTGGAACAACAACATACAGAATACATCAGCCGTCTATATGTCGCTTGGGCCACTACCCCGCAAATGCGTAATCTCGTAAAAGTATCTTCTGATATGCGCCAAAAACTTGGTATGCTCCGTCGCAATACCATTCCGACTATGAAGCTCTCTATCGCTCAACTAGGAATCCTGCAACAATCAATGAAATCTGGTCAAATAGCAGACGCTATTTCTAATGCCAACAATGCAGCGCTGCAAATGCTAGCTGAAACCAGCAAAGAAGTCATTCCACAAATGGAGAGGATTTCCCAAAATCCAACAATCGCTGTCGAATCCGTCACCAAATTAGCTGAAAGCTTAGTCGCTCAAAACCAAGGAATCATCTCTGCCATTGATAAAGGGCGGGAAAAACGCGCTCTCCTTGAAGCAACTGTAATCAAATCCGCTGAAACCATTAATGACTCTGTTAAATTACGCGACCAAAAAATTATCCAAGCTTTGCTAGATCAGGGAAAAGAAATCCAAAAAGAAGTGGATAAACCGACTACAAGTGAAACATAACGAGCTGAAACATGGAAGTAAGACAAAAATAAACTCTTGTGGTATGCTGTTTCATCCAAACAAAGTAACAGTATATAGCACTAACTCTTTGCCATGTAAATAATGACAACCTCGTCAATTATGTGGGGCAGGACAACAAAATCAATTTCTTACGAAATACCGATTTTTGTCCCGCTCCCTTTTCTTTTTTTATGTTACAATAAAGGGTATGGACAAGATTATTAAAACAATTTCAGAAAACGGAGCTTTCCGAGCTTATGTACTAGACAGCACTGAAACCGTTCGGACAGCTCAAGAAAAACATCATACTCAGGCCAGCTCAACTGTAGCACTAGGTCGCACACTCATTGCCAGTCAAATCCTTGCTGCAAACGAAAAAGGAGATACAAAAATCACCGTCAAAGTACTAGGGACAAGCTCTCTCGGTGCGATTATCACCGTCGCAGATACAAAAGGTACTGTCAAAGGCTATGTGCAAAATTCCGGTGTGGACATTAAAAAAACTGCAACAGGTGAAGTGTTAGTTGGACCATTCGTTGGAAATGGCGAATTTCTCGTTATTACAGATTATGGAACTGGAAATCCTTATCATTCTATGACTCCACTTGTGTCCGGTGAGATTGGAGAAGACCTTGCATTCTATCTAACAGAAAGTCAACAGACTCCTTCAGCTGTTGGCTTGAACGTTCTACTAGATACCAACGACAAGGTCAAGGTTGCTGGCGGATTTCTCTTACAAGTTCTCCCTGGTGCCAAAGAAGAAGAAATCACCCGCTTTGAAAAACGAATCCAAGAAATGCCTGCTATTTCAACACTTTTGGAATCTGAAAACCATATTGAAGCCTTGCTTTCAGCTATCTATGGCAACGATCCCTACAAACGCTTGTCAGAAGAAGAGCTCCGCTTCCAATGTGATTGCAGCAAAGAACGGTTTTTAAATGCCCTCTCAAGCCTACCTAAGTCAGATCTTGAAGAAATGCGAGATGAAGACCACGGCGCTGAAATCACTTGCCAATTCTGCCAAAGTACATATCATTTTGACGAAAAAGACTTGGAGGAACTCATTCGTGACAAATCTTAATACCGCTTTTTTGATTGGTGATGTAAAAATTCCCAACCGGACTGTTCTTGCTCCCATGGCAGGCGTCACCAATTCAGCTTTTCGGACGATTGCAAAAGAGCTGGGTGCAGGTCTTGTCGTCATGGAAATGGTCTCAGACAAGGGCATTCAGTACAACAACGAAAAGACACTTCACATGCTGCATATTGATGAAGGAGAACATCCCGTTTCCATTCAGTTGTTTGGGAGTGACGAAGATAGTTTGGCACGTGCAGCCGAGTTTATCCAAGAAAATACCCAAACAGATATTGTGGATATCAATATGGGCTGTCCTGTCAATAAAATTGTCAAAAACGAAGCCGGAGCAAAATGGCTCAAAGACCCAGAAAAAATCTATTCTATTATCAATAAAGTTCGTTCTGTTCTAGATATTCCATTGACCGTGAAAATGCGTACTGGTTGGGCAGATGCCTCACTAGCTGTGGAAAATGCTCTTGCAGCTGAAGCTGCTGGTGTGGCGGCTCTTGCTATGCACGGTCGTACACGCGAACAAATGTACACTGGGCACGCTGATCTTGAAACCCTCCACAATGTTGCGCAAGCCTTAACCAGGATTCCTTTTATTGCCAATGGCGATATTCGTACTGTCCAAGATGCTCAACAGCGTATAGAAGAAGTGGGGGCAGATGCTGTCATGATTGGGCGCGCTGCTATGGGCAATCCGTATCTTTTCCATCAGATTAACCACTATTTTGAAACAGGAGAAATCCTGCCTGATCTCAGCTTTGAGGATAAAATGCAAGTCGCTTACGATCATTTGAAACGTCTAATTGACCTCAAGGGCGAGCATATCGCTGTTCGAGAATTTCGTGGCTTAGCACCTCATTACCTCCGCGGAACAGCTGGTGCTGCCAAACTCCGCAGCGCTATTTCCCAAGCCAACAGTCTTGCAGAAATTGAAGAATTGCTACAAGTTTAAACATTAAAAAAACACCAATCATCTGGGAAATTATTCCTAAATGATTGATGTTTTTTATTAGTCATTTCTACTAGGTATCCAGCCGAACCATTTCAGTTCTTGGTTGATTGCGGTAAATGAGATCTTCTCGAACAGAGAATCCTAATTTCTCCCAAAACTTGTTTCCTTCTACATTCCTTTTAAAGACAACCAAGGCAACCTTATGAATTTTCAACTCATCTAAGACAGTTAAAACTGTTTCAACCAACTGTCGAGCAATCCCTCTCCTACGGTAATTCGGATGAACAGCTGTATGATAGATATACGCCCTTCGACCATCAAAGCCAACTAAAATCGCTCCAATAATTATTTGATTTTCTACTGCTACCAGACAAGTTTGAGGGTTTCTTTTTAGAAACTGTGCAATTCCCTCCTTAGAATCATCCAAATGATTTAAGCCCATACCTGCACATGACAGCCATAATTGGTAAACTTGGTCGTAATCTGCTTCTACCATTTCACGAATATCCATATTAAAATACCTTATCTATTCCCTGATGAATGCTTCGAATAAAAACTCAGAGCACTTCAAACTTCAATTTTCCAGCCTTGACACCGACTTTCAAGCTTTGTCCCGTTTTTAGCTCACCTGCTAAAAGTAATTCTGATAAATGGTCTTCCACCCGAGTTTGTAGAATTCGACGCAATGGACGAGCTCCCATTTCAGGATCATAGCCCTCTTGAGCTAGAAGCTTCAAAGCACTCGGCTGGAATTTGAGTTTAATTCCTTTTTCTGCAAGACTAGAAATGAGCGGTTGCACCATAATTTTCACCACTTCCTGCATGTCTTCGCTAGTCAAACTGTGAAAAACAACCTTTTCATCAATTCGGTTAATAAATTCTGGACGATAAGCTTTCTTTAGCTCTTCCATCATTCGTTTTTCCATATTTTCATGATCAAAACGAACATCTCTTGCTCCAAAACCAACCGTCTTGTCGTCCCGCAAACTTGTCGCACCAAGATTGCTGGTCATAATGATAATGGTATTGGAAAAATCCACCTTACGCCCCTTGCTGTCTGTCAGCACCCCGTCATCTAAGACTTGGAGAAGCACATTGAAAATATCAGGATGAGCTTTTTCTACCTCATCAAAGAGGAGCACAGAGTACGGACGATTGCGAACTTTTTCAGTCAATTCGCCCCCTTCTTCATAACCAACATAACCTGGAGGCGCTCCATTGAGGCGACTGGCAGCAAATTTTTCCATGTATTCACTCATATCAAAACGAATCAGTGCTGTTTCGTCATCAAAGAGAACTTCTGCCAAAGCCTTAGCTAGCTCAGTTTTTCCGACCCCGGTTGGCCCTAAGAACATAAAGGAGCCAATTGGACGCTTGCTAGTGCGGATACCGGATTGATTGCGCCGAATCGCTCGACTAATAGCAGAAATTGCTTCATTTTGCCCAATGACCCGCTTGTGCAGTTCCTTTTCTAAATTGAGGTATTTCTTCGCATCTGTTTGCGTCAACTTTTGCACGGGAATACCTGATAAACTGCTGAGCGTTGCCAAAACATCCTCGTCTTTCACTCTTAATTTATAGACAATCGGCTGACTCTCTTTCTCCAACAACGTACTAACTTTGTTCCAATTGCCTGCCATTAAAGCCTCATCTGCTGCACTCAATTCGACTTTTACGTGATTTTGCGGACCTTTATTTTGTACTGTTGCAGCAGCTTCATCTAGCAAATCAATGGCCGAATCCGGTAGATGTTTGCTTGTTAGATAACGATGAGCATACTTAACAGCCGTCTCAATGGCCGAATCCGTAATCACGACCTTGTGGTGATCTTCATAAGTTTTCTTTAGCCCTTGTAAAATCGCAATACTATCAGCTACTGTTGGCTCTTCAATAGCAACCTTAGCAAAGCGCCGTGAAAGAGCTGCGTCCTTTTCAATATATTTCTGGTACTCTTCTTGTGTCGTTGCGCCGACCGTTCTGAGTGTCCCTCTGGCCAAAGCTGGCTTGAGAATGTTCGCTGCATCTAATGTCGAGTCAATCCCGCTACCCGACCCCATAATAGTATGAAGCTCATCAATGAAAAGAATGACATGTCCATCTGCTTCAATATCATTGATAATATTGTTCATCCGTTCCTCAAAATCACCACGAAAACGAGTTCCAGCCACCACATTCATTAAATCTAGCTCTAAAACTCTCATCTTTGCAAGCTCATTTGGAACTTGACCAGCTGCCACACGTTGCGCCAAACCAAGGGCTAATGCTGTCTTCCCGACTCCTGCATCTCCTACCAAAACTGGATTATTTTTCGTCTTGCGACTTAAAATCTGAAGCATGCGAGAAATCTCTTTATCCCGCCCAATGACCGGTTCTAAAAGACCCGTATGAGCCATTTCGGTTAAATCACGAGTATAATCTTCTAGTCCGCCACTGGTTGCAGGAGGCATTCCCATCATATTAGCCATCGTTTGTCTTGTTGCTGCAGCATTTTTATTTAGGTGACGAATAGCCTTTAAATCCTCTTTATTCCAGCTTGCCTTATGCTCTAAATTTTTCCGAAGATCTGTCATGCGTAGAGCACCTTCTTTATCTTCGTAACTAAAACCAATAAATTCAAGAATACGCGCTGCCAAACTTCCTCGGTCAAATAACATAGCTAGCAACACATGCTCTGTTCCAAGATTCTTGGCATGAACCGCCTCTGCAATTTGTTCAGCAGTCAAAAATAACACTTTCATGCGATAAGAAAACGGCCAAATAGTAAAAGCTCCCTCTTGTTGATAGACTTTCCCCGTGATATGAAAAGCCGCCTTTTCAAAATCATCAATTTCAAGTGGATAATCATTTAAAACTGAACCAGCAACACTATAAGGATTATTTGCCATAGCAATCAACAGCTGCCAAGACTCTAAATAATCCGTTTCAAAATGACTTGCTAATAACTGTGCTGATTCAATACTTTCTGTCAAAGCTTTTGAATGTTTCATATATTAGTTTTTCCCTTTTCTATCAACTTGCTGTAAAATTTTCTTTAACATCCGCGCACGAATCTGTGCAGCATTTGTCCCCAATACCCTGTCTGTTGTCGTTGCTAAAAGAAGATTCCCTTCTCGTTCTGTCATGATCTGTTCATCAAATAACAGCTGAATAATATCTGTAAAGATCTGATGGCTAATCTGCTCACCAACGCTATGCAACAAATCACAAAGCAACTCATGGTGATTGGAAAATTCAATTCGACCAATCCGAATATAGCCTCCTCCACCACGCTTACTTTCAACAACATAGCCACGACTCTCCGTAAAGCGCGTCTTTATTACATAATTTATCTGGCTAGGAACAACCTGAAAAACATCTGCAATCTCACTTCGCTTCAGCTCCGCAATCCCTGCCTGTGCCAAAAGAGTTTTAATATATTCTTCAATATTATCTGATGTATTTTTATTACTCATGACAACTCCTTTCTTTTTGGTCTCATTCTATAAACAACTCCCCACAACTGACATTGACTATCTTTGACTAATATTATACCGAAATTCTTCTCTTTTTAAAAGAAAAAGAGCTAAATGAAAAACTGAAAAGTCTGATTATTCAAGCAAGTGAAAAAGCTTATCTATCAGCAACAATTCAAGTGTAAACGCTTGCCTTTTAATTTTAAAGCGTTATAATATAGATGAAAATTTGACGATATCAATAAAAGGAGGCCAAATGAATGAAAATGGATTGGTTCAAATATACACGTCATATACTGGTTTGGTTGTTTTCAACTTTATTCTTTTTTACAATTATTTCTGCTGACTATGTAGATGTTCAAGTCGCCACATTAGTCGCCTGTTTATTTGCCCCGTTTTTATTTGAACCGTCTTCAATAAAACCAAAAACAAAATGGATAATTGATTTAGCCATCATTGTCATCAGTGTCTTTACTGTTCTTTTTACACAAACTTACCGAATCGCTTTTACCTACTCCGAAATTACTTATCTACTCATCTCCTTGATTATTTTAATCCTTATCGATTTAGTTATTTCTCACAAGGGATTCACTAAAAGAATTGTAAAATAATAGCAAATGGGACTAGAAAAGGTTAGAGAACAGACTTAGTTCTCTAACCTTTTTACTTATTTTAAACTCTAGATAGTGGATTAACTGGTTTAGTTTTGTCCAAGTGCAGCAGCCATTGTAGCAGCTACTTCTGATTCAAAATCATTGGCAGCTTTTTCAATACCGTCACCTACTTCAATTGACAAAGAATCCTTAAAAGCCCACTAGATTTATCTAGTGGACTTTACTCGATCTATCTGATGACAGAATTATGCCTTCTTCTTTAACAAGTAAGCAGCTCCGCTTAGTGTGAATAGACCTACAAGTAATGTCAAGAACGAGCTTTGACTACCTGTTGATGGGAGAATGTTCTTTTTCGGCTTCTCTGGTGTACTTGGCGGTGTTTGTGGTTTCTCTGGTGTATGACTATTCGTGATATTCATACCATCTACCTTCGCTGTGTAACCTTTCGGTACAGCAACTTCTTCCACCGTATAAGTGATTGCCTTACCTGCTTCATATTTAGCAAGTTTTTCAAAGCTATACTTCCAACTAGTTGCTTCACTTACTATTGCTACTTTGCCTATATCTTTACCATTTGCAAGCAATTTCACTTGAATCTCTTTTGGACGAAGACCATCTTTATCATTTTCGTCTTCCCAAATCTTCTGACCGCTAACTGAAGTCACCTCTGGAGTGTGGTTATTGACCAAGTTCATTCCATTCGCTTTAGATTGATAACCTTTTGGTACATCTACTTCCTCAACAGAGTAAACAATTTCTTTTCCAGCTTTGTAACGATCTAAACCTTCAAAACTGTATTTCCAATCAGTTGTTTCGCTTGCTGTTGCCACTTTGCCTGTATCTTTACCGTCTGCCAATAAACGAACTTTGATTTCAGTTGGACGTTTGCCATCTTGGTTGTCTGAATCATTCCAAGTCTTTTGACCAATCACTTTGATTGTTTTTGGTGTGTACTTGTTGGTAATAGTGTACTTACCATCTGCAGAAGGTTCTTTTGGATTGATAGTGGTGTAACCCTCAATCTTAGTGATTTCTTTCACTTCATATTTGATTTCTTGACTATTCTCATACTTCGGTAATGGTTTTGACTCAAAGGCCCAACCTTTTTCTTCTGAAGTTTCAATTTCATCAACGATTTCTTTGCCTTTCAGAATTTGGACCTTCACTGTAACTGTTCGTTTGCCATCTTGGTTGTTGTTATCTTCCCAAACTTTCTTACCAGAAATGACAATCGTTTCTGGTGTGTGCGTATTGGTGATTTCTTGACCCTTGATAGAGGTTTCATATCCTGCTACAGCATCTTCCTTGACAGAATAGACAATTTCTTGACCTGCTTCGTATTTTGGAAGATTACTAAAGGTATGTTTCCAAACATTGCCATTCGCTGGATCTGCTTCAGCGACTTTAATATCATATTTCTCAACTTCAGTGGTCACACCGCCAACTGTCTTCATCAAATGAACCGTGATATGATCTGGACGTTTGCCGTCTTGGTTGTTGTTATCATTCCAAGTTTTCGTCACTTGATAATCAATCATTTTTGGTGTGTATTTGTTGGTAATATTGAAATCATTGATTTCGCTAGTATATTCAGAAACTACTTCTTCGGTCAGGCTATATTTAATAACCTTGCCTGCTTTGAATTTAGGAAGTTTAGTAAATACTGTAGACCACGTTCCGTCAGCTGCCGCTTTCACTTCTTTGGAAGCTACTTTTTCACCGTCTGCCAAGAGATTAACCGTAATAGATTTCGGACGTTTACCATCTTGGTTATTAGCGTCATCCCAGTTCTTCGTTGCTTTAATATCAATTGTTTCTGGTGTATATTTATTGGTAATAGTAAAGCCTGTCTTAGCATCTCCGCTGATTTCAGTTGTATAACCAGCTACTGAACTCACTTCAACTACTTTATAATCAATCGGAGTTCCGCCTTTATCTGCATCTAAATCCGTGAAGTTACCTGCCCAGCCACTGGCTTCTGATAGCTCAAGAGTTTTACCTGTATCTTGACCGTCTGCCAAGAGTTTAACAGTAATCTTAGTTGGACGTTTGCCATCTTGGTTATCGGCATCATCCCAGATTTTTTTCACTGGAATTTGCGTTTTAGCTGGTGTATATTTGTTAGTGAAGACAAGATCTTTCGCTTCTTTCGAAACCGTTGCTTTTAATTCAGTAGCACTGATTTTTTCAACCTTGACTTCTATTTCTCGAACAGTCTTATCATAAGTTACCCCAGTTTCTGTTCCTTCAACTTCTGAGATAGTATACTTATGCGTTCCTACTTGGTTTTCATCGTAAGTCAATTCGTCAAAAGCAAAGTTTCCGTCCATATCATTAGTAACAGTTTGAACGACGCTGCCATCTGTCTTTTTCAGGGCAAAGTTATATTTGCCTGCTTCCAGTGCTTTACCTTCTAGCACTTTCTTACCAGCAATTTTTACTTTGGTTGCTGTTGCTGGTGTGTATTTGTTGGTGAATGGCTTTTCATCGTCATAGACAACAGTTGATTCAAGGGTGCCTTTACCGTTATCAGTCACTGTAATCGTAGCAGTGATAGTCTTGGTATCATAAGTTATACCAGAAACATTTCCCGCTTTTTCAGTAATCTTATAAGTGTAGATTCCAGCAGTATCAAATGTTAATTCTGAGAACTTAACATTTCCTTCTTTGTCATTCTTAACAGTTTCTTTAACATTGCCATCTTTATCGGTCAAAGTGAACTCGAACTCATCAGCTTTCAACTCACGACCTGTAAGTGTTTTCTTCACTCCAAGACGCGTCTTTGCTTTTTCAGCTTTATAAGTATTTACAAATTTCTGAATTCCACCGTTATCAATGACAGGGATGACTCCGGCAGGAAGCGATGATCCAACAGCAGATCCCAGAGTTGCGAAATTCGCAAAAGGAGCTGCTAAAGTAGAAATCTGATTATAAAGAGGTGTTGCAACGAACTTACCCTGTCCAGAATCATACACAGAGACTGTGACACGAACTGTTCTAGAATCATGGGTCACCCCATCAATGGTTTGACCAGCATGGGCTTCAACAACAGTGAATTTGTACTGTCCCTCCTTATCGAAAGGAATATCCTTGAAGACAACACGACCATTTTCGTCATTTTTTGCGCGTTGGATTTCTTTTCCTTCGTTATCTTTTAAGATAAATTCAAACTCGTTCGCTTGAAGAGGAATTGGACGTTCACCAATCAAAACTTTATCTACTAAAATATCAGTCTTAGTCGGCAATGATTTATATGTATTTGTAATAGTCGTAGTATCTGTTTGTGTTGGAGTATAGCCATGTACTGTGCCACCAATGTTCTTGCCCTCTTTATTTGTTTCCCTCACGCTGTAAGTGTATTTCACAGCGTTTTCATCAGTGGCAGGAAGATTCTCCCATTCAACCGTTCCATCGTTTTTCGGAACTTCTCTCAAATCTGCTCCAGCCACTTCTTCAAGAGTCCCACCTTCAAGAGTGCGATAGAGCTTGAAGTAGAATTTTGGGCGAGCATCCGCTTTACCACCATTCCATACTTTCTTAGCAGTTACTTTTGTTTTAGGAACTTCGTAAGTATTCGTTACTCTCGTCTTATATTCATTATAAGATACAACGTAACTATTGTCTCCTGCTTTAACTTTCTCGCCTTGGTTCAAAGGAAGATTTGTCTGCTCTTGAAGTTCACGAACAGAGTAGACTAATTCTGTTTTTCCATCGACATCGTACTTAGGTAGTCGATTTAGCCACTTATAAGTGTAGACACCGTTCGACACGGTCACTTCTGGGGTATAGTTTCCAGTAACAGGTTTTGCCTTATCAACGGTTTCACCTTTTTTGTGCACATACAAGCCAAGTTTGACTTCTTTGTAGTCAGTTGCTTTTCCGTTTACCCATATCTTGGTCACTTCAAAATCAACTGTCTCACGTTTGTTAGGAATATTTAGAGGAACACCTTTTCCACCTTTTAACTCCACTTCAAACTCTTCGCTGATCACCTGATAACCTGCCTTAGGTTTCTTTTCTTTGACAATATACTTCCCATCATTGAGAGCCTTTGAAAGAGCAATTCCGTTTTCATCTGTTACCACGGTCTCAACTACTTGATTCGTAGCTTTATCAATGATTTCAAATTCAACATCTTTCAACTTAACAGTCGCATCAGCTTCGTCGAATTTAGTGATTTTGATCTTACCAGCAATATCAGCTGTGACTGATGCACCAACAGATTTAACTGTCTTTAAATTAAACGTTGCCTCTGTTTTAGTTCCAATACTACTTCCGTATTTTTTCCAAATAAGTTGTGGTTGATTATCAATCAAGTATTGTGCCGAGTTACTTATCGTTGAAGTATCTGCTGGTGAAGAAGTATCATACGTTAAGAAAAAGCTCTTTGTTCCCATATTAGTCGGCATGAGCAACTCAAATCCTCGTTTCCCATTGACAAAGGTTAGCAAAGCTTTGTTATCTGAGTCAGCCTTGTATACATCCGGATCGGTTGTGATATCATAACGCTTACCCACTTTTTTAAGAGCAGATGAATTCGTATTCGTCGTCTCAAATTCCGCTTCATACATATAGAAAGTATCTTCTATATAGCTAGCGAAAGCTCCCTTTGAGACGTCATCTGTAATCTTCACTACATGTCCAGTCATATCTTCCTTAGCGCGATTAATCTTCATCTGAAAATGTGCCCTCGCCTTATTGTTATCGTTATAACCGTACTTTGTAATGGTTTCTCCTATCACGTCAGTCTGTTGATATTTATTCACTTTATACGTAATGGTCTGTGTTTTACCACCTGGTATAACATAGGTGACTGTTTTCCCCTCTTTTTTGAGCGTTTCAGTTGCTTCTGCAACAAAGTCCCCACGAATATTTTGCTTGTCCTTCACCTTTTCGTTGAAAGTAAATACCAGCTGATGGTTAGCATTATCCACCTGGACAGTCCCCATTTTGGTATTTGATTTCAAATCAATCAAATCCAGACTACCATCCGTCAAACTCAAGTTATTTGGAGCTTTTACGATAAAGTAATCACCATCCTTGATTTCATTAACTGCCACATCAGGAAACGAGAATTTACCTGAGTATTTCAATTTTATCGAAGTATCGTTTGAACCATGAATTCCTTCAGTCTCACTTCCTGTAGATGCGATAGTAATCTTCAAGTCCTCGATTTTAGCCTTATCGGTAACGTCGGCAGCAGAAACCCGCTGGACGTTCCAAAATCCTAGAACAGCAAAAATCATTAGCAATGACAAAAAGAAACTCATCCACTCTTTTAGCCTCATAATCAATCTCTCCTTCTTTCATAAACAAAACTAAAAGAACACCTATCCTTTTAGGATACATTATAGCTAATATTATTATACCTCAAATAAATAGAAAGTCCATATATTCGTAAGTGCTTTTTTGACACAATGTAAACTTCAGTTTCCCAAAATAGGTTTCCTAATCCCAGAACTCTTAATATTTTATTAAAACGAAAGGCCCTGGACAATGAGAAATCTATCACATATTCCAAATTTAGAAAAAGCCTCATACGAATCACCATTAAAAGCAACAAAGCTTTGGAAAGATTCATATGAGACTTCTTATAAATACCACAAAACAGGGAAAAGCAGGAATCCTATCTCATGTTATTTTATATGTTTGTTTTTTTATTCTTAGTTTTGTCCAAGTGCAGCAGCCATTGTAGCAGCTACTTCTGATTCAAAATCATTGGCAGCTTTTTCAATACCGTCACCTACTTCAAAACGTGTGAAGCTAGCGATTGTAGCCCCTTGACTTTCAAGGAATGCTTCAACAGTTTTGCTGTCATCCATAATATAAATTTGGGCTAAGAGTGTATATTGTTGGTCGACTTTTGTGTTATCTAACATAAAGCGATCCATCTTACCAGGGATGATTTTGTCCCAGATTTTTTCTGGCTTACCTTCAGCCGCAAGACCTGCTTTAATATCTTCTTCAGCTTGTGCAATTACTTCATCTGTCAATTGAAGTTTAGAACCAAATTTGTAGTGTGGAAGTGCTGGTTTACCAACCATTGCACGGCTTTCATTGTCTTGGTCAATTTTATGGTTCATTTGAGCCAATTCATCATGGATAAATTCTTCGCTCAATTCTTTGTATGAAAGAACGGAAGGTTTCATAGCGGCAACATGCATTGCCACGTGTTTTGCAAGATCTTCGTCACTGCCAGAAAGAACTGTGATAACGCCGATACGTCCACCATTGTGTTGGTAAGCTCCAAATACTTGATCATCTGCTTTTTCAACAACTGCAAAACGACGGAATGAAATTTTTTCTCCAATTGTAGCAGTTGCACTAACATAAGCAGCTTCAAGCGTTTCTCCTGAAGGCATTATCAAAGCAAGTGCTTCTTCATTGTTCGCTGGTTTGCCTTCTGCAATCACTTTAGCCGTTTCGTTTACTAATTCAACAAATTGAGCATTTTTTGCTACAAAATCTGTTTCTGAATTCACTTCAACGATAGCAGCGATATTGCCACTCACATAGACACCAGTCAATCCTTCAGCAGCAACACGATCTGCTTTTTTAGCAGCTTTTGCCATACCTTTTTCACGAAGCAATTCGATTGCTTTTTCGATATCGCCATCTACTTCTACAAGTGCTTTTTTAGCATCCATGACACCAGCACCAGATTTTTCACGCAATTCTTTTACAAGCTTAGCTGTAATTTCTGCCATTTTGATCCTCCAATTAAGATATTACGGTTTTATTTAATAAAAAGGGGAGGGCTAGGCCCCGCCCCATAGGTTCGTTACTTGATTATTCGTTTGAGCCTTCAACAACTTCAACGATTTCTTCAATAGAATCTGCTTGTGTATCAGTTGCAGCTAATTCTGCTTCTACTGATTCAACGTTATCTTCACCTTGACGCCCTTCGATAATCGCATCAGCCATTTTCGCAGTGATTAATTTAACAGCACGGATAGCATCATCATTTGCTGGAATAATCACATCAATGTCATCTGGATCTGTATTCGTGTCGACCATCGCAACCACTGGAATACCAAGCTTCTTAGCTTCTTTTACAGCGATTTGTTCTTTATGTGGATCAACAACGTACATTACGTCTGGGATGCGAGGCATTTCTTCGATACCACCCAAGAATTTTTCAAGACGAGCGCGTTGTTTATTAAGAAGAGCGACTTCTTTCTTAGGAAGCACGTCAAAAATTCCGTCTTCTTCCATGCGTTTGATTTCTTTCAAACGAGCAACACGTTTTTGGATCGTTTCCCAGTTAGTGAGAGTTCCACCCAACCAACGGTGGTTGATGTAGTATTGACCTGCACGTTCTGCTTCATCTTTTACAGCATCAGCAGCTTGCTTTTTCGTACCAACAAACAAGATAACCGCATCATTAGCAGCAGCATCGCGCATAAAGTCGTATGCTTGATCTGCAAATTTTACAGTTTGCTGAAGGTCAATTACGTGGATACCGTTACGTTCTGTAAAGATGTATTTAGCCATCTTAGGGTTCCAGCGACGAGTTTGGTGACCAAAGTGAACACCAGCCTCAAGAAGTTGTTTCATTGAAATTACTGCCATGAGTAAGATCTCCTTTTTGTTTTTTTCCTCTTTCAGATTTCAACTTGCAAAATCAACCGTAGGCAACAATTTCACAATTCATCTGAAATGAGTATTTGCCGATTACACGACATCTACTATCATATCAAAAGTTCTTCTATTTTACAAGAGGTATTCTGCTTTTTTATAGTCTTCTCAATCTCCATCCGTTTATTCTATAGTTTAATCTTAGATGATGAAGCGCTACAATTTTACCGATAGAAACAAATCTACACTCTTGACGAAAACGATTTTTTACGATAAAATAGTAAAAGTTGTGGCGGTATAGCCAAGTGGTAAGGCACGGCTCTGCAAAAGCTTGATCGTCGGTTCAAATCCGTCTACCGCCTTTCAATACCTGACTTGTCAGGAATCAACCGAACAAAAAGCCTGTGAAATCAGGCTTTTTGTTTTACTTTGAAACTAATCTGGGAATAAATTTGAGGCTATCTATTTGGTAACACTTTATTTTGTTTATACATAAAAAGCGGACATCGCTGACCGCTTCTATTTTATCCATGTAATTCTGTACGGATTGCTTTCTGTAATAGCTGACTAAAGTTCATTTTATTCCCTTTTTCTATCTCTACAAAGCAACTTATATGTAAAAGTTATACTCTCAATCTACAGTACCCATTCTAATAAAGTTGCAAGGTCATATTTGTATGCACTCATTCTATCATAGACTTGTTTTTGCCATTCTTTATCAAGAGTTCCATCACTATTGACAAAAAAGTTAGCATCTATATAACGAATAATCATAAATTCAGAAGTCTTTTGATCAAAACCGTTTCCACGACTGAAATCTATTCCCTTCCCTGTATTTTTAGTAACAATCGCTTCAAATAAAGGTAAAGTAATTTCATTACAAGGAACCTTCATATCAGGCATATCCCAAAATGTCTTTTTATCACTTTTGTACAGTGCAAGATTTGAAATCGTACCATTTGTTACACATTGTACTCTACGAATATCTTCAATACTAATTTTATGCTTTGAGCCATAAATGATACCACTGGCAATACGGATTTCTTTTTCTTTCATGCTAAAAGCCAGTGTTATATCAAGATCCCTTAGGTTATTTGGGAAATCTTTTGTAAGTTTACTTGCTGCAAAAGCCAATAGGATTGCTTTCGTTTCTAAAATATTATGGCCATTATTGTAAATGGTGGTATCTGTATCAAATTCAGCCATATTCTTTCCATTCTTATCTCGAAAAATGAGATTATAACTTGAATTAGAGTTACAATAACGAAGTGACAAGATAGTAGAAACTTTATCAAATGAAATATTCAGATTTTTCTTTTCACTTTTTGCGTCTAGATAAGAAAAACCATCATTTCTAACAATGACCGTACTTCCATTTTTACGGTTCAATTTGACTTCTTGATTTTCAAAAATAGTCTTCATAACTTCTCCTTAAAGATGATTTTTTTGTTCTATCAATCCTTATTATAACATTTTCAAAGAATTCTGTATTCGTTTTCAACAACTAGAAATCTATCATTATCAAGAGCATAAGCTCTTAGCGAGAATATCAAAACTTGTAAGTAAGCTAAAATAGCATATAAAAAGAGTGGGAAATTTTTCCCAACCCCTTTTATGTTTTTCAAGGAATTATAGCTCTGCAATTTGATTCAGATTTACTTCTGCAACCGTGTCATTGCCAAACATAGAGATAATCATTTTAACTTTGTTGTTGTCAATTTCGGTGATTTTACCTGTATAATCTGCAAAAGCTCCATCAATGATACGCACAGTATCGCCAACTTTCACATGAATATCGAATTCTTGAACGGTTTGTCCCATTGAAATCAAAATTTGGCGGATTTCTTCTTCCAAAAGCGGTGTTGGTTTAGAGCGATTTCCGTGTGAACCGACAAAACCGGTTACGTTTGGTGTGTTCCGTACGACAAACCACGCTTCATCTGTCATCACCATTTCTACCAGGACATAACCTGGAAAACGATTTTCTTCAACTTCTTTCGTTTTTCCATTTTTCTCTACTTGTACCGTTTGTGTTGGGATTTCCACGCGCAAAATGTTTTCCAACATATTGTAGGTTTGCGCACGTTGCAAAAGATTTTCTTTTACTTTATTTTCATAACCCGAGTAGGTTTGCAGAACAAACCAGCCTTTATCAAAACTGTCCATGAGTTCTTCCTTTCCTAAATAAAAAAGCCTGTGGGCTTCGGTTTCTTTCTAGCCCTATTATACCATAAAAATAGCCAATGCAACCTTTTAACTGCTATTTTTTACAATAAAAACCTACTTGACAAATAGCAAGCAGGTTAAAAATTAAAAGATATTTAACAATCGTACTAAACCTCTTGTAACAAAGAGATCGAAAAGATAAATAATAACAACAAAGAAAGCGGTGTATTCCATGACTGAGATAAAATCTATCCAGCTTTGCTTTCTAGTTGGCCAAGTTGTATCTTTTAACACTTGAAATGTATCTCTGATGAATTTCACAACTTTCTCCTATCTAGTTTCTTTATGAATTGTATATTTACTGCAATGTTTACAATACTTATTTACTTCCAGACGTTTTGGTTTTGGCGTACTACTCAATTTAATTGAATAGTTTCTCGATCCACAAACCGTGCACGCCAGACTTGCTCTTTTTAGTGCCATAACGCCTCCATTCTATTTATTATATCAGGAAAGCCCGTTTTTGACAAGTCTATTGGAACCAACTCTTGACTGTATCCCAAAGATTTTTCGCTTTTTCAGGAATTTTAGCATCATCAATTGCTTTTTTAGCTTGGTCAACCAAGTTCTTAGCTTTATCCTGCACATCTTTCAAGACATCTGAACGATTGTCACTTTGATTCGTAGTGTTATTTGTACCACTCGTATCAACCGGTGCAATACCATTTTTTGCATAGGCATTTTCATCACCGAACTTCGTACCCTTTGTATACGGTAAGATACTATTTGCCACACTTCGGAAAATAGCTGAAGCTTCATTAGCACTTGTGCCTGTCAGATAATGATTTTCATCTGTCTTTGGAAAACCTAACCACTGACTGATAACCACATCTGGCGTGTAACCAATAACCCATTGGTCTCCTGATAAATCTGGATTAAAGTTAGTTTCTGTCGTTCCCGTCTTTCCAGCCATAGTATAGCCATAAGGTGCTGCATACACACCAGTACCATTGGTAAATGTTCCCAGCATCATACTCGTCATTTTTTCTGTTGTTGAGCGGTTGAGTACTCGAGTCGAGGTGGATTTATGAGTTTTAACGACTTGCCCACTAGCATTTTCAATTTTGGTAATCAAATGCGCATCATTCATAACCCCATTATTTGCAAAAGTAGAATAAGCTTGTGCCATTTGTAGCGGATTAGTTGTTACGCCACTACCAAGAGCTACCCCAAGGGTCTGACTCACTTTATCCATATTCAGGCCAAATTTTTTACCATATTCAAAAACCTTTTTCAGCCCCAATTCATTGGCAGCCGCAACTGCGGGAATATTTAAGGATTGTGCTAAAGCCTGATACATTGGTACAGTCGGACTGGTTTGAATCCCAGCATAGTTATTCACGGTATAATTTCCATACGTTGTTGTACTATTATCCAATTCTTTATTGATAGACCAACCTGCATCAACTGCGGGGCTGTACACAACCAAGGGCTTAATGGTAGAGCCCGGACTTCTTGAAGATTGTGTGGCATAGTTGAAACTTCTAAAACCAGCACTGGTACTATTGATTTGGCCGACAAGAGCACGAACACCACCTGTCTTTGGATCAAGTGCTACACTTCCTGATTGAGCTCGTGTACCATCTGCTGCTTGTGGAAATAAATCTTTACGATCATAGATAACTTGCATGCTAGCTTGGTAATTTTGATCTAGCTCTGTGTAAATGCGATAGCCGTTATTGACAATATCAGCTTCTGTCAAGCCATAATCACGTACTGCTTCATTGATAACCGCATCAAAGTAAGACGGATAACGATAATCTGCCGATTTTCCTGTATAAGCATCTACCAATTGACTACCTAAACCATTTGCTGCTGCTTGGTTTGCAGTATTTTGATTGATATAACCTGCTGCTACCATATTTTGTAAAACGGTATTGCGTCGATTCGTTGCGTTTTTTATAGAAGCAAGCGGATTATATAGTTCCGGTCCTTTGAGCATTCCTGCTAAAGTAGCAGATTGGTCGAGGGTCAACTGACTGGCAGATACGCCGAAGTACTTTTTAGAGGCATCTTCTACACCCCAAACACCATTTCCAAAATAAGAATTATTGAGGTACATAGTGAGAATCTGCTTTTTACTATATTTTTTAGTTAATTCTAAAGCTAGGAAAAACTCTTTTGCCTTCCGCTCAATGGTCTGATCCTGAGATAAGTAAGCATTTTTAGCTAATTGTTGTGTAATGGTAGAACCACCACCAGAACGCCCAGCCGTTAAAATTGCTAGAATAAAACGACCGTAGTTAATACCACTATTTTTATAAAAGGAACGGTCTTCTGTCGCAATGACGGCATGTTGTAAGTTCGGACTAATTTTGGACAATTCTACGTAAGTTCCCTTTTGCCCTGACAAGCTGCCCGCTTTTTTTCCGTCCTTATCATAAATTGATGTCGTTGCTTTCAACGCATTCTGTAAATCATTCACATTAGTGGATTTGGCAACATAAAAGAGATAGCCCCCTGTCACCAAACCAAAACCAAGTCCCAGAATCAAAACAATCTTCGTCAGGTGATAGCGACGCCAAAATCGACGAAATGGATGCTGAGAAATTGGCTTTTTTCGGCTTTTCCCAGAACGACTCAAATGTGATTCGCTTTCTTCCACCTCTGTCACCTCTTGATGGTTGCGCTCAGGACTGTCCTTTTTAAAATGATTTACTACTATTTCAAATAATTCACTCAATTTTTTCATATCCCTATTCTATCACCTTCTCCATATCCAGACAAGAAAGGACCTCTTATCAAGCGTTTCGTTTAGAAAACTTTAAGAAATTGTTCAAGAGTTAGCTGACTATTTGCAATCATCTACTATTTTGTTACAATAAAATCATGCATTTTACAATTACGATTCCACAAGGTCTGCCAGAGATGACAGTCAAAGAACTGCTGGAAGAACAGTTTCTGATTCCACGGAAGATTCGCCATTTTTTGCGTATCAAAAAACATGTCTTCGTCAATCAAAAACCGATTAACTGGCAGAGCATTATCCACCCACATGATAAAATTACATTGATTTTTGACGAAGAAGATTATCCGAAAAAGTCCATTTTAGTAGGAAAAGCTGATCTTGTGGAAGAATTATATCAAGATGAACACATCATCATTGTCAATAAACCTGAAGGTATGAAAACACATGCCAATGAACCGACAGAGCTGGCGCTTTTAAATCATGTCTCTGCTTATGTTGGAAGTACGTGCTATGTCGTTCATCGCTTGGACAAGGAAACTAGTGGGGCTGTCCTTTTTGCTAAAAATTCATTTATCCTGCCAATCTTAAATCGATTGCTAGAAAACAAAGAAATTTCTCGCGAATATTGGGCTTTGGTACAAGGAACTTTCCCAAAAAAACATCAAATCTATACGGATAAAATCGGGCGCAATCGTCATGATCGCAGAAAACGTCTGGTAGATCACAAGAACGGTCAATACGCTGAAACACAGGTCAGCAAGCTCAAAGAGATTGGAAACAACACCCTCGTCAAGTGCCAGCTTAAAACTGGACGAACTCATCAAATTCGGGTACATCTAGCTCACCACGGATACCCTATCATTGGCGATCCACTGTACAATTCGCAAAATACAGAGCGTCTCATGCTCCATGCTCATCGCTTAACGTTCACACATCCTTTTACACTTGAAAAACTAAGTATTGAAGCCTTTTCCGAAAGTTTTGAAGAGGGATTAAAGAAAGAAAACTAAAAACGGACAGGCGTCAGTATATTTGCCTGTCCGTTTTTAGTTATGCAACATTGACAACTTTATAAATTGTTTTAGCAAGTGCTGCTTGGTAGTCTTCTGCGCTGTAAGTGTGATCCGTGGTTACAGTAGCAACCTTTGTGTCTAAATCAATTTGAACATCCGATACACCTTCCATTTTCAGAAAGTGCTCAGTGACGTGTTTTACGCAATTTTGACAAGATATATTTTCTAAAGTGATGATTTGTTTCATGATGAATTCTCCTTTTATGATTTTATTTTAAAACGCCGCAAACGTAGCGCATTGGTGACGACAGAAACCGAGCTAAAGCTCATGGCAAGACCAGCTAACATAGGATTAAGCAGCGGACCGCCAAATACATGCAAGAGTCCCATTGCGACCGGTATTCCTAGAGTATTGTAGGCAAAGGCCCAGAAAAGATTTTCTTTGATATTTTTAATCGTGGCTTGACTAAGTCGAATGGCTGTCACCACGTCTAAAAGATCGCTATGCATCAAGACAATGTCGGCTGAATCAATAGCCACATCGGTTCCAGAACCAATGGCAATCCCAACTTCGGCCTGTACAAGAGCAGGTGCATCATTAATCCCATCACCTACCATAGCAACTTTCTTTCCTTGAGTTTGCAAAGTTCTTACGACATCTGCTTTGCCGTCTGGAAATACTTCTGCAATCACTTGATCGACACCAGCTTCTCTTGCAATGGCTTGAGCTGTTTCCTCACGATCCCCTGTCAACATCACCACTTCTAAGCCCATTTTTTGCAATTTTGCAATAGCTTCACGACTATTTTTTTTGATTTGGTCAGCGACTGCTACCAGCCCAACCAATTGCCTATCCAAAGCGACAAACATAGCTGTCTTTCCTTGATGTGATAAGAAAATCAAATCAGAAATATGTTCTCCAAGCTCAATTTGGTATTGTCTCATCAGACTTTCATTCCCAATCAACACTTCTTGCGCTTCTACTTGGGCTATAATTCCTTTACCTGAAATCGCTTGAAAATCTGTTACCGGCGCCAAAGATAAGTCTTCTGCTTGAGCTGCTTGCAAAACGGCAATTGCTAGCGGATGCTCTGAATGTTGCTCACTACTTGCTACCAAACTAAGTAAAGCCTCTCGCGAAATAGTGCTAAAAGTCAGTACATCAGTCAAACTGGGCTTTCCTTCTGTAATCGTACCTGTTTTATCTAGAACAATAACATCTACCAAATGAGCCGCTTCAAGAGCTTCCCCAGACTTAATCAAGACACCATTTTCAGCTCCTTTTCCCGTACCTACCATAATAGCCGTCGGAGTAGCTAAGCCAAGCGCACAAGGACAAGCAATGACCAACACCGCAATAAAGATAGAAAGTGAGAATTGCAAACTCTCTCCCGCCAGAAAGTACCACAACAGAGCTGCTAAAACTGCCAAGACTAAGACAATTGGCACAAAGTAAAGCGAGATTTTATCTGCCATAGCCGCAATAGGCGCTTTTGACCCTTGCGCTTCCTCTACCAAATGAACAATCTGAGCTAAAGTCGTGTCTGAACTGACTTTGGTTGCTTTATAATCAATAGAACCCGTTTGATTTATAGTGGCACTCGTAATCACATCTCCGGCATTTTTTTCAACAGGAACACTTTCACCTGTCATCATAGACTCATCTACATAGGTTTGTCCAGATATAACCACACCGTCAACCGGCATGCGTTCTCCCGGCTTAATTCGCACAATGTCTCCCACCTTGATGTCTTCCGTATCAATTGTTACGACTTCGCCATAACGGATCACAGTTGCCTGATTGGGTACTAAGCTCATCAAACTTTGAATCGCTTGTGAGGTTCGTCCTTTGGCATTGTCTTCCAGATATTTCCCCAGTAAAACAAGAGTGATAATCACACCAACTGATTCAAAATACAATTGGTGTACAAAAGTATGATGCCCAAATAACACTTGAACGACCGAGTACAAACTATAAAGAAAGGCTGCACTCGTTCCTACAGCAATCAAACTATCCATATTCGGATGCCGTTTCGCCAAATTCCGAAAGCCACGCACATAAAAGCCCCAGCCTACCCAAATAGCCGGTAAAGTAAGGAAAAGCTGCGCCGATACAAAAGCAATGGAATGCACCATGTGATCCAAAAAGGAAGGAACCGGCAAACCAATCATGCTCCCCATTGAAATATAAAGAAGTGGCACAGTTGCTCCTGCCGCAAACCGAATCTGACTCGCCATTTGGCGTACTTTTTCTTTCTTTTCTGTGACCTGTTTTGCATAATCAGACTGCTTTTGTTCTCCTTTTTCTGCCGCTTGGTAGCCAGCTTCTTTCACAGCCTCTAAGACTTGCTCACTTGCAAATCCTTCTTTGGGAAGAACTGTCAATTTTTCCGTAGCCAAGTTCACAGTAACGTCTTCTACCGTTGAAAGTTCCTTGACTACCATTTCAATAGTCATCGCGCAGGCTGCACAAGTCATTCCAGACAATTTATACTCTTTTTTATTATTTTCCATTTCTTACTCCGCCATTTTGGATTTATTCGTTTCATCTTGACAATGCACGCCGCAAGTACATTGACCCAGCGGACAATTGCATTCAACCTTTTTAGGAGCTTGGATCTGCTTTTCTTTTACAATATCTAGGATTCGAGACAAATCCGTTTGACTAAATTGATTACTTTCTAGTATAGAAACCACTAAATCGCCATACTTGGTGTTACACATATTGTCAAGCAAGGTACGCCAACTATTTTCCAAGTGCTCATCTTCTAAAATCAATGCATCATAGTAAAATTTCCCCTCAATCTTTTCCATTGAAATAAACTCTTTGGTTTTCAGGCGATTCAGCAAGGTTTTAACAGTAGCTGGCTTCCAATCAAAATCAGCTTCTAAACGTTCCACCACTTCGGTACTCCGGCTATGAGGATACGCCCAGAGCACGCGCATAACTTGCCATTCTGCCCTACTGATATTTTGTTGTTCCATTCTCTCATCTCTCTTATGATTACAATTGTAATTTTTGATTCTTTTATAGTTTACATCTGTAATCGGAAATTGTCAAGCAAAAAATCGAGAAGATTGCTCAACTCGATTTTCATTATTTTGCATAAAAACAATCCTAACTTTGACTAATTTCTGAACGTTTTTACGCTCTTATATCTTCATCAATGTGCGAGCATTTCTTGGGCAATTTCTTGTCCGCTCAGCTTAGTTGGGTAGTAAGTTGGCCAATTTTCCAATTCATTAAAGAGGGCTTCTTGGCTTTCACCACCATAGAAGATATGGAAGTGTGCTGCTTTCGTTGGTGCAATATTATGGTCGCTGAATTGCACATATTTATATTTTCCAGCATCTTTATCCGTTGTTTCAAACATGAAACGCACACCACGATTGCCTTTAGAATAAGTCAATGTATGCTTACCAACGTATTTGTAAGTAAATTTTTTCTTTTGACCATTAACTACAAATTCCATGGTCTTATCTGTGATATTGATATGAGACACATCTGTCTTATAGCCTTTTTCATAATACGCTTTGTACTCAGCAGCTGTCATCTTACCAGTTAATTTTGCCTTGTAATCAAATACTTGGTCTAAAGTGCCATCTTGTAAGTATGGATAAACTGATTGCCATTGACCTGCATAGTCAGACAACGTACGGTCTTTGACAGCACTATCTTCAAAGTAGCCATTTTGTACAGTCTTTGTATTTTTTTCTTTTTCAGCAGAAATTTCAGTACCAGCTTGATCTGTCGTCTTTTTCAAAGCTTTCAGGTTTGATTGCATGATGGAAATGTAGTCTGCTCCATCTTTTGTTTGCTTTTCAGTCAAACTTTCAAGCGGATTAAGGACATCTAACTTCACACCTGTTTCTTTTGCCAATGTAGAAGCCAATGCTTGAGAAGCATTTTCTTCAAAATAGATATACTTAATATTGTTTTTCTTAATATATTTTGTCAATTCAGCCAAACGCGCTGCTGAAGGCTCACTATCTGGTGAAAGACCTGAAATAGGAACTTGTTTCAAACCATAATCCAATGCAAGATATCGAAAAGCAGCATGTTGCGTCACAAAACTTTTTTGTTTTGCATTTGCTAAACCAGTTGCATATTCTTTATCCAGAGTTTCTAATTTCTTAATGTAAGCTGCTGCGTTCTTTTGGAAAGTCGCTTTCTTATCGGGATGGCGTTTACTTAAGCTGTCACGAATATTTTCCACCATTTTAATAGCACGTTTTGGTGATAACCATACATGAGGATCGTATTCATGATGATGTCCTTCTTTACCATGATCATGATCTCCTTCCTCTTCTGTACCAGGCAGTAGCAACATCTTCCCAGTCGCCTTCACCACATTCACTTTACCTTTTTTCAAGGTTTTAAGCAATTTTGGCACCCAAGTTTCCATGTTTTCATTTTCATAAACGAAAGTATCTGCATCTTGAATCGTTGCAACCGCCTTAGCAGAAGGTTCATATTCATGTGGTTCTGTCCCTGCACCGATTAGCAACTTAACATTGGCAGTATCACCTGTCACTTGCTTAGTAAACTCATAAACTGGATAAAATGTTGTCACAACATTTAGCTTCCCATTTGCGCTTTTTTGATTGGAACAAGCCACTAAAAAGAGACTTAGTAAGCTTGCTACTAATAGACCAATTTTCTTCATTTTTCACTCCTATTTGATAAATTTTTTTAATAGATTCACTAGTAAAAATACACCGACAAAAATAATCGTAATACTTGCACTGGCTGGCGTTTCAGCATAGTAAGAAATATACAATCCAGCAATCATACCTACAAATCCGATAAAATTAGCTAATAGAATAACAGATTTGAAATTTTTCCCAAGCCGTAAAGCAATACTTGCCGGCAACACCATAATGGTCGATACCAACAGCGCACCTGCCGCTGGAATCATGAGAGCAATGGCAACACCTGTCACGATATTAAATAGAATAGACATAGTACGCACAGGTAGACCGTCCACAAAGGCTGTATCTTCATCAAAGGTCAAAATATACATTGGCCGAATGAAGAGAAAAGTCAACACAAGTACAATCGCCGCAATAACAAACAGCGAAATCACTTGCTCCGTACTAATCGTAACAATAGAGCCAAACAAATATTGGTCTAAGCTCATGGAACTGGAGCTTTTGCCCCTGCTCATCACAATCAAAGCAATAGCAAGTCCTGTCGACATTAAAATGGCTGTTCCGATTTCCATAAAATCTTTGTAGATAGTGCGCAAATACTCTAGAAAAACTGCCGCAATCATCACGATAATGACTGTTGAAATTGTAGGTGAAATACCCAATACCAAGCCAAATGCAACTCCTGAAAGCGACACATGACTAAGTGTATCACTCATCAAACTTTGACGACGTAGAATTAAAAACGTTCCTAAAATAGGTGAGAACAAACTCATTGCAATCACAGCCAGAAAAGCCCGTTGCATAAAATCATAAGTTAGTAAATTAAACATGGCTCACCTCCTTGTCACTCTCATGAACGTTGAAGCAGCGCCATGGCGAATCTTGATTTCGCACTAAATGGATATTGCGGTCTGCATATTTTCGGACTTCCTCTGGATCATGTGTAATCATCAGAACAGCTTTTCCATGCCGATGCGCACTATGGTGCATCAAATCATAAAATTCATCCTTACTACCAGCATCCATCCCTGTTGTTGGCTCATCCAAGACAAAAATATCCGGATCTGAAGCAAACATTCGTGCAATCACTGCCCGCTGCTTTTGCCCACCTGACAGCGAGCCAATCCGTTTATCGCGATTTTCCCACATACCAACTGCATCTAAACTGACTTTAATATGCTCCTCATCATGGGCATTTAAACGACGAAACCAACCTTTTCGTGGATAACGACCCGATTTTACAAATTCGTAGACAGTACTTGGAAAGCCTGCATTAAAGCTAGCAATTTGCTGCGGCAAATAAGCAATCCGCAACTTTTTACCAGTCGTATTTGTCTTAGAAATAGCGATCTTGCCAAATCGAGGCTGCAAAATTCCAAGACTAGCTTTTATAAGCGTTGTTTTAGCAGCACCATTTTCTCCCGTCAAGGTTACAAACTCGCCACTATCTAAAAAGTAGTTAATATGCTCCAACACAGGCTCTTTGTCATAATAAAAAGACAAATCTTCAACTGTGATATACCTCATCTTCCGATTTCTCCTACTAAGGTTTCTAAGAATTTTTGAATGATGACTTTCTCATCAGAACTATACTGATTGGCAATTTTTTCGTAGATTTCTATCGTATGGTGATGATGGTGTTGATGTTCAGCTGCAACAGGCTTCGCCAATTCTGTCAAACGATAAAAAATGACGCGCGCATCTTTCACATCTTTAAATGGCTCCAACAACTCTTGCTTAATCAACGACTTAATGGCTTTTGTAACCGCTGCCTGACTGACATTCAAACGTTTCGCCAACTCTGAATTTGTCAAAGATTCCTCAGACAACAACATCAAAATATGCTCTTGAGTATTAGTCAATGGCATGCCACTTGTGCAAGATCCAATCAAAATCTCATGTTGATTCTCAGATTTTAAAATGATTTCATTTAAAAAATGATCAATTTCATGTGCTAACCGACTCATTTTACTCCCTTTCTGATTAACCAGTTAATTCTTTACTAGTTAAGTATATCATAAAGAAAATAAGAGTCAAGTGAAAATTTCAGTGTCTTTTTCATCAGAAAGGCTCGAGTATTACCTCAAGCCTTTATATAGCTTCTTTCGCGTTCGCTTTTGCCATGAAAATGGCTCCAACTCTTCCTTTGGTCGTTCCCATTTTTCATATCCTGTTCCTTCTAAACTTGTAATTGAATCCTTGGACAAATTTTCAATATAATCTTTCGTTCCATCTCGAATAAACTCCTGCGATGTTTCTCCATTCAAGCGTAACAAATTTGTATGTGGCTGCCAAATGAAAGAATACGTGACTCCTGTTTCTACCGAACGATACCGCAAATAATGAACATTCTTCTTACTCACCCAGCTGTCTACCAACAAAAACAATTGCTGCCGATAGAGCAATTTTTGACCTTTAGAAAATATTTTTAAAGATGGAGTTGAATAATAAATCGTTTGACTTTCCGTTTTTCGAATGAGTAGGTAACTTCCTATCGGAGAATCGCTTGAATCCGTCGGAAAAATATAAAGAAAGAAAATAGGTAAAAAGAAAAATAAAGCTGGATACAAAATAAAAATAGATAGTAGCTGCCACATTGCACATCGAAAACTCCCTCTAGATAAAAATCCTACAATACGAGATAGGTTTATGGAAGTCACCGCTAGCAGAACCAAAGCAAACCGCATCCTCAAAGACAACCACAAACTTGTCATCCACATTCCAAAAGAATGAACAAGTTTCATCGCCTGTGAATCTAGCAATCTCTTTTTCTGATATAAACCATACTGTCTCAAATGATCTCCATAGTTGTGATTACCTATATAAATAACTAGCCATGCTAAAAACTTTTCTAAAGCTAGGACTGTTCCATAATAAAAAGAAAAAATCTTCAACCCATCTGGAACACTCTCTAAAAAATAAAAATAGAAGCCAACGAGAAATTGAATAATAAAGATGAGAGAGCCCACAATTGTCATTATATTGCTGATAAAGTAAAATCGAAAACACCTTTTATCTACATAATGTGCCACAACAATATATAAATACACTACAAATAAAGCAAATAATAACTGAAAATAAGGAATCCGATAAATCAATGTGTAATATAGATTAGATACCGTATTGACGACTTCGTTCGTGTCATCTTGCGCTAGATAAACCATGATACGAGTAATAATCAGCGGAAAAGTGAAGTAAACACTATAGCGATACAGAAAATCGTGCTTGTGCAGATGCTTCCCGTCCTCACCTCTAGCTTGATAATAACGCGTTCGGTTTAAAAAGAGATAAACAGGCAAGGCAACATAAAACAAACTTTTCATGCAACAACGTATGAAAACACTTGTTTTAGGACAAGCAGAATACTTATACACCAGATGCAAGTCCGTATCTTGAATCTCACGAAACAAGTTTTGATCCACCAATAGAGAATAAACGATATACAAATAGTAATAAGAACTAATCGTTATCCAAAACAGATCTTCTTGATCCATATAGACACCTCCTAAAATGCTGTATTTTGAGATAATTATAGTTATACATCTTTTTGAAGCATTTATCTATATTCTTTTTTCTCTATTTAAGCTCAAAAAAAGGAGACCTAATGAGACTCTCCATGTTTCATGAGGATTCTCACTAGATTTCCAATTTTAGACTTATATTTTTCCTACAAGCTTAATTCTATCAAGATTTTTTCTTAATAAGATAAACTGCACCAGCCAAAACAATGAGTCCAATGAAAATAGCTAACATATGAATGACAGTACCTGTCTTAGGTAAGCCCTTCTTCGGTGGAATATAGCGATTTTCAAATGTCTTGATGTTTTTGTCGTAACTTACTTTAGCGTGCAACTGACCATTGCCATCGTCTGTCACTTCAACTGTAACTTTAATGACTTTCTTATCATAAGTGATTCCTTGAAGTTTTGTATCTTTTTCAGTGATGGTGTAATGATAGATACCAGCTTTCGTGTACTCAATGGTGTCAAAAGTGACACTACCATCTTGAGCATTCTTCTTGCTTTGAGTAACTTTATCATCTTGGCCTTTCAATTCAAACTCAAACTCGCCATCTTTCAAAGCACGACCTGTCAAGGCTTTCTTAACAGAGAGTTGTGCGTTTGTTTTTGCAGCGGAATAAGTGTTCTTGAAGGTCTGATCATCTTTTTCATAAGCAACTTTTGTTACTAAGCGGCCTTGACCATCGTCTGTAACAGTGACTGTCGCTTTGATCACTTTGGTGTCATATTTCACGCCACCGAGTTTCGTATCTTTTTCGGTGATGGTGTAGTGATAAGTACCCGCCTTAGTATACTCAATGGTATCGAAAGTGACGCTACCATCTTGTGCATTTGTCTTCGTTTGGCGAACTTGATCGTCTGTACCAGTCAGTTCAAATTCAAATTCCCCTTCTTTGAGGTTACGACCTTCTAATAGCTTCTTAGCAGAAAGAGTCGCAGTTGCTTTATCTGCTGAATAAGTATTCGTGAAGGTGTTTTGGTTGTTTTCATAAGCAACTGTTGCATGTAGTTGACCTTTACCATCATCCGTGACAGTGACTGTTGCTTTGATTACTTTGGTGTCATATTTCACACCACCTAAAGCACCAGCTTGTTCTTTAATGGTATAAGTATAAGTTCCAGCTGTTTTGAATGTCAACTCTTTGAATGAAATCTTACCATCTTTAGCGTTCTTAACGGTTTCCACCACTTTACCGTTTGGATCAATCAAGTCAAAGGCAAATTCATTCGCTTCTAGGTCGCGACCAGTTAGCACTTTGTTCGCTTCTAATGCCGCAGTTGTTTCCTTAGCAAGGTAAGTATTGCGGAAGATTGGATTAGCTGTATCATAAGATACTTGGGCAACTAACTGACCATTGCCATCATCAGTAACTTTGACAGTCGCTTTGATTTCTTTCTTATCATAGGTCACACCACCTAAGCCATTGTCTTTCTCTTTGATGGTGTAATGATAAGTGCCAACTTTTGTATAGTCAATCGCATCAAAAGTAACACGACCGTCTGCTGCATTTTTCTTCGTTTGACGAATGTTGTCATCAGATCCGACTAATTCAAATTCAAACTCTTGATCGTTTAATGCACGACCTGTCAGTTCTTTGGTTACGCTTAGTTGTGCACTAACCTTTTGACTAGAGTATGTATTGTTGAAGGTTTGGTCATTGTTTTCATAGGTTACTTTTGAAACAAGCTGACCTTTACCATTATCGGTGACTTCAACTGTTACCTTGATGGTCTTGGTGTCGTAAGTCACACCACCCAATCCTGTATTTTTCTCAGTAATGGTGTACTTGTGAGTACCAACAGTTTGATACTTGATTGTATCAAATTGAACCTTACCAGCTTTGTCATTCTTCTTGGTTTGAAGAACGTCTTCCTTGCCATCTTCTTTCAGTTCAAAGCTAAACTCGCCATCCTTCAAAGCACGTCCGGTTAATTTCTTCGTAACAGAGAAAGTAGCATCGGTACCTTTGGCAGTGTATTTATTTGTAAAGCTTTGTTTAGAAATTTTATTCTTACCGCTCTCGTCAAGACCGAGGTAGACGATATTGTAAATCAACTGTCCATCCTCTTCCTGTTGAACACGAATGGTAACCTTAATTGGTTGTTTATCGTAGCCAACACCTGGAACCTTACCAGCTTTCTCTTTGATAAGGTAGTTGTAAAGACCAGTCTTGGTGAACTTAAGAGCTTTGAAAGGAATCGTACCATCCGCTTTATTTTTAACTGTTTGAAGTAGCTTGTTTTGTCCATCGTATAATTCAAACTCAAACTCGTCATCTTGTAGATTTCGACCCGTTAAGGCTTTTGTCACCTGCAGTGGCACTGTGATTTCTTTTGGTGTGAACGTATTCTTAAAGGTCTTTTTACCACCGTCATAAGTCACGGAAGCTCTTAGCTTCCCTTTACCATCATCCGTTACTTTAATTGTGACTTTGACTTTGCTCGAGTCATAAGTAACTCCTGTCAGACCATTATTTTTTTCTGTAATGGTGTAGTGATACTCACCTGCCTTGTCGTAGTTAATAACTTGGAACCGAACTTTTCCTTGGGCATCATTTTTAGCCGTTTGAAGAACATCTGGTTTACCATCTTCCTTCAACTCAAACTCAAACTCGTCTTTTTGTAGCTGACGGCCTGTCAGAATTTTATTTACCTCTAATCGGGCAAACGTTTTTCCTGGAGTGTATTGGTTGATAAAGGTTGGATCCTTCGTCTCCTCACCAGCTTTCGAATAAGTGATCTTTGTAACTTCAAGCTTTCCTCCCTTATCTTCGACAGTTACAGTTGCCGAGATAAGATTCGGTTCATATTCAACTCCTGGAACATCACCAGCCTTTTCACTAATGGTATAATGATAGATTCCTGCTTTAGTATATTTAAGCTCTTTGAATTGAACCTTACCATCAGCCGTATTTTTTACAGTTTCTAAAATCTTTTTATTTCGTTGTAGATCTTTGAGTTCAAATTCAAATTCACCTTCTTGAAGAGGACGACCTGTTAAAACCTTTTTCACTTCTAACTTAGCAGATGTTTTAACTGGAGTATAGCGATTATTGAAAGTTGGTTTTTTAATTTCTTCTCCATCTGTCATATAAGTCACTTTGCTAACTTCAAGTTTACCGGATTTCTCCTTGACTTCTACTGTTACCGTGATAAATTTTTGGTCATAGGTAACTCCTGGTGCAGAACCTTTGTTCTCTCGGATAAAATATTCATAAGTTCCTGCTTTAGTATATTCCAATGATTTGAAATTGACCTCACCATTGGCGTTATTTTTAACAGTTTGCAAGATTTTACCGACAGTTGGACTAACTTCAGTATTATCAACCAAATCAAACTCAAACTCTTGCGCTTTCAGTTTGCGACCAGTCAATACTTTCTTAACGGAGAGTTGTACATTTGTTTTAGTAGCTGAGTATGTGTTCTTGAAAGTTTGATCATTATTTTCATAGAAAATTTCAGAATTCAGTTTTCCTTTGCCGTCATCTGTAACTTTGACAGTAACTTTTATTTCTTTCGAATCATAAGTGATACCACCTAGACCATTGTTTTTTTCTTTAATAGTGTAATGGTATTCACCTGCTTTAGTATATTCAATCCGATCGAACTGGACTTTCCCAGCTGCAGTGTTTTTCTTCGTTTGGTGAATATGATCTTCCTTACCAGTCAATTCAAACTCAAACTCGTCTTTTTGTAGCTGACGGCCTGTCAGAATTTTATTTACCTCTAATCGGGCAAACGTTTTTCCTGGAGTGTATTGGTTGATAAAGGTTGGATCCTTCGTCTCCTCACCAGCTTTCGAATAAGTGATCTTTGTAACTTCAAGCTTTCCTCCCTTATCTTCGACAGTTACAGTTGCCGAGATAAGATTCGGTTCATATTCAACTCCTGGAACATCACCAGCTTTTTCACTAATGGTATAATGATAGGTTCCTGCTTTAGTATATTCAAGCTCTTTGAATTGAACCTTACCATCAGCCGCATTTTTTACAGTTTGGAGAACTTGTCCATTTTCTTTTAAGTCAAACTCAAATTCATTTTTTTGAAGTTTACGACCAATTAATTTCTTAGTTACAGAAAGTTTTGTGCTTGTCTTCTCTGGAAGGTAATAGTTTGTGAACTTATTCTTTTCTTCTCTACCACCTTGGCCATCAATACCTTCATACTTGACAGTTGACACTAACTTACCAGACGCATCTCTTGAAATAACCACTATCACATAGATATCGTTCGGATCATAATTAATCCCTTTTTCAGGGTTTACTTTGCGTTTTTCGGAAATAATGTACTTATGCGTACCTTCTTCAGTATAGTTAATTGGATCAAATGTTACTTTACCGTTGACATCATTTGTTTTTGTTTGAATTGGATTTTGGTCTCCCTCTTTCTTCAATTCAAATTCAAATTCTCTATCTTTAAGTTTCCGACCAATTAATTCTTTCTCAATTTGTAATTGTGTAGATACTTTTTCAATTTTTTTATTGAAGATATCTTTTGTTATGGATTTAGTTGTTCCAAAGTCTTCTGGTTTAACCTTAATTTCTTTGTCTGTTAACTGATAACCACCCGGAGCTTTAATTTCTTTAATAGTATAATTGTCTTTCAACAAATTAGGAATCGTGACTTTTCCTGTACTATCCGTAGTGAAGTCTCCTACAACAGCACCATTCCGATCACGTGTTACTCTAAAGACTGCTCCTGCCAAAGGTGATCCAGAGGTCTCATCTTTTTTATGCAAGGTTATAGAATAAACATAGCCTTCTGCACTTCCGCCCGCTTCTAGATAGGTCGTTTTGGCGATAGAGTCTATAATTTTGGTTTGACTAGACCAGAGTGATGCGACATTTTCAACAACTTCACCACTTTGTAATTTATAATTTGCCTTAGCTTTATATTTAATATGGTAGCCCTCACCTTTATTTATCTTCCCTAACTTAATAAAAAATTCTGACTCAGAGGGAAATTCTACTTTAAATTTACTTGTAACATTTTCTTTATCTTTTAAAACCCAACGATTATCTTCAATGACCCATTTCCCTTTGTAAATTTCAAAACTATTTTTATCATAAGAAACATTTGGTGTTTTTAAAATATCAGTTACTTTTGCATCCAGAACTTCTTTTCCTGACTGATTTACAGTGATATCATAAGTGATGGTATTGTCTGGTTTAAAATTGCCTACTTTTGCCAAATCTTTTTGGGTTGGCGGAGTTAAACCTCCAAATTCTGGTTCTCCTACTTTAACCACATTACGGTTAACCGTGATTTCGATTGGAACTTTTTTCTTTTCTTTCACAATATGATGATTGACGTAAGTATAAAAATAAAAGCTACCCGTAATATCTGATTTATTTTCTACATATTTAGTATAAATCAATTTCAGTGTTCGATTTGTCGTATCTACATTTGCACGTGCTACTACTTGACCATTTGGGTCTTTTATATCAAAATCAGGAATTGGTACTAAGACTAAATTTTCTGAGATTTTGAATGTTGTATAATCCCCTTCATGCACATCGTTATTTGGCAACTTAAACTGACCATCAATTTTAAATTGTTCCCATTGTTGCAACGGTTTGTTTAATGGTTTCCCGTCTTTATCCGTAATACTAAATTGCGTAATCGCATCTATTTCTTTTGCTGCCCTTTTAGTTTTAGGAGCTGCTTGGGTATCTTTAGTATCTTTAGCAGCAGGTGGAGCTCCTGGCTGAGTCTCACTCTTTTCCTCTACCTTACTAGCTTTTTGTGAAGATGTATCTTCTTTTACTTGGCTAGCATCAGAGCTTTCTTCTTTTGAGGTGCTTGGCTTATTTTCCTGCTCATTTGAATTAGCTTCCGCTTTATTCTCAGTAGCAGGCTGCTGCCCCTGACTAGAACTAGTATCTGCTGCATTTTGCGTTGACTCAGTAGGAGACGTTGGCTGTTCAGTCGTTCCTGTTTTCGGAGATGACTGAGTTGTCACTGTAGAAGATTGATTCGACAATGTCTGAGCAACAGCACTAGCCGGTGATAAGATTGTTGAAGCCAGCAATAATGCAACCCCAACAAGATTCATCGCTTTTTTAATCATGACGATTTCCTTTCTATGGTTTTTCAGGACTTTGTACAAAAGTACAAAACTCCACTAATACCATTATATCAACTACCTTATAGTCCTTTCAATCAAAATGCTCTATATTTTAGTTCTATTTCTTGACAAACTGTAAAGTTTTAAACACCCCATTGATATACAACAGGATAGCTCACAGGTAGTTTACAAAATGTAAACTTTTTTCGATGGTTTTGCTAGACTACATATATTTTTTAAATTAGAATATTTATAAGGAGGGAGCAAGATGGTACTTAATACGAGAGAAAAAATTCTAGAGGCTTTTTTTGAGCTTGCTATGGAACATCCAAATAAAATGCATTTTTCTTTAGCAGAAATTGCCAAAAAGGCTGGAATTTCAAGACAAGCCATTTATAAACGTCATTTCAATGGAAATCATGAAATTCTAGACTATATTCATAAAGAACTTGATGCTGAATTTCGAATGATTTTTCAAACTTATGATAAGAAAGTTTATCCTGATCCTTTTGTCTTTTTTGCAGAGGTAGTGATTCCTATCTTATACACCCACCGAAAACAAATCAGCTGTCTTTTTACAACAGCAGCAGATCCATATTGGAGGGAATTTTTACGAAATACCTATGGACAATGGATTGAACAACATATTACGATTGACTATCAAAAATTAAACATTCCAAAAGAAAAGGCTGCTCAAGTTCTTGTTAGAGGAATTTTGATCTTTATCGAAATTTGGATTACCCAACCTGAACCTACCCCTCCTGAACAATTTGCAGAAACCTTTTTAAAGTTGATTCATTTCCCTCTCACAGACTATGTTTGTTTCAAGCAAACTTCCTCTAATGACAAACTGATCGTTACAAATAGTTTAGAAGGTAAAGAAAAAGACTAGGATAAGATTGTACTGCCTCCAAAAGTTAGATTTTTTATGTCTAACTTTTGGGGTGCGGTTCATAAGATTCCTAATCTTAGATAATAAGCTTACAACATACAATCGTTGTATAGGCTTTTAATAATGATGAAAACGAGATAGATTGTAATTTTCAATAATTCAAGTTATCTCGTTTTCTTTTTATGTTATTTTTTTGTGGACTGGATAATCAGATAAAAAATCCATATCAACACTAATCCTGCTAAAGCAAAAAGACTTCTCGCTAAAAGCAACAGCTCCGGATTGAAGGTTAACATGCCCCCTGTCAATAATAAAGCCAGAAAGACAAGGCTTAGTACAAGACGATTGGTCAAAGATTCGATACGACGAAATCGTTGATTGTAGTCTATCAAGTCATGATTGACAACCAAGCGACCATTCACCACCTGCTCCACTAGCTGGTGGAGCCGTCTTGGAATGGTTTTCCCATGCCGCAGCAAATAGAGTAGTTCGATTAAGAAAGAATCATAACTCAAGGTTTGGTGTAAAATATCTGATTTCATATTTTCAAGGAAATATTGCTTGGCTAAGGTCATCAGATTGATATTAGGAGCTAGCTCGCGAAAAAGACCTTCAATTTGCAAAGCGGCTTTTTCTAAAATTGCCATCTGAGAAGGTACTTGTAAATGATGACGCCTACAAATCGCCACCACATCCTCAAACATATCTGTAATCGACAAGGAGCCCAACTCTAAATTACCGTATTTGGTTAACATGCGCTCAATATCTTGCTCTAATTGCAATTTATTGATTGGTTCACTAGTAGTCGTAATTGTTAGAATAGCCTGTGTCATCGAATCAATGTCTTGTGTCGTAAAACTAGACAGCATGTCGTTTAGAGACACACGAAAACCCGTTTCCAATTCCCCTGTAATTCCAAAATCAATAAAATAAATCTTTCCTTCATAGATTAAAAGATTACCTGGATGTGGATCACCGTGAAAAAAGCCATCTTTAAATACCTGCTTGATAAAGCTCAACATGAGTTTCTGACCAATATCTGCCAAATCGTAACCCGCTTCTTGTAAAACAGCATATTGATTGATGCGGACGCCAGGAATGTATTCTTCCACAATTAAGTGGGGAGTGGTAAAGTCTGGATAGACTTTTGGCACGCCAACACAAGGAATCTCTTGATTGTAGCGAGCAAATTCGTCCATGTACTTAGCTTCATTGCGAAAGTCAATTTCGTTCAAGAGAGTGGTCTGCAACTGTTGTAGAATCTTTGGCAAATCCACCATAGGCAGCAAATGCTTAGGAAAATGACGAGCTAGGCGAATCAAGAGCGCAATGTCTTCTGTAATTTGCTCTTGAATATGCGGACGCTGAATTTTCAGCACAACTTCATCGCCATTTAACAAAACAGCACGGTGAGTTTGTGCGACGGAAGCACTTGCTAAATGTTCCTGCGAGACGTCTAAAAAAAGTTGCTCAATTGGGCGTTTTAACTCGTCTTCAATCGCAACCATGACAGTCTCTTTATCCAAAGGTTTGACGTCATCTTGCAACTTGCTTAACTCTTTGATATAGATTTCTGGCAATAAGTCACTGCGAGTGGACAAAATTTGACCAATTTTTATAAAACTGGGTCCTAGTTGCTCAAAAGCTTCTCGCAATTGCTTAGGAGCTTTTTTCTCGTCCAGTGGCTTCTTTCGATCTTTCAGATTGGACCAACCAACAGCACTAAAGGCTGTTAGAATCTCTCGTAAGCGTTTGTTTGCCATAAAGTTATCCTCCTTCTATTTATAATTGTCAATTTTTCTTTCAAATCCTGCTTTTAGTTTAGCAAAAAACGCAGTCTTTATAAAGTTGTGACTGCGTTATCATGGAAGACTATTCTTCTGTTTTCGAAAGCCCTTTAAGCAATTGGTCTAGTTTGTCTTCTAATCGTTCAATATCTTGCTTGGTTGCATATACATTATCTATTTGTTCAACTTGACTTTCAGCGGTTTGTTCTTTTGCTTTGCGCTTTAATTCTGACTGAAGTTGCTTGCCTTCATCCACCGTTAAGCGACCTTTGGCAATCAATTCTTTGACAAATTCACTAGCTTTATCATAGGTCATGGAAGTCAATCCAATCCCTGCCAGCAAAACTTTTTTCAATTCGTCCATCTTGACACCTCCATATATGAGAATCTTTCCACTTTCATTATAGCGCTTTTGAGCTATTTATTCTAGAGAAAAATGAAGTAATAAATCATTTAGAGCACAAAACGTTAATAGTGATTCACTTAAACTTTTATAAAGGCTAATGCTAGCCTTATTTAAACAATAAAATACTTAAAATAGCTAAAATAGCGGGACCTCCTTGGGTCAAGATGATTTTCTTATTAGCTGTTACTGCGCCGTATCCTGCGATACCAATGACAAACTAAACACAAAGAGTCACAATTTCTAGACGAGGACTGTCTTCATTTTGGACACCTACATGGGGACTCGGCGGATTCTGTAAAAGTTGCTTTTTTACAAGATTCATTACATCTAATCTCTCGTTTATTTTTGGGATTGCGACTTCGTTGAACATAACCACGTTCTTCTAAAAGTTTGAAATGCTGGGTCAATACTGCGGGATGATTTTCAAGACTTCTTGCACCGCTGCCTGATTACACGGAATATGATTCATCAAAAATGCCACGTTAAGCTCATTACGCAAAGAATTGCGCGATAGCCTGCTCCGTTGAATGTAGTTGATATAGTAGGTGATGAATGGAACCCTAGTTCTCCTTTTTAGTTTTGGTGATTCGTCAACTATTAACAAGTCAATTGTGGACTATAAAAAAAGAAAAGCAACCATTTTGCTTCCCTTTAACGGATTATCTTTTGTATATCTACTAACTGATTGATTTTTTGATTAATCGTTGGTCGGTAATCACAGAAATTGATGGATTGAATACCGCTGTTAAAGGCAACATCTACATCTAGCATTCGGTCACCGATATAGTAAGTCATTTCTTTATTCAACTGATATTTTTCCACCAGATAATCCACCCCTTCTGGATCAGGTTTTCTTGCAAATCCATTAGCCGTCGTCACAATTTCTGTGAAATAATCCAAAATATCTAAATCAGCTAAAACTTGGTAGGCATTTTCCCCCTTGTGGGTATAAACAAACTGCTGAATACCTGCTTCCTGCGCCCAATCAAGGATTGTCTTAGCACCATCCATAAGCTCAATTTGAGCATTCTTCTCTTGCAAGCTTTGCCCTCTAAATTGATTCATCTCTTCTGCATTCAAGCCTTTTTTTACTGCGACTTTTTCTAGCAATTTTTGAACAGAATGCCGCAAAATATAAGCATGGATGCCCTCTCGGTCAAAGTCCAATCCATAGTGAGTATAAGTTTCTTCAATCCCCGCCAAAATAGCGTCATAGGAATCTAGTAATGTTCCATCCAAATCCCAAATAAAAGCTCTCGTCATGTTCGCTCCCTCATTTTCCGTTGATAGAGCATTTGTAAAAATAGCCAGCGAAAGCCATTGTCCAAAAGAGTAGCCGTCCAAACTCCAGGCAAGCCCAAGCCCAGCGTTACTCCCAGAAAATAGCCTGCTACAATGCGAATGAGCCACATACCAACCGTCGTGGCATAAAAAGGCAACTTAGCATTGCCCAACCCTTGCCAAACAGCTGTATAGATGACTGTTCCTGCTGTCATAGGCACTCCCAAAAGTGAAAACAGAACAACAGATAAACTAGCCTGAATAGCATCACCGTCAGCTGTATAAAGTTGTGTTAACGGCTGCCCAAACCCAAAAAGAAACAGAGCTATCGGTAACATGAGGCTTAGAGATAACCAGTACGTCTGCTTTGTCAGCCTCCTAACTGCTTGAAAGTCTGCTTGTCCCACTGCATGAGCTACCAACATGACTGTTGCAGTAGCGACACCAAAGCTCGGCATGTAGTTAAACTGGGTCAGAACCTCTCCAATAGCATTTCCTGCGACGGCGTCTGTCCCGAACTTAACAATAATAGCAATCATCACAACATCCCCGGCTCGCATCATCAATCGTTCCCCAGCAGCTGGCAGAGATAAGCGCAGCAGTTCCCAATCCAGCTTCCAACTCCAAGGCGCCAAAGGTAGCGACAATTCTTTCCATAAAATGAAGACGCCCACCAGACGAGCTAAAATGGTTCCCAATGCCACTCCAACAATTCCCATGTGGAAAATAAAAATTGCAATGCTGGAAAAAAGGACATTAAGTAGATTACTAAAAAAGCTGACATACATAGGCAGGCGGGGATTGCTGGTCGCTCGAACCAAAGCCCCTAGACTTGTCATCATTCCCAAAAGAACAATTGTTCCTCCGATTAAAGCGAGATAGAGACCACCTGCATTAGCGACTGCAGGCTCCGTTCCCAACCAAGCCAATATTTGGCGTCCAAAAGCAAGCGAGAAAAGTCCCAGAAACCCACTCAGCATCAGGGTCAATTTAATGGCTTCACTAGTATGATAAGCTAGATTATCTCGGTCTCCTTCTCCTAAACTCTTAGAAATTAGACTGGATACCGCTGATCCTAGCGCAATAAAAATGGCCTGGTAAATGCTAATCATATTGCCAGCAACCGAAACTCCTGAAATAGCCACCAGACCTAGACTAGCTACTAAATACGAATCTACCATTCCCATTAGCATCTGCAAAAAGTTTTCTACCATGGCTGGCAAAGCTATGTTTAAAATCTTTTTATAAGTAGTCATGCATTATGAAACTCCTGCTCTGATTATCCCCTTTGCTGTACGAGACTTGCAATAGACTGTTTACATACTTTTACAAGCCGAAAACTCTCAGGTAGGTCCCCTCTGAGTGTTGAAAATGGTTAAAGTCCTAAATCCTTTTCTACTGCCGCCTGCATCTGGTCAGCAGCAACAATCATTTTATGGCGGACTTCAGCCGTTTCGATGCCATCCACGGCTGCTGGAATTGACACACCAATAAGATCATGTAACTGAGCCAAAGCTTCAAAATCACTCAGTCCGGTTTGTCCAGTCACAGCTTCGACTGCAACAACTGGGAATTTGTAAGGACTGGCAGTTGAAACAACGACTGTCTTCGTGTCATCACCTGTTTTGGTACGATATTTTTGATAAACGGCTGATGCTACTGCTGTATGCGGATCTTCAATATAGTTAGATATTTCATAAACCCGTTTGATTTCAGCCGCGGTCTCCACTTCTGTGGCATATTCAGCCGCAAAGAGTGCTAGCATTTCTGAGTCAAAGTTGGTCAACTCATACTGACCATGTTTTTTGAGATTGGTCATCAACTCTGCTGTCTTTTCGGCATTATTTCCTAACAGGTGGAAAATCAAGCGCTCTAGATTTGAAGAAACTAAAATGTCCATAGACGGGCTAGATGTCACCTTGAAACAGCGCTTCTTATCATAGATATGTGTTTTAAAGAAATCTGTCAAGACATTATTTTCGTTGGAAGCACAGATTAACTTGCCAACTGGAAGACCTATTTGTTTAGCATAGTAGGCTGCCAAGATATTACCGAAGTTTCCAGTTGGAACAGAAAAATTAACTGCTTCACCAGCTCGAATCTGATCGGTTTTGACCAATTGTGCATAGGCATAGACATAATAAACAATCTGTGGCACCAAGCGCCCGATATTCATGGAGTTGGCGGAAGAAAATTGCGACTTGTGTTCTGCTAGTTTTTTGCGAAGCACAGCGTTATTAAACATCTGCTTGACATTGGTCTGAGCATCATCAAAATTCCCTTCAATAGCCACTACATGAGTATTGTCCCCTTTCTGAGTCGTCATTTGCAGCTCCTGAACTTTGCTGACACCGTCTTTCGGATAAAAGACGATAATCTCGGTCCCAGGAACATCTGCAAAGCCTGCCATAGCTGCCTTACCCGTGTCTCCAGAAGTCGCCGTCAGAATGACAATTTTATTTTCCAAGCCGTGCTTTTTAGCTGCGGTTGTCATCAAGTGCGGCAGGATGGACAAAGCCATGTCCTTGAAGGCAATGGTCGCCCCGTGGAAAAGCTCTAGATTATACTGACCGTCTAGCTTAACCAAGGGAGCAATGGTCGGCGTATCAAACTTGTTATCGTAAGCATGGGCAATACAATCGTCTAGCTCTTGATCTGTGAAATCATCTAAGAAAGCAGATAAAATTAATTTTGCTACTTCTTGATAGGAAGCGTCTTTTAGTTTTGCAAAATCCAACTCTACCTGAGGATAAGAAATTGGAGTAAAGAGACCGCCATCTGTTGCCAATCCCTGCAAAATAGCTCGGCTAGCTGTCGTTGTATTGTTTGCGTCACGTGTTGATTGATAAACTAAAGTCATAAATTTTTATCCCTTTCATGTAGTCTGTTCTATTATAACATGACTTATCAGAAAATTCTCGCATTTCTATAGAAAATACTAACGTGCGTAGACTTTTGGTTTCTTCTTGCTTGCACGTCTAATCATCGAAAAGAAAAACAGACGTCAACTCATCAAAGCATCGTCTGTTTTGTTTTTTGATTCGCATTGTCAGCCATAGGACTGAATCTCAGTGACAGTGATTTTAAATATCGAGTATCCCACTATCAACTTATTACACAACATTATTTGGCTACCTCAGTTTTTTGAACACTCTCCCATCATTATTTCACTTTCATAACTCTCACTAGACTAGCTCGTTCAGCCTCTTCTAGCTTCATTTCGATATAATGAATGGTTTCTATGAGATCTGGAATAGTTGCATACTCTAAGCCATTGACCCGGCGGCGAGTTTTTTCAATTTCATCCGCCATCAACTGACAGCTCTTTTCAATCTCTGCTAAGCGCAAAAGATCTGGCAATAGGTTACTCATATCTTCAATCGTCTCATCCATCTGGCTGTTGGATGCCACGTAGCTATAAACTACATCTCCCTCATCATCACCGTAAGGATTGGCAATATGGGCATGCATCTTAGGAACTTGCACGCTCATGATATTTTCCTGTTCGATATGGAGATTGATTTCTCGCATAGGGACAGCAAAAATTTCTTCCACCATAAGGTCGCTTTCCAAAGCTTTTGCCAACACAAAGTCCTGCATATGACCAACTAGAGCTTCTTCAACTTTTTGGCGAAGGCGATTATTTTCGCGAACAGCTTCAATGAAACGACGCATCAGTTCATCTCGCTTATCCTTGAGAAGTTTATGACCGCGAGTAGCTGTTTTCAAGCGCTCTTTTAGATTGTTGAGTTCCATTCGAGTGGGTTTGATATTCAAACGAGTCATCGGCTCACCTCCTTAAGCTTGCCGCCTACTTTCTGGTAAATATTGGTCAATCATATCATCCTTAATCCGCTTCAGCTCCGTCCGTGGCAAGATAGACAACAATTCCCAACCTAAATCTAGGCTTTCTTCAATCGTTCGATTGGTATAAAATCCTTGATTGATATATTCTTTTTCGAATCGCTCAGTAAATTGTACATAGAGTTTATCCGTATCAGATAATGCAGACTCTCCTAGTACAACTGCTAATTCTTTGGCCTGTTTCCCTTGTGCATAAGCCGCAAAAAGCTGATTCATCGTTGCCGCGTGGTCTCCCCGAGTCTTTCCTTCGCCAGATCCTTTGTCCTTGAGACGTGAAAGAGACGGTAACACATTAATCGGCGGACGATAACCACTATTGTAAAGGTCACGCGACAGGATAATCTGACCCTCAGTAATGTAACCAGTCAAATCAGGAATGGGATGAGTGATATCATCCTCAGGCATGGTAAGAATTGGAATTTGTGTGACCGAGCCTTTCTTCCCTACCAAACGTCCTGCACGCTCATACAGGGTGGATAGGTTGGTATAAAGATAACCCGGATATCCTCGGCGTCCTGGCACCTCTCGACGAGCAGCGGATACTTCTCGCAAGGCCTCACAGTAGTTCGTCATATCTGTCATGATGACGAGAACGTGCATGTCCTTTTCATAAGCCAAGTATTCGGCAGCCGTCAAGGCAATTCGTGGTGTCGCAATCCGCTCAATAGCAGGATCATTTGCTAGATTGATAAAGAGGATAGAGCGGTCAATGGCCCCCGTCTCCCGCAAGTCATTCATAAAAAATTCGGCTTCTTCAAAGGTCGTCCCCATAGCCGCAAAAACGACTGCAAAATTTTCTTCTGAATTGAGCACAGTAGCTTGACGAGCAATCTGAGCGGCCAATTCCTTATGAGGCAGGCCCGATCCAGAAAAGACTGGCAGTTTTTGACCGCGTACCAAAGTATTGAGGTGATCAATAGCTGAAATCCCAGTCTGAATGAACTCATCAGGATAATCTCTTGCTACTGGATTGATCGCTTGACCGTCAATGTCCAAGTATTTCTCAGGCAAAATATCTGGACCACCATCAATAGGCTTACCCATCCCATTGAAAATCCTTCCGACCATATCTTCTGATACTGGCAACTCAAGAGGATGACCGGTAAAACGCACCTTAGTTTTCCCTAGATTGATTCCGCTAGAGCCTTCAAACAGCTGCACCATCGCCTTATCTTCTTGCACTTCTAAGACCTGCCCTTGACGCTTCGTTCCATCATGGAGTTGGATTTCCACTAATTCATTGAAATGCACCCCTTCTACTCGATCCACAATCATCAAAGGGCCGACAACTTCACTGACGGTACGGTATTCTTTAATCACGTTCATTGGTTGCTCCTCCTTGGGCAAGAATATCATGCAGTTTTTCCCGAATAGCGGTATCCAAACTGCGAATTGCTTCCAACTGATCCTCTGGGATAAATTTAGAGCGGGCAATCTGATCTCTCAACTCTACAGTACCGTTCATAATCTCAGTAAAATAGGCACCTAAATTCAAAGAACGATTAGCTTCTTCATCAAACGTTAGGATATTAGTAAGAAGAGCCACTTGTTTTTTAAAGGAAGTGTAAGTATCCACTTCGTCAAAAGCATTCTGCTGCAGGTAGTCCTCACGGATCATTTTTGCTGTATTCATGGTAAGACGATCCTTTTCAGACAGCGAATCCAGACCAACCAACCGTACGATTTCTTGTAGTTCACTCTCTTTTTGAAGAATGTTCATTGCCTTGGTTACCTTTTCTGACCAAGTCAACTGTTCATGTTGATTGATATAGTGCCCTACCTCATCTAGATAAAGTGAGTAAGAACTAAGCCAGTTGATAGCCGGAAAGTGACGACGTTGTGCCAACTGAGCGTCCAATCCCCAGAAGACCTTGACAATCCGTAGAGTATTTTGCGTGACGGGCTCCGAAATATCTCCACCTGGAGGGGAAACGGCACCAATTGCAGTAATACTTCCCTCGCGCTCGTCACTACCTAAGGTTTTCACCCGACCGGCTCGTTCGTAATATTCAGCAATCCGACTGCCGAGATAGGCAGGATAGCCTTCATCGCCCGGCATTTCTTCCAAACGCCCGGACATTTCCCGCAGAGCTTCTGCCCAACGTGAGGTCGAATCTGCCATAATGGCCACAGAGTAGCCCATGTCTCGGAAGTACTCAGCAATTGTAATTCCTGTATAGATAGAAGCCTCACGCGCCGCAACTGGCATGTTGGACGTGTTCGCAATCAGAACGGTTCGTTGCATAATTGACTGACCAGTTATTGGATCGATTAGCTCTGGAAATTCATTTAAGACATCCGTCATTTCATTTCCCCGCTCGCCACAACCAACATAAATCACAATATCCACATTAGCAAATTTGGCAACCTGATGCTGAACAACGGTCTTGCCAGCTCCAAATGGGCCAGGAACAGCAGCAGCCCCGCCCTTGGTGACTGGGAAAAAGGTATCAATCACGCGTTGACCCGTCACCAAAGGTTCCTCTGGGATCAGCTTTTGAGCAAATGGACGGCCTCTCCGGACTGGCCACCTCTGCATGAGACTGCCGACAAAGACAGAACCATCCGCACGCTCAACTTCATAGACTGCTTCCTCGACCGTGAAGCTACCAGCTTCAATAGCCGTCAGCCGACCACTAACACCAACTGGTACCAGAATACGATGCACTACCAGCTCGGTTTCTTGAACGGTGCCTAGAATATCTCCAGCTTGGACTTCATCGCCGACAGTTAGACAAGGTACAAAGTCCCACTTAGTCTCACGATTCAAATTAGGTAGCTGAACTCCACGTACCAGAAAATCACTCTGTGTCACCGTTTGAAAGCGTGCCAAAGGACGTTGAATGCCATCAAACATTTGCGAAATCAGCCCCGGCCCCAACTCAACCGATAACGGACTCCCTGTTGTTTCTACTGGTTCTCCTGGCCCAAGACCAGAGGTTTCTTCGTATACCTGAATAGAAGCCTCATCTTGACGCATCTCGATGATCTCCCCAATCAAGCCCAAATTGCCAACATGACAAATATCCTGAATGTTCGCTTCCTGCATTCCAGAAGCAACCACCAAAGGACCTGAAACTTTTATAATCTTTCCTTGACTCAAGTCTTGCTCCTTCTAATTTAAAATATTTTGTCCGACTGCTTTTTCTACATTCTCACGAATGCGTCCCCGTCCTAATCCCATTATTCCTTTATGAGTCGGGATTAAAATAATCGCCGGCAATACTTGCTTATCATAGCAAGTCAATGTTTCAGGGATTTCTGCAGCCACATCCTCTGTCAAATAAATAATGGCAAAATCTTCTCGACTCAGTCGGCGTAAAGCATTCACAGCATCAGCTGCTCCTGTGACTGGAAAAGTCTGAAAACCAATTAGACGAAAAGGTAGAATGGCATCACGATTTCCTACCACACCAATTTTATAAGTTTTACTGGCCATAAATCGGTCTCATCCTTTCTTTAATGGTTTCTACTGGAAGTTGATTTGTCAAACCGGTCAAAATAAGTCGAAGATTTTTCACTTCTAGCTCTTTTCCCAATAAATAGCGAGCTAATGGAAGCGGACCACTTGTTTCAAATCGCCCTTGCTCTAAGAGTTTAAACGGAACCAAGTCTGCTAAATATTCCAGTTCAAGATTTGTCAGCTTCCCCAAATGCATTTTTTCTTCATAAGAGCACAATTCTGCATCAAATTCTAATGGGTTTACTTGAGAAAACCAGTCCGTTAGTTGCCCTTTTTCTGCCAACTCAATCCACTCTGCACTTGTTAAAGATCCATCATCAGATAAGAGCTGTGTCATAAAACTATGCGGTTTTTGGTGACGAATGGCACGCTGTACCGTTGTTGCATTGTAAAAATCAATCGTCAACCGTACCAACTGCTTAAGCCGCTCATCTTCAAATTCAGATTCCAACCTTTTTAAGTGCGCGAAATAAGCTAGATCCATTCCGATTTCTAGAACACGTACATCTTGGTAATCCTGATATTCTGCCCAAGTTGCTTCTATTTCATCCACCATCAATTTTGGACAGTATTCCGTGGAAAAGGTTGTAATCAGCTGCTCCAGCATGTCTAACGAATATGACCCGACAGGAATCAACAGATGCTTTAAATTTAAGCCTGTTGCCTTGTGCTTAAGCAACACTTTAAGATTATGATAGGTATATTTAAGCGTGAAAAACTCCACCAAAGCAGATGTTGGACTGACTTCAAAAGCCCATGTATACTCTGCAAACAAATGCTTCATGAGAAATCTCTCAATCGTATTTAAGTCAGTTAGTTGTTCATGATTCGGATTATATGCTGTCCCTTCCAAAGCTGCTGATCGACTTTCAGAACTTGAAGCTCGCAACAACTGCTCATACTGCGCAGGACTTAAGAAACTACTCTCATGAATACTAATTTCCGTATTAACTTGTGCGAAAGTATTGTCATTCATGAACAGTCTCCTTACTCTTCTTTATCTTGGAAAATAGCCTGAGCGAGCCGATAGCTTTCCTCCTGCCATAAAGAATCCACTAAATAACGGTAGAGGTAGTTATCGTCAACATTCCCCCGAGAAAGGAGAAAACCCGCTTCTCCACTCACAGGTGAAGAAGCTAATTTCACTTGCGGATAACGCTCTAACAATTGTTCTAATTGAACGGCTGAATATTTACCAAATGTTCGTGAACCAAATGTCAAAACCAGCTCTTCTTGAGGATACTTTTTTAAGATCTGCTCCAAAAAAGCCTGTTCCTGTTTGAGCGACCAAGCCGCCATCTGCTCATAAGCTCCTGCAAATAACTCTTTCAAAATCCGTTGCTTGGTCGCCAAAGTAGATTGACGTTTTTCATTTTCAAGTTGCTGCACTTTACGTTGTACTTGACGTTTTAGCACTTTTACTTCTTGCTCACGTTGTTGCATTTTTTCTTGTTTCAGCCGTGCTTTTTGTTCTTTAGTTTCGCGATCAAGGGTTGCTTGGGCATTAGCTACTAACTGGCGCCCATTTTCATGCGCCTGCTCTAAAACCGAATCCCTCAATTGAGATTCAAATCCCATATCTGCCTCCTTCTATGAAATCAGATGGTTCAAGACCCTAAAAACTGTCTCATTTTCATTTCACATTCAAAACCATTAAAAGAGACACAACAAAGGCAAGGATAGCATAGGTTTCGACCATGGCAGCAAGGATTACTCCTTTCATTACGTCTTCAGGACGTTTTGCCAAAATCTGCATGCCTGCTGTCGCTACATTTCCTTGATATTTAGCAGAATAATAACCAACAATTCCAATTGGAAGTGCGGCAAAAAAGAGTGCCAAGCCTGTTTGGAGAGCCATTTCAGGTTGAACTTTAAAGAAAATTAAAATTCCAATAACAAAACCATACAACCCTTGCGTACCTGGCAACAACTGCAAAATCAAAGCGCTAACAAATTTCTCGGGCTGTTCTTTTAACAACGCTGCTGCAGCCTGACCGGTCGAGCCGACATTCCGCGCAGAACCAATACCACTAAGAAAAATCGCCAGAACCACACCTAGTGCTGCGAAAAAGGCACCGCCATAAGTTGAAAAATAAGATGAAAAAGCTTGCATAAATAAACTCCATTTCTAATAGTAAATACTATTTGTTTGATTGTTCTAATTGTCAATGGTATAAAATTCTGTCTGAGCAATTAAAACAATTTCGCTGAATTACTTTTTGTAGCGAACATATTTCCCTGCTGGTTTCAAAGGTTTAAAGGCTTTTCCACCACCATCGTAGAATTTTCCAAAAAATTCAACAAAAATTAAACGTGCTCCATGTACATAGCCTGATAAAAAGGAGAGGAACATATTGATACTGTGAAGGGCGATAAATAGCACAATACCAATACTGAAGCGAGCAAAAGGAGGAAAGAGACTAACAATTAAGTTAAAGGCTGAACCAATGCTCGCACCTGCAAGACCCAAAGCCATAAGTCTCGTGAAACTCACCAAATCGCCCACATAACTGCTGATATTGTATAAATTAAACAATGCAGGCCCCAATCCTTTCAAACTCTTAGCGCTGATAATAGAAACGAGTACAATACCCACAGCATTTATAATAGCAAGCCATTGTCCGATCAAACCAGCAATAGCAAGCGATGGGAATAATCGGCCCGCTGCTAATAAAGCCAGCCCGACGAGAATCAGCATCCAAGCAAAACCTGAATTATAGGCTTCCGCATAGTCTTTCACGCGAATATTCTTTGCACCACTGAGATAAAGCCCTGTCATGACTGTAATAAACCCAATCACGACCGACATAATCAGAATGGTGATCACATCCGTACTGGTATCAACAATCGCAAAAGGTAATTTGAAACCAAAGAATGAACCGTAGATGACTCCCCAGAGTGCAACACCGACTCCTAAAATTCTAAAAAAGCGTAAATTCTTAGCCAGATTTGGCTTGATATATAGAGCCTTCAAAGCCCAACTTGTTCCACCAAAGAGCAACAAACCATAGCCAATATCAGCTGCCATCATACCAAAAAAGATAAAATAAAACAGCGACACAACAGGTGTTGGATCTTTGTCTTCGTACTTCGGCAGCGAATACATTTCCGTTACCAACTCAAACGGCTCAATCAGCGCATTGTTTTTGAGTTTTGTCGGCACGCGCTGTCGATCAGCTGCCGTCATTTCATGGATTTGAAGCAAGATAGCACCACCAAATTGCTGCGTGAGTCCCATTCTTAAATCTTCTATCTGCTCCTGCTCAATCCAGCCCTCTAAGGCAACCAAATTCTGTGTACTAGCAAGAGCTTCCTTGCTTTCTTGACGAGAAGTTAAATTCAATACATAATCCAACTGACACTTGAGTTGTTTTAATTCTTCATTTGAAGACGCCAGTTGTATTTTTGTTGAAGTTATGAGTGCTTCTTGCTCTTTTATCGTCGCTTGTAATGCTACCAAACGCTCCTTTGGCAATTCCTCAAAAGCATATTCAAACAGCTTAAAACCAAGTTCTGTCAAAACTGCTTGGGTTTCTTTAGCAACTTCTGCTTTACATAACACAAGGATTCCTTTTTCTGTACTGCTAGTAAAAACCTCTCGAACTTCCAGATCAGGATAATCCTGCAATCGAATATTGAACTGATTGTTTCCACTGGTTGGAATGGTTCCCACAAACGCACGAAGATGTTTAAATTGCTTAAGTGCTACTGGAGTAACGTCTAAACTTGCCCATTTTTCCAACTCCACTACTTCCGACTGAGCCGTTTCTTTGACTTCTTGTGCTCTTGCCAACACTTGAAATTGTTGCTGAATAGCCGCAAGAAACGCTTCTTCGTCACGCGCTTGTCCCATCTGTTCTAAACTGACAAAGCTTGTTTCCAACGGAGCTTCCTTCAATGATTCCAGCATTTTTTTCTTAGGAACAAATGCTTGCAGGTTTTCAATCATACGTGCGAGTTTTTCCTGCCGCCGAGTCAAAGCTTGAAGGTGTTCCGAAAAAGATGTATCAGGATTCCACACTAACTCTTTCTCAAAAGCACCTTTCCAGGTCTCTTTTGCTTGTAAATCCTGAATTTCAACCGATTGGAGATTTTGCAGATAGGAAAGGATTTCATCCAACAATTCTCTTGGCAACAGTAGCGACAACTCCTGCATCTGACTAATTGCCATATTTTTCTACCACCCTGTCTACAATCATTTGCAGTAACGCCTCTTTTTTATTTGACAAAGCTGCTTGGACTTTTTCTTCGTTCTCTTGTTTCGTTTTTTCCAAGTCTTGTGTCAAGCTAGCAATCTCTTTTTCAGATTGTTCCTTTAACTCAATAAGCAACTGTTGTTTTTCTTCATCATAGGCTCGCCCTAGCTGCTTCAAATCCCTAGCAGCTTGGTCTTGCAACTCCCGAATCTGATGTTGATAACCAGCTAGCACTTCGTCTGCTGCTCGCTCAATTTCTTGCATTTGCTCAAGAGTAGCGTTCGTCATATCTTGCACCTCCTTTGTATCATACAATGGCTGTAACGTTTACTTGTGTAAATTATAACACATTTTCAAACCATTCGTCACAGAGTTTTATTCCTTTTCTGCGCTTAATTGAAATCATTTCACCCTGTGCTATTTATCAAGCTACCCAGCGTCTTATTTTGTAAAACTATGTTATAATACAAATAGGTTTTTCAAAACATTTGTTCTATATCACTACAAGTAAAGAAAGTACATCTATGAAAAATACGCGACATATTATGGCGAGAATCGAAAGCCATTTTGACAGCATGACCGACTTAGAAAAGCGGATTGCAAACTACTTTTTAAATCCTTCTAGTATCTACGACGACCTTTCTTCGCAAAAAGTTGCGCAAACTCTTTACATCTCCCAGGCGGCACTTACTCGCTTTGCAAAAAAATGTGGATTTAAAGGTTATAGAGAGTTTAATTTTCAATATATTCATCAACTGCAAAGTAATGTAGAAGAAACCAATCACTTACAACACGATGTGTCCCGTAGAGTTTTGCGAAATTATACTCAAATTCGACAACAGACAGAGGAATTGATTGATGAAGAAAAACTGTTGCGTGTGGTGCAGTTTATCGAAGAAGCGGATCGAGTGTATTTTTTTGGTATTGGTAGTTCAGGGTTGGTAGCTCGTGATATGAAACTGCGCTTCATGCGGCTTGGGGTCATCTGCGAAGCTTTGACAGATCAAGACGGCTTTGCTTGGACGACCAGTATTTTAGACAAAAATTGCTTGGTGATTGGTTTCTCTTTATCAGGACAAACCCAATCTATCATCAATAGTCTGATGGATGCCAAAGCAATGGGAGCTAAAACTGTATTGGTAACAGGCCAATCAGACAAAGTTGACCAACAGTTTACGGAAATCATTCCTGTTGCCATTCAAAGCAAACCAGAGTATATTTTGCGCATCTCAGCTCAATTTTCTATGTTGCTGGTGATTGACTTACTCTATGCCTTTTTCCTTGAAATTGATCGGGAGAAAAAAGAAAAAATCTTCAACAGCTATTGGGAAAATAAAAAATTAAATGGTTACTACCAACGACATAAATAACAAAAGAGCAAGTTGAGTTCAGATTTTCCTGAGAACCTCGCTTGCTCTTTTTATCTATTGTTGTTTATTTTTAAAATGATAATAGGCACCAAACATTCCTGCTGTATTTTGATAGTAAGCGAAAGCGAGCTTGGTTTTTTTAGCGATACTTGGTACCAAGCAGGCTTTCATAGCAGCCTCAATTCGAGGACGAAGAACGGCCTCTTGCTCCATAATGCCGCCACCTAAAATCACCACTTCTGGATTGACTACATAACAGATATTAGCAATCCCTTGTCCCAGATAGTTGACCATGCGGTCAATACCTTGGATACAGCGTGCATTTCCTTCTGTTGCTTCCTTGAAAATGCGCCGTCCATTCCACATAGTAGGCTCTTCGTCGTGAAGTTCTGCTACATAATTGACCAAGGCCGTCGTTGAAGCCACATCTTGGAATGCACCATCTGATAGATACACATAACCGACTTCACAAGCTGAATTACTAAAACCATGAAAAACCTGACCATCCACCAGCAAACAACCGCCGATACCCGTCCCAATCGTCAAACAAATCGCAATGTTCGCTCCCTTTCCGCTCCCGGACATGACTTCCGCTAAGCCAGCACAATTGACATCGTTTTCAATCTCACAAGGAACGGAAAATGTTTCTTCTACCACTTTCTTGAACTGAGTACCAGCATAATTTGGAATCTGAGGACCAGCATAAAAGATTTCTCCTTTATCTGGATCGACCATTCCAGCCGAGGAGATACAAACCCCAGCAACTGGAATTTGTTCTAAATAACGTGCTACAATTCCCTTTACCTTGCGCAAAATTTCTGGACCGCCCTTATGAGCCTCTGTTGGGATTTCATGTGCTTCCAGCAAGGTGTCAGTATCATCAATCAGACCATATTTGATATTTGTTCCACCAATATCAATGGCAATATATTTCCCCATAATCCACCTCTTTTTTATTACAAGAACGTTTCCTTAGCTACACGAATCAAGCGAGCTGCTTCCTCTACAATCGGACGATCTGTGCCTGTCACTGGTGTTAAAGGAGCACGAACAGAACCAATGTTTAGATTTTCATTGATTTTCAAGACTTCCTTGATGACAGAATACATATTTCCATGAGCAGCAGTTAATTTTCCGATAATAGTGTTGATGGTAAATTGTAATTCTTTTGCTCTCTCCAATTCTTTGTCGGCAATCAATTGATTGAGCTTCAAGAAAAGCTCTGGCATCGCCCCATATGTTCCGCCGATACCTGCTCTTGCTCCCATCAGGCGACCGCCTAAAAATTGCTCATCTGGCCCATTAAAGACGAGGTGGTCTTCCCCACCAAGTGCTGCAAAGGTTTGAATGTCTTGGACAGGCATGGAAGAATTCTTCACGCCAATCACACGTTCATTTTTGAGCATTTCTGTATATAAACTTGGCGTCAGAGCTACACCTGCCAACTGCGGAATATTGTAGATCACAAAGTCTGTATGTGGGGCAGCTGCGCTAATATCGTTCCAATATTGAGCAATCGAGTATTCTGGCAAACGAAAATAAATCGGTGGTATGGTCGCAATAGCGTCCACTCCCAAGCTTTCTGCATGGCGCGCTAACTCCATACTATCCTTGGTGTTGTTGCAAGCGACGTGCGCAATAATAGTTAATTTCCCTTTTGCCACTGCCATTACTTCTTCCAAAATCAATTTTCTATCAGCAACACTTTGGTAGATACATTCACCAGATGAGCCATTAACATACAAGCCTTGAACTCCTTTTTCAAGAAAATATTCTACCAAAGCTCGCACGCGCTCTGGACTAATCTCGCCTTGATCATCATAGCAAGCATAAAAGGCCGGAATGACCCCTTCATATTTTTTTAAATCTCTCATATTTTATTCTCCAAGTTAATTGGTTTTATCGTTTATATTTATTAAAAATAGTTTCCATAATAGGCAATTGCAAAAATCCTAAGGCTGCAAAGCCAACTAATACAAAAAGAGTAAAGCCCAGTAGCAATACAAATCCTGAACTAGAGAGGAAAAAGACAATTACAGCTAATAAGGCTATCATCAAAAAGAACCACGGGAAATGCAAACTCACCATGATCAGTCCCGTTTGTAATAGATCTTTTACCGTCATTTCAAACTTAGCTGCCAAAGGATAGATGCATAAAAACAGCAAACTAGTAAAAATGATGACACCGATACAAGTTGCTTTTAGCATTTGAAACAGCATTGTTTCCTGCCTCCAAAAAAGCACGAGGTCAAATAGACTGATTCCTACAAGTAGCAGTTCTAGCAAACCAAGTTTTAAACCGACTTTCCAATTTTTTCTAAATGCTTGCATGTACATCGCTGTGACTTTTACGCGACGCGCATCCTTGATTTCAAACAAAGTTTCATACAAGCTAATTTTGGCAATACCAATCGTAACAAGTGGTAGACAAGACAGCAGAAAAAGAAGATTGACTGTCACTAAATCAAGAATTTTTTCACAAATTCTCATGAATAAATTATCCGTATTAAAAATAGATTTCACTAACTGAGAGCTTTTGTTCTCCATGCTCAATCTCCTTTATTTTTCTAGTTAGTCAAATAGCACTTTTACCACGCATTTCTTGACCGTCAACCCCTTGCCAGCAAAACCATTTGGGTGATGAGCTTCTTCTGGTAAAAACGCCACAAAATTCCGATGATCCAAAACTAGCGGATAGACTTGGTTGCAAGTGTTAAAACCAATATCTTTCTCTGCATCATAAACCTTGCGAAGTTCCGTTTGCTCATAGCCATACTGGATTATTTCTCGCCCTTCCAAGAGAAAATGCAAATCCAAATAACGATGATGAAATTCAAATTCATCATTCTCTTCTTGATTAAGCTCATTTTCCTGCACAAAGAAGAAAACTTTGTCTCCATTAATCTCATACCGTCCTAACTCATAATTGCTTAAATCGTGAGTTAGGAGATAATCAATGGCACAATCTAAATGATTATGGATACCTTTGTAATGGGCGAGATTTTCCAATTCATCGAAAATCATTCGTTCTCCCTCCTTATCCTTTCACAGCTCCCATGGTAATACCTTGTGTGAAGGATTTTTGGAAGACAAGAAAGACGGTTACAATCGGAACAGCTGCCATCGCAGCACCGGCCATAATCAAACCATAATTCGTTGCCATTTCAGCTTGCATCGTTGCCACTCCAAGTGAAATCGTTAGATTCTGCCGCGATGTCAGCATGACCAATTGCATAAAGTAATCATTCCATGTGTTGATAAAGGTAAAAATGGCAAGGGCAGCAAAACCTGGTTTTACAATTGGAAAAGCTACATTCCAAAAAGTCCGAATCTCACCACAGCCATCAATCTTAGCAGATTCCAACAATTCCGTTGGGATATTTTCACTAAATTGCTTCATGAGGAAAACCCCAAAAGGCCAACCGACAAGAGGCAAAATAACCGCAGCTAGTGTATCATGAATTCCCATAAAGTTGACAATACGGACCAAAGGAACCAGTACTACTTGTTTAGGCAGAGCCATAGCAGCGATAAAAGTTGCAAAAAGAATCCGCTGCCCATAGAAACGTTTTTTAGCCAGAACATAACCCGCTAAGGCAGAAGTAATGCAGACCAAAAACATGGTCGCTAGCGAGATAAAGACACTATTCCACATCCATTGCAGGGCTGGGTTTTGCACCATCAGCTGTTGGAAATTTTCTAATGTTGGCATCTTAGGCCACCATTGAGGTGGAATGACAATCGTGTCTGGCTGCGATTTGAAAGCCCCTGTTAAAATCCAATAGAAAGGAAAAACAAAGAGAACGGTCAACACCAAGAGAATAATCGTTGAAATTACCGTAAAGGCACTCATTTTTTTCTGTTTCATCTTGTCTCTCCTTTCTTTAATATTTGACGTCATTTCCAAGAATCTTGAATTGGGCAAAGCTAATCAAAGCAATCATGACAGCTAAAAATACTCCCATGGTATTAGCATAACCATATTCAGATAACTTGAAGGCTTTTTCATACAGGTAATACATCAATGTACTGGTTGAATAGTTTGGCCCTCCGGATGTCAACAGCTGAATCAAGGCAAAACATTGGAAGGAATTGATTGTTGTAATGATCGCAATATACAGAGTTGTTGGCAAAAGACTTGGCCATTTAATCTTCCAGAAAACTTGCAGCTCTGTCGCTCCGTCAACACGCGCAGCTTCTACCAATGAATTGTCAATATTTCCCATAGCAGCAATATAGAGAATAATAGGCTGCCCGACAGAAGTTGTCAGCAAAATCACAATAATCGCCATCAACGCCCAATGCTTATCACCCAGCCAAGAAATATTCTGATTGATGACATGACCCGACTTCAGGACGAAATTCAAAATCCCTGACAGTGGGTCGTAAATCCATTTCCATACAACCGTTACAGCTACACTCCCTGTTACCACCGGCAGGAAGAAGACGAACCGATAAAATGACCGTGCAATCGCATTCTGACTATAGGTTTGAGAAGCCACAAACAAAGAGAACAACACAACAATTGGTACCGAACCAATAACGATAATCACCGTATTAATGAGAGATTTGATAAAGACTGGATCTTTAAACATTCGTGAGTAATTGTCCAATCCAACGAATGAAAAGGAAGTCATAGAATAATTAAAGAAACTCGTTACAAATCCCATCACCATCGGTGCTAATACAAAGACAATAAAGAATAATAGAACTGGTGCCAAAAAAGCATAGGAAATCACCGTTTCTCTCATTCTTATTTTATTCACTTTCACATTCAACACCTCATTTAGCTAGAGGAGATACTGACCTCCTCTTTTTGATAAAAAATTCCCTTTTCCTATTTTATGAAACCAACAACAGAAAAAGGGAAATCGTTACATTATTTATTTTTTACTTTTTTTAATGGTTTCATTTGCTTTTTCTGTAAAGGTCTTCAAAGCAAATTCAACTTTTTCATCGCCATTTGAAACAGATTGCAACATTGGGAACCAGAGTGTTCTCATTTCTGCAAATCCATCAATCGTGTTGTAATATGGTGAATAATATTTTGTCCAAGTGCTGATTGTTTCCATCCGTTTGTCATTATACAATTTTCCAAATGAGGAACGGACTGGGAAGGCACCTGTACGAACAACATTTTTTGGCCCCCACTTTTTATCATCCGCAATAAATTTGACAAACTTTTTAGCAGCTTCTACTTTCTTTTTATCTTTATTGTTAAAGATACCAAAACCATTTACAAGGTATTCTAAAGCTGGTTTTCCGTTATCTGATGGGAATGGCACTTCCACAACTTCGACGCCACTGGCTTTCAAGAGTTTAGCTTGGATGCCTTTTTGCGCAGGTGCCCAAAGAACAGTATAAGAAGTTTGCCCATTCGCAAAGTTTTGAATATCTGCTCCACCATCGAATTGAGAGCCGTTTGTCATCAAACCATCTTTAATCCAGCTCACTGCTTTGTTCAAACCTTTGACAAAGTTTGGACTGTCCGTTGTATATTTTGTCACCTTATCATCTGTTACAGAACCACCATAAAGATTTGAAATGAAAGCACGTGTACCTTGGTCACCACCTTGACCATTACTGAAGAGTGAGCCAGGAGTATACCCTTTAGCTTTCAATGCTTTTAATACTTTTTCAAAGTCAGCAGTTGTCCAACCCTCTTTAACAAGGTCTAACACACCAGCTTCTTTCAGCATTTTCTTGTTCAATGCCATGTAAAATGGCGCAGAGCTAATTGGATACATATAAGCTTTGTCACCAGCTTTGCTGGCTTGAATGATTTGATTGTTATTGACATCTTTGACAAAATCATTTGTAAAGAGATCGTTCAATTCTGCCAATTTACCATTTTTACCATATTGAATGATCCGACCCGGTGCGTCAAAGAGGACATCTGGTGCTGTTCCTGCTTCAATCGCCGTTGTGATTTTTTCTGGACCAGATTTGAAATCAATTGTTTCTAGTTTCACTTTAATATCTGGATTGGCTTTTTCAAATGCTTTGATAATTTCTTTTTCATAAGTTCCAACACCATCGTTTGCTTTTTCTTGCGTGAAGACTGGGAAAGCCCACCAAGTAATCTCTGTCTTACCAGAAGAATTACCTGAATCAGCCGACTTGTTTGAACCACCTGAATTTCCACATGCTGCCAAAGATAAAATTGCAGCTCCTGCAACTAACGAACAAAGTATTTTCTTCATCCTCATATTGTTTCTCCTTTTATTGTCATCCTTTTTAGGATAAAATTGTTCCTACTTTTCACTTACTGCTGCAACAAAACGCTCTGTAATTTCTTTTGGACGCGTAATGGCACCACCTACTACAATTCCTCTAACACCTAAGTCATGAATCGTTTTAGCTTCACTTGGATAATGAATTTTTCCTTCCGCGATAACATCCAAACCTGCATCACATAAATTTTTTATCAGATCAAAATCCGGCCCCTCACATTGCAAACTATAAGAAGTGTAGCCCGACAAAGTTGTCCCTACAAAGTCCACACCCGCTTCTACCGCAGCAGCTCCCTCTTCAAAGGTACTCACATCTGCCATGAACAATTGATGAGGATATTTCTCCTTCACTTGCTTGATGAAATCCGCAATCTTTAAACCATCAAAACGCTCCCGCTTTGTACAATCAAAAGCAATCACTTCAATATCCAGAGCTGCTAGTTCATCAATTTCTCGCATCGTTGCGGTAATAAATGGCTCTTGAGGTGGATAATCTCGCTTGATAATACCAATAATGGGTAGTGAAGTGACCTCTTTAATTTCCTTAATATCCCGAACGCTATTCGCTCGAATACCAACAGCGCCTCCTTGTTCAGCCGCTTTCACTAAAAGAGGAATAACCCCACCTGCATCAGTATAAAGCGGTTCATGTGGCAGAGCTTGACAGGAAACAATGATGCCATCTTTTATTTTGGCAATCAGCTCGTCTTTTGTCATTTTTGCCATAGACAGCCTTCTCCTTTACTATTGTAGATCGATTTTTAAAGCGCTTTCAATCTCACAGTGCTATTATAGCTGTTTTTTAAAACGCTTTCAATAACATCCGATATTTAGGTTCTAATTTCTGATAATGCTCACTTTTCTCTTAAATCTTGAAAGTAGTTTCAAGAAAACGATACCCAAAGCATCACAATCATTCACTCTCCTTCAAGGTTTGTAGTATTGAGAAAATCTCAATCATATCTTTTGCGACCATGTCAGCTTGACTCTGGTCAACAGGCATCCTCTTTTCTTCATAAGCAATAATCTTTAACCCTGCACTCTTAGCAGCAGCAATACCACAAAAAGAATTCTCAATAGCTACAGCATTTCCCACATTTATATCCAATTTTTCTAAAATAACTTGATAAATCGCTGGATTAGGCTTGCTTTCCGCAAAATCTTCACCACTGACAATCAAGTCAAAATATTCTTTAATTCCACAAGAAGTCAGAACTTCTATAATATGTTGATATCTAAAAGACGATACAAGTGCTACTTTTATATGATTTTTCCTAGCATATAAGAGAATCTGCACGATAGCTTTCTGAAACAATTCTTGGTAGTTTACCTCTTGATATTTTTCTGCTGCAAACTTGTCTAGTTGATGATCGATTGTTTCCAAAGATAAACTTGTCTGGCTGAGCTGTTTAATACAACGATAAAGAGCCGTATAAGATTTTCCAACTAAAATCGAAAAATCTTGCTGAGACAACTCATTTGGACTTGAACTAAACAAGCACACAAATGCTTATTGTAATTGAAAATCTAGATATTCCGTATCCACAATGACACCGTCCATATCACATACCAATAATTGAAGCATGATTGTCCTCCTTTTTTCACAACTAGATTAAAGGAAAGCGCATATAATAGCAAGCGAAAGCAAAAATACTCCCCAATAGAAAAATCTCCCTGCTTTTACAGAGAGATTGTGACTGATAAACTGATTTATCTTTCAAAACCTGAATATATTGTCTACACAATTGACAAACGATTCAAATCAGAACAAACTTTACCGTCTATTTACGACGTCCTGGACGTTCTGCATAGCCATAGTAAGCGTCAGCCATGATTTCTTCCATATCAGCTACCATTGGCAAGCGTGGATTGGCTGGTGAACATTGGTCTTCATAAGCTAGAAGGGCAATTTCATGCAGACTATCATTCCAAACCTTTTCATCAATTCCTTGATCTTTGAAGTTCATCTTGATGCCGACTGCCACACCAAGATCATACACAGCTTTTGCATAAGCTTCAACTGCTTCTTCCGGAGTTGAGCATGGCAAACCAAGCATACGAGCAATGTCTTGGAATTTTTCATCAGCTTTCCAGTAATTGTATTTAGGCCATGTTGTAGTCTTAGATGGACGAGTTCCATTGTAACGGATAACATAAGGAAGTAAAATAGCATTTGTACGTCCGTGAATGGTGTGGTGAACAGCACCAATCTTATGCGCCATTGAGTGACTCATTCCAAGGAAGGCATTTGCAAAGGCCATACCAGCCATTGTAGAGGCATTATGCATCTTTTCGCGAGCTTCTGGGTCAGCTGTTTTTACAGATTTTTCCAAGTATTTAAAGACCAACTTAATAGTTTGAAGGGCAATACCATCTGTATAGTCATTAGCAAAGTTTGAAGTATAGGCTTCTGTAACGTGAGTTAGAACATCCATACCTGTATCTGCTGCGATAAATGCTGGAACAGATTCTACCAAAGCTGGGTCAACAATCGCAATGGTTGGCGTCAAAGCATAGTCAGCAAGTGGGTATTTACGATTGCTTGCTTTATCAGAGATAACAGCAAACGGTGTTACTTCTGAACCTGTACCAGATGTTGTTGGGATACCAATGTATTTCGCTTTCTTACCAAGTGATGGGAATTTGAAGGCACGTTTACGAATATCCATGAATTTTTGAACAAGATCGCTGAAGTCAACTTCTGGTTGTTCATAGAACATCCACATTCCTTTAGCCGCATCCATTGGAGAACCACCACCGAGTGCAATGATTGTATCTGGTTCAAATTCACGCATTGCTTCAGTACCGCGGCGGACTGTTGTGATGTCTGGATCTGGTTCAACATCTGAGAAGACTTGAATTGTCACTTTATTTGCACGGAGATTCAATTGATCAATCACACGTTGCACAAAGCCAAGTTTTTCGATAGATTTATCGGTAACAATCATAACACGTTCAATGCCTTCGCAAGTTTGAAGATATTGGATTGAGTTACGTTCGAAGTAGATTTTTGAAGGAATTTTAAACCATTGCATATTATTTCTACGTTTCCCTACTTTCTTGATGTTGAGAAGGTTGATAGCGGATACGTTATCACCAACTGAGTTACGTCCGTATGAACCACATCCAAGCGTTAATGACGGAATGAAGGCATTATATACATCCCCAATACCACCGAAAGTAGATGGAGAGTTCCAGATGATACGCATTGCTTTTATTTCCGTACCGAAACGTTTTGCAAGAGTTTCGTCTTTTGTATGGATAGCAGCTGAGTGACCAAGACCGTTGAATTCAACCATTTGACGTGCTTTCTTAAGTCCGTCTTCAGTGTCTTCAGATTTCAAGACTGCAATAACTGGTGATAATTTTTCACGAGTCAAAGGTTCTTTTTCACCAACCTCTTTACATTCTGCTGCAAGAATGTTGGTATCTTCTGGAACAGTGAACCCAGCTTGTTCTGCAATCCATGCAGCTGGTTTCCCTACAATATTCGCATTTAGTTTAGCACCAGCACAGTTTTTGCTGTTTGCTTTAGCGCCAAAGCAGAATTCTTCAAGAAGGGCTTTTTCTTTTTTGTTTACAAAATAAGTATGATATGATTTGAATTCTTCTACAAATTCATCATAGATTTCTTTATCAATGATAACTGCTTGTTCAGACGCGCAAACCATTCCGTTATCAAAAGATTTAGACATAACGATGTCATGTGCTGCTTGGCGGATATTAGCTGATTTTTCAACATAAGCTGGCACATTTCCAGCACCAACTCCAAGGGCTGGTTTTCCACATGAATAAGCAGCTTTTACCATAGCATTCCCACCAGTCGCAAGAATGGTTGCAATACCTTCATGATTCATCAAAGCTGTTGTAGCTTCCATAGATGGTTGAGTAATCCATTGCACGCAGTTTTCAGGTGCTCCTGCTGCAATCGCTGCATCACGAACGATTTGTGCTGCATGAGCAGAAGATTCTTGAGCAGATGGGTGGAAAGCAAACACAATTGGATTGCGTGTTTTCAATGAAATCAAAGATTTAAAAATCGCAGTTGAAGTTGGGTTGGTTGTAGGAGTTACACCACAGATAACACCAACTGGTTCAGCAATTTTAGTCAAACCTGTAATTGGATCATCTTCAATAACACCAACAGTTTTAACACCACGCATATTGTTAACAACATGCTCACAGGCAAAGAGGTTCTTCGTTGCTTTGTCTTCAAAGACACCGCGACCCGTTTCTTTAACAGCATGCTCAGCTAAGATACCGTGCGCATCAAGAGCAGCAACTGAAGCTTTTGCAACAATGTAGTCTACTTGTTCTTGATTTAATTTTCTCATTTCTTCTAGAGCAATTAGCCCTTTTTGAACAAGTTCGTCAACATGCTTTTCAGCAGCTAACTTTTTTTCTTCGGGAGTTAATGTTTTTTTATCAGCCATGTGTTCCTCCAATGGTTCTCAGGATTTTTAAAAATCCTTTGTTAATTTTTTCACAAGATTATTATACCTTATTTTCTTTCTCTTGTAAACACTTTCAAGTAAACTTCACAAACTTTTTCTTTTATATTGTGAATTTGTTTCAAAACATGTATTTTCTACTGTGTTCTAAAGCACTGTTTGTGAATTTCAAAACACAAAAAATATATTTCACATACTTGAGCCAAGGTTTTATAGGCGAAAAGATTGTATCAAAGAGCCTTTTTGCTGCCTTATTTACTCCGCTCACATGACACTCACTTCTTACGCTACACAAAAGCCATGAATCGCAATGCAATCCATGACTCCTAATTTATTTACTATTATTTCTTAACAGTTCCTTTTTTCGTTGCCTCCTCAATCGTTTGTTTGACGGTTTGAGCATAAAGTTCTCCACCCTTGGTGATTGTAGTCGACTCTGAACCAAAGTGTACGTAGTCTGTGCCGTACCAAATTTCAGGATGTTCGATAGCTACCTGATACCAATCTGCTACAAAGACATAATCGTATTTTTTAGCCAATTCCAATTCATACTGACGTGTTTTTACAGCGATACTGGTCCCATCATGCGCTGTGCGTCCGTCATAAGGCGTTACCAAGATTAAGCGATGACCTTTCGGTAATTTTGCAATAAATTGATTGAGCAGACTTTCATAGTTGTCAACAGTATTAGCGCCCAACGCTAGCACAACATTTTCCAGAAGTACTTTATTGGAAATATCTGTTTGATAAACCTCCAATCCTGATGCTAAATTACGGCTAACAGCTGCATCTACTTGAGCCTCTGGCATAGCTTGTTTGAGCCATTCACTTGCCCGTAAAGCAACAGAATCTCCGATAACAGTTGTTCCTTTCGTAACATTGTATTGGCTGGCTGTCGCATGATCAACTTGTGTACGAGTGATTTGCATTTTATTATCAGCTTGATTGAGTCCATTGACCAATAAATTTTCTTCAAAGGCACCGATTTTGGGAGCAGTCATCATAATGATCAATGTTATCAAGGTAAAAGGAATCAAACTATAAAATACAGGTATTGTGATCTGCTTAATATTCATTTTCAAGCCAAATACTTTGGGCTCTTTACCTGCTAATGTTGGCTCCAAAAGGTAAAAAGAGCCGGCAGCGAAAGCAAAGGAGAGAATGGTTGTCAAAAGCACAGCTAAACCATTGCCCATCAATTGAGAGAAAATGATATAGAATGGCCAATGGAACAAATAGACACCGTAGCTCGTATCTGCAATGAAAGTGATAATCGGTGGCTCATCAACATGTGGCGTCTTCTCATGGAGCACACGTGTTGCTAAAATCATCACTACTGAAAATACCGTTGCAAGAAGAAAACCAAACAGATAAGTCAATAAATTGTCAAACCTCAGAAGAAAAGTCAACAGTAGCAAAGCTACAAAACTTCCACCAAGTAGATAAAAGGTTTTTTTCAAATCAAGCGCTTGCTCTATTTTACGGAAAGGTGCTCCCAAGTCGCTCACACCTGAAACCGTAGCTAGAACACTTCCTACAAAAAATGGGAAGATATGAGTAAAACTCGAAAAGTAAATCACAGAAAAGTTTGAAGAGAAAAAACCTCTGACAAACATAGAAAGAAAACTAATGAAGAACAAAGCAGACGAAACAAGAAAGATGACACCACGAAATTGTCCAACATTCTTACTTTTCTTTGCTAAATACCATGTTGCCAACCCCCATAAAATATAGTAGTGCATTTCCAAAGCCAAGCTCCAAGTGTGCACAAAAAGGTGCGGGATAAATCGGCTTTCGTAATTTCCACCGGACAAGATTTCATAGAAATTGGTCATAAAGCCGAATGCAGCAGCGATTTGCGTTCCAATCCCCGCCACAAAATCTCTCCGAATTAAAAGCGTGAAAGGCATAACAACCAAAATCATTAGCACAAGCGGCGGCACAATCCGATAAAATCGCCGTCTCAGAAATCCTTTGATGTCAATTCCCTTGTTTCTGGCAAATTCATCAATCAAGAGAGATGTAATCAAAAAGCCTGAGAAAGTGAAGAAAATATCCACACCAATAAAACCGCCAGGAAAAGCTTTCTGGAAGAAATGGTAGAGCAGGACTAGAAGTAACCCTGTAATCCTCACTAATGAAAACCATTTAACGCGCATTTTGATAAATCCCCTGTTTAAACTTTCCCTTGTAGACAACATTGTCCTCTGTCGTCAATTTTCCTTGACCATCTGCTTGACCATTTACAAAATTTCCTTCATACTTCCAGCCAGCTTTAGCGGTAAAAGTTCCTTGCCCATTAAACATTCCATTTTTAAAATGCCCTTTATAGACATCGCCATTTTTAAAAGTCAAGGTTCCTTGTCCACTCATTTTCCCACGAACAAGGCTACCATTGTACTTGATTGCTCCTTTATCCAACGTCAAAGCCCCTTGACTTGGAATCCCTGATGTAAAGGCAACAATCGCTGATATGACAATAACTGTTACTGTTAGCAACTCTAAATTATGCCTTGTAAGATAAATTTTATATTTTTCGTAAAATGCTTTTAGTGTATCCATTTTTTACTTAATCTTCGTTCTTCATCTGCTCCAGCCACTTTTGACAACCTTCCAATACAAGCTGATAGGTTTCATCAAAATCTCCTGTGTACCACGGATCTGGCACACTTTTCTCTTCAAATTGGAAAATTTTACTAGCATATTGCTTTGGCGCCATTTTCTTTAAATCCTGAAGATTGGATTGGTCCATTCCGATAATATAATCAAAACGTTCAAAGTCCTGTATTGATATTTGCTGCGAAGTCTTACCTTTATCATAAGGAATGGCATATTTCCTGAAAATTGCCTGCGTTCCAGAGTGAATTGGATTCCCATGTTCCCAATCCGAAGTCGCACGACTTTCAACATAAACTTCATCTGTCAAATCTTTCATCACAAATTCTGCCATTGGACTGCGACAGATATTTCCCAGGCAAACAAACACAATTTTTTTCATAGCATAGACCTCTTTACTATTATAACAAAATCTATAAAAATAGGGATTTTAACCCTTGAGATTTTTTCAATTCTTTATAAATCTCAAAAAAGCCGCCGATTGGGCGACTCTTATAGGGAGATTATTATGAAAAAGAAAAGTTTTTAGGAGTTCAAGTTAAGCTTCTCTCAACTTGTGATTATAGTATAACGATGCTGACTTAAATTTTTCTTAAAGATTTTTCTTTTTTCTAAAAAATTTTAAAGAAATTCAATTTGAAGATTGTTCCACTTCTTCTGCCAATCTTTTTTCTGTATTCTCATGTTATAGAGCTGCCTCCTGTCTGCATCTTCTAGGAAATGCGGAGTGGATGCAATTCGGAACTCTAGAATATCGTCTAAACCATAAGGAGCAAACAATTCCAACTGGTCGTTGTCCAATAAGCGAAGCCCAATTGCTGTACAGCGTTCTGGGTATTTGCTCATAGCATCTCTAGAATCTCGATAAGGTTCTGTATTAGGATTGTGAATATGCATATAAACCTGATTTTTCAGTTCCCAGTTATAGTTTGGATGGTTTTCTTTCAGTTTTGTCTCGATTTTAAGGGTTTCTTCATAAGAAATAGCTGGATCAAAGAAAATTACATCAACGTCTGTCTCTTTATCAAATCCCGGTTGATTTGACAAATAATTCCAGATAAAATTTCGTACACTGCCAGCAGCCAACCAACTATCTTTTAGCTGCAAACTGCGAATCATTGTTAAAATCGTCATCAAATCTTTATCTGCAGTAAATTGATTTAAAATATCCTGCTCTGCTATTTTCATAAATCCTACTTTTCAAAATACTCATAACCTAGATGTTCATAAGCCTTGCGGGTCGCCACGCGCCCTGTTCTCGTCCGCATGACAAAGCCTTTTTGGATCAGATAAGGCTCATACATATCTTCAACTGTTTCTCGTTCTTCAGCGATATTAACCGAAAGAGTTCCCAGACCAACCGGACCACCACCATAAACCTCAATCATGGTTTTAAGAATCTTCTGATCTACATAATCCAGCCCTTCTTGATCCACGTCCAGCATTGATAAAGCCTGATCAGTGATACGAGCATCAATCAAACCATCTCCCATGATTTGAGCAAAATCTCGTACGCGTTTAAGAAGCCGATTGGCAATCCGAGGCGTGCCTCGGCTACGCAGTGCTAATTCTTCAGCTGCTTCATGAGTGATGTCCATTTCAAAGATTTCTGCCGTTCGCTCCACAATCTCGGTCAAATCTGCTTCTGCATAATATTCCATGTGACCAGTAATCCCGAAACGTGCGCGTAGAGGATTTGACAGCATACCTGCCCGCGTCGTTGCTCCAATCAAAGTAAACGGCGGCAAATCCAAGTGGACACTGCGACTGGTCTCGCCAGAGCCAATCATAATATCAATGTAAAAGTCCTCCATAGCGCTATAGAGCACCTCTTCAACAGACATAGGCAAGCGGTGAATTTCATCAATAAAGAGGACATCTCCCGGATCTAGGTCATTTAAAATCGCTACCAAATCACCTGCTTTTTCGATGACTGGACCAGAAGTTTGCTTGAGATTGACTCCTAGTTCATTGGCAATAACAAAGGCCATAGTGGTCTTCCCTAGTCCCGGAGGTCCGAAAAGCAAGGTGTGATCTAGCGCCTCATCTCGCAACTTAGCTGCCTCGATAAAAATCTTTAATTGATTTTTGACCTTATCTTGCCCAATATATTCTTGCAAATACTGGGGACGAAGCGTGCGTTCTACTAACTCTTCGTCTCCCATCAATTCATTATCTAAAATTCTACTCATAACTATTATTATAACAAAAACATCATCAAATCCCAATTATCCGCATAAACACTGGAAACAGTATTCCCTATCAAGAATAAAACCAATCAAATTACTACGAGTTTACTATCTATAAATGAGTTTAAGTATATTGGTGTGGCAGTAGTATGATTTATGATATGACATAAAAGTTTGTTATTTTAAGATTATGTGGTATAATTAGTTATACAAATCATACTAAACATACTTAAGAGGAGACGAGCATGGCGAAAACACCAAAAGGAAAATATGCATGGACAGCTACAGTTGGGGAAAAAGGTCAGATAGTAATACCGAAGCAGGCACGAGAGGTATTTAATATCAAGCCTGGTGATACGCTTCTGCTTCTTGGCGATGAAAAACGAGGTATCGCTATACCGCCTAAAGGAGCATTCGCGCACTTGATGGAAGTGGCTTTTGAAGAGAAAGAAGATGAATAATATGGGATATATTCTGGAAATAAATAATCTGACAAAAAAATATCCGGCTTTTGAATTAAAACCTGTTAGTTTTCATATTGAAGCCGGTGAAGTTATGGGATTTATAGGTAGAAACGGTGCAGGTAAAACGACAACTCTGAAATCGATTCTAAATCTTGTCCATCCTGATGCAGGCAGTGTTCGTATTCTTGGAATGGACTATCTGGATAATGAGGATAAAATTAAACAGCAGATTGGGTATGCAGTAGGTGGAATCAATTATTATAAAAGAGAAAAGCTAAAGGATATTGTAGCTATTACTCGTATTTTTTATGAAAATTGGGATAATGAGACTTACCGTCATTATCTTGATGCATTTAAACTTGATGAAAATAAGAGGATTATGGAACTGTCTGAGGGGATGAAAGTAAAATTCTATCTGACCTTGGCTCTTTCTCATCACGCAAAGCTTTTAATCTTGGATGAGCCGACCAGTGGACTTGACCCCGTATCCAGAGATGAGATGAATGAGATTTTCCGAAAACTGGCTGAAAAAGGGGTAGCAATCTTATTTTCTACCCATATTACCAGTGATTTGGAGAAATGTGCAGATACGATCACCTACATCAAAAATGGAGAATTGCTTTTATCTGCGAAAAAAGAAGACTTTATCCACCATTACACGGAGGAAATAGGTGGTGCACCAACACTTGAAGATATTATGGTGCATATCGAAAGAGAAGAGGTGAATCTATGATGAAAAAACTTCTTTATAAGGAAATGAAACTGTCAGCAAATCCTTTGAGCTATTGGTTTATAGCTTTTTCAACTATGACGATGATTCCAGGATACCCTATTCTTGTCGGTTCCTTTTTTATCTGTCTTGGCATTTTCTATACCTACCAGCAAGTTCGGGAATACGATGATATTACCTACACGGTTATGCTGCCGGTAAGGAAAAAAGATGTGGTTTCAGCTAAGTATCTATTTGTTTTGTTCATCGAATTGATGGCTTTTGTCTTATGCGCATTGCTAACGATTATTAGGATGAAATTTCTAGGTAATGCCGCCCCGTATGTGACAAATCCATTGATGAATGCAAATGCGGCTTATCTTGGCTATTTATTAGCTGTATTCGCGTCCTTTAATGGTATTTTTTTAGCAGGATTTTTTAAGACGGCTTACAAGATTGGGAAGCCTTTCATCTTATTCTGCGTAGTCGGATCTATCATAATATTCATGGGAGAAGTGTTACATCACATTCCCGGCTTGGAAAGCCTAAATGATCCTGCAAATTTAAGCATACTGCAGGTTGCCATATTGGCGATTGGTATCACCGTGTTTATGTTATGTACATGGCTTTTCTATCAAAAAGCTGTGAAAGATTTTGAAGAAATTAATTTGTAAATTAGAGTATATTAGTTAAACATTCTTTGCTGATGAAATCAGGGCAAAAAATGATAGACTCATGTAGGCTCATATAGATAAAATTGAAATTCTGAGAGGTTGTGAAATGAACATGTGTAAGGAATGTTATGTTGATCAAAATAGAATAACGCCACTTTTAAATCCTTTGGATTGTTTAACGAATCATACACAGTATATTTGTGGTACATGCGGTAGGTGCATTTGTATTGAATACGATCCAAATCGCGGGTTGCAACGATGGAATTTTCCTTTTAAGTCATTAGAAATTGCAAAGCTGTATTTGAGAACTGCCGATTATACAGAAAAAAAGCCATGTGGTATTTATGAATTGAAAAGTGAGAATGGTAGAATTTCCTATAAAATTTTTGCAAGCAATGAAGAATTGAAATTATATCTAAAAAAGAATAAAGGAAAAACTTGTGAAAAAATGGCGTCTGTTTTTTCAGTTGAAGAATATCAGGAATTTCCCAATACACAGGTGAGAAAATTGACTGCTGAAGAAGTGGAAACCTACATGAAGGAGAGATGCTGATGATACGAGAAGCTGTTAGAGAAGATTTATATGACTTGTTGAACCTATATCTGTCCTTGCATGAAAAAGAGATTCCGAAAGATATTGATGCTTTGGAGAGTACATGGAATGCAATCATGGAAGATAAAAATCACCATATTATTGTAAAAGAGATAAATGGTCAGATCCTTTCATCCTGCATTTGTATCATCATTCCGAATCTAACCAGAAATATACGTCCATATGCCCTTATTGAGAATGTGGTGACACATGAAGAACATAGAGGAAAAGGATATGCGACAGAATGTCTCTATTATGCTAGGGAAATAGCGATAGAAAACAATTGCTATAAAATAATGCTTTTGACGGGTACAAAGAACAAAAGTACATTAACTTTTTATAAGAATGCCGGCTATAATGCCGAAGATAAAAGAGCATTTATACAATGGATTGAGTAAAATAAATGCCGGACTGTCGGATGAATTTAGGATAAATTTTGCTCACAAGAGGAAAGAATTATGAGAACAGTAGATAAAAATGATATCGTAGCGGACCTGACACAACTGGGCCTGAAACAAGGGGATGTTGTCATTGTCCATACATCGTTAAAAAGTATTGGATATGTATGTGGCGGAGCACAGGCTGTGATAGAAGCTCTAATTGAAGTCGTTACTTCTGAAGGTACCATTGTGATGCCGACACAGTCATGGAAAAATTTAGATCCGGAAACAGGTGTGCACTGGAATGCAGACGAGTCAGACTGGGATAAAATTAGAGAGAATTGGCCAGCATATGATAAACAGATAACGCCAACAAATACAATGGGAGCTGTTGCAGAAATGTTCCGTCAATGGCCGGGGAGCATCAGAACAGATCATCCAGCAAGATCAATTTGTGCATGGGGAAAACAAGCTGAATATATTACAGCGGAACACACCCTTTCAAATATATTTGGGGAGGGATCACCTATCGCAAAACTCTATGAACTTGACGCAAAAGTACTGTTATTAGGGGTTGGATATGATAAAAACACCTCCATACACTTAGCAGATGTCCGTGCAGAGTATCCTGGGAAACATGACTGTATTGAACACAGTGCCATACTTCAAGATGGTGTTCGGATATGGAAAGCGTATAATACCTTATTTGTTGACGGAGAAGATTTTGAGGACATAGGAATCGCGTTTGAGGAAAAGGGTCTTGCAAATATAGGGAAAATCGGCAATGCTGATTCTAGACTGATGCAACAGCGTAATCTAGTAGATTTTTCCGTTTCCTGGATTGAAAAGCATCGTAAATAGGTTGAATTTAATCATTGTGAAGGAAACGGTAAACTGGCTAAACTTTAGCAAAAATAAGTCGATAATTCTAAGTTTAACAGATAAACTTAGAATTTATAAAAGGAAATAACTAATGAAATCATATCAGGATATAAATAAAGAAACTATAGATAGATGGGTTGAAGAAGGTTGGGAATGGGGTAAACCAACTTCACATGATGAGTATATTAATGCAAAAAACGGAGAGTGGAAGGGTGATTACAGTTTTGATGAATTTAAAATAATTTTACACGGCGATTATTTACGGGAGTAACACATCACTATCTATACAAAAGAATCCTCCGTATTCTTATCAAAACCAGCAAAACACATGGACAGAGTGAAATCTGTTTGTGTGTTTTTTTATTTATATGGAATTTTTGGGTTGTTGATGCAACCAATCCCTCTTTCGCATCAATACCAAGAGTGAGAGGAAGCAAAGAGGTAAAACTCACTTCCTTTTATTATAAAAATTAGGTTAGTAAACTGATTTAACCGTAGATTTTACAAATAGACACTAAAGATTTTTATTTGATGATACTAATATGGAATAAGTATTTTAAACTGGTATTAAATAAAAACGACAGAACAATCAACTGCCGTTTTCAATATTCATTTTCATTTGCTTGTTGCATGATAAATGGTCGTGCTGGTAAAAATCTCACTCGCTTTTAAGATAACATCTGCTTTCAAGTCGCTATGAATGGCATCAGGAAGCGCCTGAGTTTCAAGAGCTAAGCCATTGTGCTGAATCATGGGATGCCCATTTAAAATGACCGTGTCATCCACAAAGTTTGCTGAGTAAGTCACCAAACAAGGTGCACTAGTTTTGAAAGTGAGGTAACGCCCAGATTCTGGCTCATAAAGAGAGCCAGCGTATTCCTGCTTTTTATCCAAAGCAAATGGATGATCTAAGCCTGATACAATCTGAATCTGCTCATCTTGATCTGCAAAAATATCCTTCATAGAAACACCTTGGCAAAGTTGTTTTACAAAGTTATGTTCTGAATCTGGTATTTTAGCAGGTATTCCATCTAGTGCGATAGGATAGACACCGAGAGTATTCAGCTGTAAAATACAATGATCAATTGGCTGACTGAAATCGCCTGTTAAGTTAAAGTAACTGTGGTTAGTTGGATTAACTAAAGTGTCCTTGTCCGTTTGGACTTGATACGAAACCTCTAGCTCACCCACTTCTGTTAAAGTATAAGAAACCCAGACCTTCAAATTTCCTGGAAAACCACCTGTTCCGTCTGTGCGTTCAATATAAAAAGTGACACTTTCATTCGTGACCTCTTCCACTTGAAAAATGGCACTATCCCAGCCAGTAGATCCGCTGTGATTACAATTTTCTGCATTATTGACCTCTAACGGATAGATTGCTCCATTCAACTCGAACTCAGCCTTTGCAATCCGTCCTGCAACTGGTCCAACGCTTGCGCCATATTTAGGGCTATTGCCTACATAAGCATCAAAAGAATCAAACCCAACTACGATATTTGTAAATTCATGATTTCTGTCCGGAGTGACATATTCTAAGATAGTCGCTCCATAAGTCATGACTTTCAAACGATAGCCCAAATCATTTTCAAATGTGTAAGAAACAATATCTTGCCCTTGAAATGTTCCGAAAATAGCTTCTTGATAAGATTTCATACAACTTTCCTTGTTTTTATTACCATTTTACATTTTCCTATTTTAAATATCTAACTTCTCCATCCACGAAACAGCTGTTTCACGTAAGACACGATTTAAGTCATTAATATTTTGACGTCCTGTTTCATCCAACCAAGTTCTAGCTGCATCCGCTCCTTGATCTGCAAAGACCGTAACAGCTTCTTTCCAGGTAGCACGACCACAAAGGACACCATTAAATTGAGAACCTGCCTCATGTGCCACTTTCAGTGTTTCTTGGAAAAGCTCTGCGCTAACTCCAGCACTCAAGAAAATAAATGGCAGATGCGTCGCATCAGATTGTTCCTTAAAGAAAGCCTTAGCTTCTGCGAGACTATAAACTGGTTCTACTCCATCTTTTGCAAAACCTTCTACAAAATGCATATTTACAGGAACTTCGACTTTTAAAACATCTACATTATAACGTGGTTCTGAAAAGAGCTTCATGGCTTCATTGACTTTGTGAGGTTTTACTTTTGCATAATCTGCATCTACTACACTAGTACACTTCGTATCATAAGTCAGAATTTCAAGGAAATAAGGTATATCTTCTGCGAGACATTCACTCCCTACTCGTTCGACCCAAGCTTGTTTGATATCATTGATTTCAGGTTTGTCATCTACATCATAATAAATCAAAACTTTGACTGCATCAGCGCCTAGTTCTTTAATGCGTTTAGCAGACCAATTTGGTAGCAAGTCTGGCAGGCGACCTTCTGTTGTCGCATCATACCCTGTCTTTTCATAAGCAACAATAAGACCGCACTCTGATGCCCGTAATTTAGTAGCGGGGACACCATATTCTGGATCCAAAAGGATAGAAGTTGCATACGGAGTCAACTGACTGGAAATCAATTGTTTAAACTCAATCAGTGCTTCATCGCCCGATACAGTACGTGCCCCACTTGCCAGCATTTTTTTCAGCGAACCTCTCTGATCAATCGCCAAAGCTCCAATCATACCATTTTCATCTGACAGCTTCTTTAAATGTAATAACTTTTCGTGACTAATTTTTAATTTTTCCATAGATTCCTTCCTATTCTTTATCAAACGGGTGAATGATGACACCTTGCACAACACGGTTGACCGTTCCTGTCGGAGACGGTGTGTCTGGACGATTTTGAACCTTAAGGGATGTTAATAAGGCAAATAATTGACCATAGACAATATAAGGGAACACGCGATAAACGTCATCTGCTAGTGATTGGCTAGAAAGAATGATCTGTTCAACATTTTCCAAATCTTCCCTCTGATCTGTCAATAAAATCACCTTGCGGGCAATATCATCTCCAGCCACTTCTCGGACTAAATCAAGATCATATAATTTGGTATATGAGTCTGTCGAACCAAACACCACAATGACCGTTTCTTCATTCACTAATGATTTTGGACCATGGCGGAAACCAACAGGGCTTTCATACATCGTTGCCACTTGCCCGGCAGTCAATTCCAAAATTTTCAGTTGGGCTTCATGCGCCAAACCAAAGAATGGCCCTGCCCCCAGATAAATGACTCGATTGTAATCCAAGGACACCATCTTTTGAATCATTTCTGCCGAATCTAGCACCTTTTGACTCAAAGCTATTAAAGCAGCAATCTTCCCTTCTTTTACAGCTAAATCTGCCTTGTCAAAGACGAGCAAAGCGGTTAACATCATAGACGTAAAGCTTGAGGTCATAGCAAAGCCAGCATCATTTGATAGTGCAGGCTGAAGCAAGAGCAAATTGCGTTCATCACCATGTGCTTGCTGCGCTAACTTCCCTTCTGCTGCACATGTAATTGTAATTTGGTACAGTTCCTCAACCAAATCCTTTGCCAAATCAACTGTTGCCACACTCTCTGGCGAATTTCCGCTACGGGCAAAAGAAACTAAAACAGTCGGTACTTCCTTGTGTAAATACGCCAAAGGATTGGCTACAATATCCGTTGTTGCAATGGCGTTGAAATTCCACTTGCGTTCATCATACAGCTTTCTAAAATAAGGTAAAAGCGTATCTCCAACATAGGCTGATGTTCCAGCCCCTGTCAAAATAACCTTGATATAGTCATGCTTTTCATCAATACCATTTAGAAACGCTACAATCTCATCAGCTTGTGCTTTATAATTTTCAAAAGCCGTCTGCCAAACCTGTGGCTGTTGATAAATTTCTCTCGTGGTGATTTCCGCACCTAATTCAACTAATTTTTCCTTTGTATAATTGAGCATATTTCTCCTTTCTGCTTTGCAGATGTGATGTTTTCTATTAACCAAAAGAAGGGGGCGGGAAATAAGGATTTCTAAGAAATCCATTCTCTTATCCCCTCCTCCTTATTATACCAAGTATGCGCTTTCTCAGCCACTATTAACTGGATATATTTTTATTCATCTTCCTCATCATTCATTGCTGCCAACATATCATTGACCTTCACAATGTATCTGTTTGCTTTTTCAATATATTTTGCTTCCACACCAGTCAAGGCAGAATTGATAAATTCTATCACCATGGGCATATTCATTCCTGCATAGAGTTCAATTTGAAGTCCTTCCAGAATAAGGCGACTAACGACATTACAAGGTGTTCCTCCAAGCAAATCAGCAAAGACAATGTAATCATCTAACTCTTTTACAGTCGCTAAAAATTTAGCCGTAAAGTCGTCTATTCCTTCTTCTGGAAGTAAGGGAACTGTATGAACGAATTCCAGAGGCCCCATAATCATTTCGGTACTTTTTTTCAATTCTTCACAAAAGTGACCATGGCTAACCAGTACAAGTTGTTTTGTCATTTATAAAAAAGCTCCTTTTAAACACCTAAGATTGGCGTATGAGTAAAGTGTGAAAGTGCAGAAACACCAATTGCAATAATAATGACAATAAAGATTGCTTTGGTTGAATTCATACCTTTCTTACCAAGCAGCCAATAAACAAATCCAGTAAACAATGCCGGAACCAAACGCGGGAAGATTTTATCCAACGTTTCTTGAAGATTGAATTTTACACCACCGAAACTTTGTACATAAGTAAACTTAAAGTTAATCATTGTAGCAATCAAAGCAGCTACCATGAACACACCAAGAACAGTTGCAGCATCTGTGATTGCGGACAACTTATCCTGCATCGTTGTAACTAATTTGACGCCTTCTTTGTGGGCAAATTCTAATTGTTTCCAACGGAAAACGTTAATCGCAATCGTTACTCCTATCCAAAGGAAAATACCAAGAGGATTGCCATCAATGGCAAGACCTGCTGCCAAGCCACCCATGATTGCAGGAATAGTTGAACCAAAAATCGCATCACCAATCGCTGCAAATGGACCCATTAACCCAGTCTTAATCCCTGTAACAGTATCTTTAGCCGCAACCCCTTCATTTTCTTCAAGCGCAAGGTCAATCCCTGTCACCAAAGTATGGAAAAAGTTAGACGTGTTGAAAAATTGCGTATGTGTTCGCATCATTTCTTTTAATTCTGGCGTACCATCACCGTATATCTTACGCAACTGCGGCAAAATCATATAGAGATAACCTGATGCTTGCATACGCTCGTAGTTCCAACCCCATTGGAAAGTAAAGAGACTACGACGGTTGATTTGTTTAAAATCTTCTTTTGTTAATTTGTAATTAGAGTTCGTCATCGTCAATTTCCCCACTTTCTGATTGTTCCGCAGCAACAGTCACCACTTGTTTGTTGATAGCATTTTGATAGCTAAGAGCTGCTAAAGCAAAGCCAATAATTGCAATTCCAATCATTGGAAGACCCTCAAACTTAGCTCCACCGAGAGCCTTTGCAATGGGTTTGACAGCACTTGATGCTGTCGCTAATGTTGAAATATAGTCAAAAACAACTTTCAACATTGCTGTAATGGCAAAGCCTAAACCAAGATAATGAAGGTTTTTCTTTACTGGAAGGTAACGAAGCAAAATTGCAAAACCGACACCAGGAAGCATTTTACCTGCAAGAATCAAACCATCTGCAATCCATTGTGCATTATTGGCAAGCCAATCAGAGAATGCTTTTACAGCATCCCCACCAAGCCACAAAGCTAAAAATACTGGAAGTGCTCGTGAAAGCCCCCATGGAATAGCACCGAGTAAGTAATTGCGTTCAACACCTTTGTAGTCAAATTTTTCAACCGCTGTATCAATACGATGTGCAAAGTAAGTTGTAGAGAAACGTCCAAGAACATCAGTATAAACCAGCAACGCTGCTACCGGAACTGCGATAGCTGAAATCGCCAATTCCGCTTTGATACCTGTTGCCACAGAGAATGCTGTTGCAAGAACTGCACCAGAGGTTGCATCAATCCGAGAAGCACCGCCGAATGTACCAACCCCGAGTACAACCAGTTGTAAACTACCACCGATAAATAGGCCTGTCTTCAGATCACCCATGACCAGACCCGTAATAAATCCTGCAAAAACAGGAGATCCTGCTGATGAGTTAATTGTTAACTCATCTAAAATTTGATACGCTGAATACAGCGTTAGTAAGAGAATTTGCCACCATTGTATCATAACAATGACCTCCTAAATTTATTTCAATAATTTCATAAAGTCTTCGGCTGGGTCGTTTGGAACCATTTGGGCTGTTAGAACCACACCTTTGTCATGTAATTTGTTAAATACGGCTACATCTTCATCCACCACATTGATCGATCGTGTGACCGAACGCGTTTCAGATGTCTGCGACATATTGCCCACATTGAGCGTTTCGATTGGTACTCCTGCTTCTACTAATCTCAAAAAACGATCTGGCTTTTTCGCAACAATGAGCAGACGCTGGCTATCGTATTTGCCTGCTAGGATATTTTCTACCGCTTTTGCAACTGGTAACACACTCAATTTTACACCAGCTGGTGTCGCCAACTTCAAGCCACTCTTTTCAATAGTATTTTCTGCTACTTCATCATCTACAACCATAATGCGTGAAATATTTAATGTTGTAGTCCAAAGATTGGCTACTTGCCCATGGATCAAACGTCCATCAATCCGATTAGCTATAATTGTCATAGTTTATCCCCCTTTATTGGTTTAAATGTAGGTTTATGAACTAAATCAATGAATTTACTATATTTTCCTTCGGTTTCAAAAATAATAATGCGATTGTTTCCAATCCGTAATAGACCATGTGGAATATAAAGTGATAAGGTTGGTCCAACATCCCAGAAACGGCCAATATTGACACCGTTGACAAAGACAATTCCTTTGCCAAAGTTGGTCAAATCCAGATAAGTATCTTTAAGCATTTTCAATTCCGCATCAAACGCATAGAATGCTGGCTGATCTTCATACCATTCTTTCGTAAAATCAATCGCTTCTGGATTTTTGAACTCTAATGGATACTGATTCCAATGAAGCATAAAATGGAGATCTTTGCAAACTCCTGTGCGAATACCTTTATGCTGCGTATCTGCCAGTAATTTATGTCCGTAGTTGACCCGTCCCATATTTTCCATGAGAATGTCAATTGTGTGATTAGTACCTTTTTCAGCAGCAACAAAGATGTCTTGTCCGATTTCTGTCTGGTATTGGGTCGTAATAAAGTTCCCGTCTACAAAAAGCTGCATCCGATCACGCCCGTCAATGACACGAACTCGTTCCTTATCCGCATCCCATTCTGCTTGTGTACGATAGAGCAGATAGCCAACATTTTGACCCAACTCCTCCATTTTCATAGGATACAGACTCTCGATTGGCTGCGCTATATCTTCTAAAGTCTCAAATAAGCTAACTTTCTCACTGAGCGGAATATTCTTTAACTCAAACGTTTCTTTTACCAAAGGCTCTCTCTGTGGATACTCTGGATAATATTTTTTTAACATTCGCTGAATGGCAAAGTATTTTGGTGTTGGATTTCCTTGTTCATCAAGGAGAGCTTCGTAATCATAAGACGTTACTTGTGGCAGGTCAATGCTTCCTCGCGCTGAACAACCATTCATGAACCCAAAATTTGTTCCTCCATGAAACATATAAAGGTTGATACTGCCTTGTTGTAAGACTTCGTGAACCGCTTCAGCTAATTCTTCTGGATCTCGCGTGACAGTTGGCTCTTTCCAACGATTGAACCAACCGTCCCAAAATTCCATACACATGAGTGGCCACTTTTTGTCATGCTCATCAAAGAATTCCTGCATCTGCGCAAAATTTTCTTTTGCCTTAGAGCCAAAATTCCCCGTTACAAACACATCATCTTCAATCAGCGTTCCTGCTCGTAGGGTGCCCCGCCAGGGTCCATCTGACGTAAAGAGCGGACAAGTCACACCTCGCTCTTGCATCATGTCTCGAACAGCTCTCAAGTATTCCTTATCTTCACCATAAGAGCCATATTCATTTTCTACTTGCATCATGAGAATATTGCCCCCATTTTCCAAAAGATGTGGCACTAATCGTGGAAGCAATTCATCATAATAGTTGGCAACTGCAGCAAGATAAGCAGGATCAGAAGACCGAATTCTCATGTTTTCTTCTAAGAGCCAAGCAGGTAAACCGCCAAATTCCCATTCTGCACAGATATAGGGAGAACTCCGAAGAAGAACATACAGTCCCAAATTTTGTGCTGTTTGCAAGAATTTTTCTACATCAAGGATAGCTTCAAAATCAAATTGCCCTTTTATTGGCTCATGCATATTCCAAGGAATATAGGTTTCTACTGTATTAAAGCCCAGAGCTTTTAAATTATAAAGTGAATGGTACCAATCATCTGGCTGGATCCGAAAATAATGAATAGCACCAGATAATATTTTAAAAGGCTGTTGATTCAGATAAAATTCTTCTCTAATCTCAAATCTTGCCAAACCATTTCCCTCTTTCACACAATAATTTTCTTGTAATCGTTTACATAGGTTAATATAATATATTTTGCATGAAATGTCAATAGTTTTTTTAAAATTTAATAAATTTAACCATTTTATTGAAATTTATGGTAAAATTTTTTATGAGAGGGAAGTGAAAGAGAGGTGAACAATATGGCAATCCCTAAGTACCAATACATAAAAGACGAACTCAAAAGTAAGATTATCTCAGGTCAATTTGAAAATGGAGATAAATTTTATACAGAAGCTGAGCTAATCACAATGTACGATGTGAGTTCTATTACCGTTGTCAGAGCTCTAAACGAGTTAGCAAAAGATGGGTACATTATCCGCCAACAAGGAAAAGGAACATTTGTGTCACGCGCCCGCAAGCACAAACTCGTTGAATTTTCTGACGTTGAGATATTTCCTACCCAAACTGATCAAGTGACCGTTTTATCGATCGAACGTGGAAACGACTTAACAATTCTTGACAAGTTAGAGCTAAAGGGACATCAATTTTACTATAAAATTGAGAGGCTCCGTAAAGCGAAAGATATCCCCTACATCTATCATCAAACTTATATTCCAGAGCAATATATCAATGCCAACTATCCAAATCTTGAATATTATAGCTCTATCTACAACCGCTTTAAACAAGATTATCATATCCACATGAATGATGAGCACTTTGAAGAAACAAATGAAATAATCTTCCCGACACCAGAAACTGTTGCAACATTACTGGACATTGACACAAACTTCCCAACGGTCTTCCAAGTAAAAACAACACAGTTAGAAAGCACGGGGCAAATTCTAGAGTATAGCGAAGCCTACAAACGTGGCGACTTCTTTAAAATCAAGTTCGTGTCACGCAGTGGAAATCATTAATTATTTTTACGTAAAGAACATCTGAGCGTCAGTTGTTCTTTTTTATATCTTAAAATTATTATAACCTATCTAGACCAATTTTGAAACAAAAAAGTACTATTTCGAAAAAATATATACTAAACACGAGACAAACTACTGTTCATCTCGCGTTTGTTTTATTTTAGGGAACTATATCGCAGTTTACACCAATCACAATATGTAGTATTTTGAAACAAGATTTTTGCAAATTTGACAATCATACTTTGTGGTTGTGTACAGATATATAATTCCTTTATTTTAAATATCTTGCCTTTGATATTCTTACATCATGCTTAAAACAAGATTATAAAGCAAAGCCCCTACAACACTACCAACGATTGGACCCAAAACTGGAATCCAAGCATAGGACCAGTCAGAATCTCCTTTATTCGCAATTGGTAAAACAGCATGCATGATACGCGGTCCCAAATCCCTTGCTGGATTGATCGCATAACCTGTCGTTGGACCAAGTGAAAAACCGACTGCAAAAATAACCATTCCTACGATGATAGGTCCTAGACCAGCAGCAACTTTATTAGGTCCAATTGCCATAATCGTAATGACGAGAACAGCCGTTCCCAATGCTTCACCTAAAAAGTTAGAGACTGTATGGCGAATGGCTGGACCAGTTGAAAAACTAGCTAAAATCAAGCCGGAATCTTTCGTTTCAGCCCAGTGAGGATAGTAATGAAGCCATAGAACGAAAGCTGCAACCATTGCACCCAGCATTTGTGCAATAATGAAAGGAAAGACTTGCCCCCAACTAATCGCTCCAATAGAGGCCATTGCGAATGTGACCGCTGGATTCAAGTGAGCTGGACTAAAAAATCCGGATACATAAACCGCTACGGTACAGGCAATCCCCCAGCCTAAAACGATAGCAACCCAGCCGGTTCCTTCTTCTTTCGTCTTGCTCAAAACATTCCCGGCAACAACCCCGTCGCCAAGCAATACTAGGATAAAAGTTCCTAAAAATTCACCGAGATACTGAATCATAATCAAACTCCTTTATTTCTTAATTTCTAACTCTTTCAATTGTTCTTGTATAGTCGCCAAATCTGCACCAGCTTGCAAAAGAGCAGCCGCAGTATAAGCTCCTTCAACAATGGGAACATTGTTAATGATGATGTCTTTATCTGAAAAATCTGCTACTAGCTCCAGATTCATGCGAGCCGATCCAAGATCAAAGAAAGCTAAAATCTTCTCTGCTTCATTGGCTTCTACAATCGTTTGGACTTGCTCAAAACTTGTACCAATACCTCCATCTTCTGTACCACCTACATAGGTCAGTAAGACATCTTTAGCGACTTCTAAAATTAAATCCACAACGCCTTGAGCGATCCATTTTGAATGAGAAACCACGACAATCCCAACTTCTGTCATGCCAGTCCCTCCGCTTCTAGCAAGGCTTCAAAAAGCAAGCCTGATGAATACGAACCTGGATCAATATGCCCAATCGAACGTTCACCCACATAAGAAGCTCGACCTTTCGTTGCTTTCATATCTTTGGTTGATTCAACCAAAGCACGAATGGTTTCTTTGGTCAATTCTTCTCTTCGAATCGCTTCTACCACACCATCCCAGACATCTACCATCGTTTTTTCACCGACGCTCGCTTTCCCACGCTTTTGAATCATATCAAGTCCTGCTTGAACAGCTTCCACCAAGCTAGTGCCTTCCTTCTCAGCCTTCATTATTCCCATAAAGGCCGAGCCGTAAAGGGGGCCAGAGGCCCCGCCAACCTTGCTAAGCAATTGCATGGAGACAACTTGAAAGACTTCTGCTGAATCGACAAAATCCTTTCCTTCCAAATTTTCAACGACAGCGGCCATACCGCGCGCCATATTTCCTCCGTGATCCCCGTCACCAATAGGGGTGTCTAACTCTGACAGATAGTCTTTATTTGCTTGAATTTTTTCGTTAAAGAGAAGCATCCATTTCTTTGCTAATTCTGCATCCATATCATACCTCCTACCAAGCAATTGTTGTAACAGGACTATTTAATGCGTCTACCCATTCTTTGTGCTCTAGCTTGATAAAAGTCAAAGAAATGCCTGCCATATCAATAGATGTCATGTAGTTTCCTAATTTCTTATAGATAACTTCCAGACCTGCTGTTGCAAGGATTCCAGCCACATCGTTTGCAAAGACATACTGTTCCATGAGCGGTGTTGCACCCATGCCATTGATAAGGATTCCGATTTTATCGCCTGCTTTGAGTTCAAAAGAGTCTTTCAATTTTTCCACTAATTCTTGTGCCAATTCTTTAGATGGCTGCATTTTTTCTTTGCGATAACCAGGTTCTCCATGAATGCCGATTCCAAATTCAATTTCGTCATCAGCTAAGATAAAGCCGGGTTTTCCGACTTCAGGAACGGTTGCTCCACTGAGAGCCAGCCCAACCGTATGAATCTGAGGAACCAATTCGTCAGCCAACGCCTTGATTTCACTCAGTGATTTTCCAGCACGCGCAGCATGACCTAAAATCTTATGTACAAAAATCGTACCTGCAACACCGCGTCGACCTTGCGTGTAAAGGCTATTTTCTACAGCAATATCATCATCGACAACAACACTTGCCACCTCGATTCCTTCCATTTCTGCCATATCTTGTGCCATTTCAAAGTTCATGATGTCACCAGAATAATTCTTGATAACCATGAACACACCTGCGCCCTCGTCTGCTTCTTTGATTGCTTGCAAGACTTGGTCAGGAGTTGGCGAAGTAAAGACCGCTCCGCAAATCGCAGCCGAAAGCATACCGTTGCCCACAAAGCCAGCATGTGCAGGCTCATGACCACTACCGCCACCTGAGATAATAGCTACTTTGCCAGACTTTTCGCTATTTCGGGCAATGATGTCAAAGCCTTCTACACGATGCACCAAATCACTGTGGATATAAGCCAAACCGTCCAGCATTTCGTCCACAACAGCCGTTGGTTGATTGATAATTTTTTTCATGAGTTTCTCCTTTGCTTTATGTTTCTTATTTTTATTGTAAAATTCTTTGCTCTATTTTGGAACGGACAAAAGCAAAAATATGTCCCACTTTTTTAGTTTTCCTATTGCATCATTCATGATAAACTAAGGATAGAACAGAAAAGACTAAGGAGTAAAAATGACATTATCCTTAATCACGAAAAAAAGGATTGCCAAATCCTTTAAAAAATTATTAAGCAAACAATCCTTTGAAAAAATCTCCGTTCGGCAAATTATGGAAGACGCCGGTATTCGCAGGCAAACTTTTTACAATCATTTTCTGGACAAGTATGAATTATTAGAATGGATTTTTCAGACAGAGCTGCGAGAGCAGGTGACGGATAATCTGGAATATATCTCTGGCTATCAGCTGCTGCAAGAATTACTGCATTATTTTAGCGTCAATAAGAGCTTTTATGCACAATTATTTGACATCGTTGACCAAAATGACTTTTCTTCTTATTTTCAGACTTATTGTCAGCAGCTTGTCACTAAACTCGTCAGAGAATATCATTCCTGCCCTTTCCACTCTGAAATGGAATATCAGTTTTTTATTCATTATCATAGTCAAGCACTTGCGAATGCTATCAAACATTTGCTGGATTTATCTGAGCAAGATTACGAGCAGCAGGCGCAACTCTTGACACAACTAATCAAAACAGCTATAGAAAATTAAGGCAAGTATATGGTTCACATTATCAATTCAATTCATTCAAGCATTCAGCAAAGCATCAATGCAATTACTCGCATGTATCCTCACCTTTCGCAGCTTAAACAGCTACCCGTCATCTATCACAATCAACACGATTCTTCTGTTGTACCCATTATTTCAGGCGGTGGGAGTGGTCATGAACCAGCTCATTTTGGCTATGTGGGTGATGGTATGTTAGCCGCTGCTATTAGTGGTCCCATTTTTGTGCCACCTTGTGCTGAGCATATTTTGGAAACCATTCGTTTTCTGCATCGAGGTAAGGGCGTTTTTGTCATTATTAAAAACTTTGATGCAGACATTAAAGAATTTTCACAAGCCATTCATCAAGCACGCAAGGAAGGGATTCCAGTCAAGTACATCATTTCTCATGATGATATTTCTGTCGAAAAAAGTAATTTCCAAATTCGCCACCGTGGGGTTGCAGGAACGATTCTGTTACATAAAATCCTCGGGCAAGCTGCCAAAGAAGGGACTAGTCTAGATGAATTGGAAAAGCTCGCTCTTTCTCTTTCCACTTCCATTGCGACACTAGGAGTGGCTACAAAATCTACAACTTTACCAAGCCAGCAACTGCCTATCTTTGATTTGCCCCAAGGTCAAATTTCCTACGGAATTGGAATCCATGGAGAACCTGGTTATCGGATGGTGACGTTTGAATCTTCCGAACTGCTCGCTGTGGAGCTTATCAACAAAATCAAAATGAAATTCAAATGGCAAGAAGGACAAGAGTTTATTCTCCTCATCAATAACTTAGGTGGCACTTCAAAATTAGAAGAACTCGTTTTCACAGACGATATTCTGCAACTATTGGATATTGAGGGCTTGAAACTTTCTTTTATCAAAACAGGTCACCTCATCACAAGCCTAGATATGGCAGGGCTTTCTGTTACATTGTGTCAAGTGAAAGACAGCGCTTGGATAACAGGCTTAACAGCTCCGACCGATAGCTTTGCTTGGTGAGAGAGCAAAAATCCAGAGAGTGGGAGTCTGTCCCACTCTCTGGATTTTTAATTTTATGTTAATCCAATCCCACGCGTTTAAAAATTTCATCTACGCGTTTAGTATAGTAAGTCGGATCAAAGATTTCGTCAATTTCTTCTTGACTCAAGCGAGACGTGATCTCTGGATCTGCTTCCAGCAATGGTTTGAAGTCTACTTGATTATCCCAAGACTGAGCTGTTTTTGGTTGTACTAAGTCATAGGCTTGTTCACGGGTCATGCCTTTTTCAATCAAGGTCAGCATAGCCCGCTGGCTGAAAATGAGACCAAAGGTAGAGCCCATGTTGCGCTTCATGTTTTCTGGGAAGACAGTCAAGTTTTTCACGATATTACCAAAGCGATTGAGCATGTAGTCAATCAGAATGGTCGTATCAGGCGCGATAATGCGCTCAGCCGATGAGTGGGAAATATCGCGTTCGTGCCAGAGAGAGACATTCTCAAAGGCTGTAATCATGTGACCACGGATCACACGCGCAAGCCCTGTCATGTTTTCAGATCCAATAGGATTGCGTTTGTGGGGCATGGCAGAGCTGCCCTTTTGCCCCTTGGCAAAGAACTCTTCTACTTCACGCTGCTCGGATTTTTGCAGACCGCGGATTTCTGTCGCCATACGCTCGATTGATGTGGCAATGCTTGCCAGCACTGCAAAATACTCGGCGTGCAGGTCACGCGGTAAGACTTGAGTCGAAATTTCCTGAGCACGAATGCCTAATTTATCACAAACATATTTTTCCACAAATGGCGGAATGTTGGCAAAATTCCCAACAGCACCAGAGATTTTTCCAGCCTCCACGCCAGCAGCAGCATGCTCAAAACGCTCAATATTACGCTTCATTTCACTGTACCAAGTCGCAAGCTTGAGACCAAAAGTCGTTGGCTCCGCATGAACACCGTGCGTACGCCCCATCATGATGGTAAACTTGTGCTCCTTAGCCTTATCAGCGATGATAGTAAGGAAATTATCCAAGTCCTTACGAATGATGGCGTTAGCCTGTTTGTAAAGATAACCATAGGCCGTGTCCACCACGTCTGTCGAGGTCAGGCCAAAGTGCACCCACTTGCGCTCATCACCCAGCGTCTCAGAAACCGCACGGGTAAAGGCCACCACATCGTGACGCGTTTGCTGCTCAATCTCCAGAATGCGATCAATATCAAAATCCGTCTTCTCGCGAATCTTGGCCACATCTTCCTTAGGAATCTCACCCAACTCAGCCCAAGCCTCGTCAGCCAAGATTTCCACTTCCAACCAAGCACGGTACTTGTTTTCTTCACTCCAAATGTTCGCCATCTCAGGGCGAGAGTAACGGTTGATCATTGTTAGTTTCTCCTATAATTTTATCTGCCTGATAGTAATGATGAAATAACTCCACCTAAAGTTCCTGATATTATATCTTTAATAAATTGTTGATTAAAAAATGATGCATTTTCTTTAACAATTACAGTAAATTCAGACTCGCTATTTTTGTCAGTTGCAGCAAGTAAATCCTTTAAAATTTCGATAGATTGCTCAGATAGAACAGAAGCATTGTTAACAATCTGTTGAAGTTGTTTAGAAAGTTCCGACCACGGAAACTCAACATTCATATTAGATTTTTCTAAAATAGAATCTGTAACAATATTTGAGTTAACATTGTTGTCCCCATTAAATGTGACATTATTACCCGAACCAAAATCATTTCCAACTACATTATCATTACCTGATACAGTTGTTTTATATGAGCCTGTTTCAAAAATATTTTGTTCCCCACCAATTTGTTGATGTTTTATATCAATAAAAGTGATCTGATTTTTATCACCAAAAGATTTTTTAATTACTTCATATACTTTGTCTCGAAATATTTCTTCCTTAAAAAACAAATAAGAATTTTTGCTAGACCCTAAATTGAACTCTATGTAATATTTTGTTTTAAGATATTTCTCATAACGGTTATATACAATATAAATGTACAAAGCCAAAAAAGTAATCGGAATGATATTTGGAATAAAATCTATCGGAAACATTATTAACATAATAGCTACAAAAACTATTTCTTTCAAAGAAATTCTAAACGCCAATGTTGCTTTTGTCATCATAGAAATATTATCTATCTGAATAACATCGTTTTGAGTAGCTATTGCATGCTCCTTTATGCTAAGAGTATCCGTTTCAATAGTATTATTTTCATTATTAAATAAATCTAAAATCATTATCCTTCTCTCTCCTTAAACTCCTCTTTCCCAATCCATACTGATGGGTAGTGATCTAGTGTATTCAAATCAGTATCCAATGGCAAATCATAGATAGCCAAATAGTTATCGGGGTATTGAGCAATTAATTCATCATATTTGGCTTGCACCTTGTCATGGTCAGCGCTAGCAAACAAGACTTCAACAACTGCTCCAGTCTTATCCTTTTCAACAAATGCATTAACGATAATTTGTATCATAGTAATCAACCTAGTTAGTAATCTATATTCAGTTTAGAGAATTTGATACCATCGTTCCTTTCTTTTATATTTATAGACAAATTAAGAAATCTTTACTATGACACATAAGCATATTTATTCTTTCTAGTTTATGCATCACTATCGATTTAATATGCATTATTAAAGATTTTCTCCAACGTTTCATTATTTTCAGCTACTTCGTCTAATTCTCGTTTCGTTGTATATCTTATATTCTGAGGTGGATATGTATTACCCAAATGAATCAAGTGATCATATTTTTGGGGTTCACCATCAAATATTACTTTCCAATATCCAAAAGCATTTTCAGATGGAATTATTTTTTTAACTTTTGCAATATATTGAATACCACTTCTAGGTTTTATTTCATATCCAGCAATATATTTAATTTTACTTCTTCTATTTTTTCCAATACGAATATCATACCATTCATTATCTTTTAAGAAAACTTGTTCAAACCCCTCCTTCTGTGCTGGAACAATGATAGTTAAGTCATCCTCTGACATTTCTTCTTTTGGAATTCCAATGTCAATTGAATTTTTTTGTTCTAAAATTTTCGTTTCATTTATAATTTCCTCATCAGTCTTTTCATTTAAATGAGCATAAAACTCAACATGAGAATCAAAGTCATCGTTGCTAAAATCTATTAAATTTGTAACTTGTCGGTCTTTTTTTAATTGTTGGTATTCTTTAAAGTATGCTCGTTTTATTTCACTATCCTCCGACTGAAGGGAATTACTTATTCTTTCAGCCTCTCCTATAAGTGGTTCCGTATTTCTTCTATCCGTTATACTTTCATTCTCGATCGAAGAGATTACTTCTTCAAGCTTATCATTTAATTCATCAACCTTCAATTTACAATTCTCATATTCTTTTTGTGAGAACTTTTTACAATGAGCAATTGTATTACGAGTCTTACGAATTTCTTCAAGTAGTTCATTTATCTCTGTCCCTTCCTTCTGACTACCTGTTAATAGCGAACTGTCCCAAAAACTTTTAGGGAAAAGAGTAGGACTAGGGACACTTTGTTCTTCAATACAATACTTTATGTGATCTATAAATTCTTCAGTTATAGCCCCTCTATCAAATATTTCTTTAATTAACTTACTAAATGTAAAATCATTTTTTCCATATTTTTCAGGGTTGTTTGAAATTTGTCAAGTTTACCACTTTCATCAGAAATATAGAATAACTCTTTTAAAAATTCTTGAGTTTTTCTTTCAATATCGTGTAATTTTGAATATATTTTTTTAGAGTAGTAGCTACTTATTCCATCAAAAATACACCTAAACTCATTAAATTTATGTTCGTTCTTAGTTATTTCAGTAATAATAGAGTCAAAATGTTCTAAAGATTCAACATCCTCACTACTAACCGTTATAATACCCGTTGGTTTTTTTGAACTATTCTCATAAATTATATTAATATCCAACGTTTTATCATCTATTTCAGCCTTACCATTTTTTATATCTAATTTTTCTGGATTTTGCGTCAAATTCCGAATTAAAACCTCTTTGTTAGAGATAATATTATTTCCAGTTATTTTAAAAATATATTTCTGATACATTACCAATCAATCCCTTCCCCAAACTCTCTCACTTCATCAGGCTTATCACTAAAGAGGGTCACATGCCCCATCTTTCGGTTGTGCTTCGCTTCTATTTTACCATACATGTGGAGATGGGCGCTTGGATTTTCTGCGACATATTTTTTAGCGGTCTCAACATGCTGGCCGAGAACATTGAGCATGACGGCAGGCGCATGTAGCTGGATAGCTGGCAATGGTGCTCCCAGAACTCCTAAAATGTGGGTGTCAAACTGGGAGAAGTCACAAGCCTCAATCGAGTAGTGGCCTGAGTTGTGTGGACGTGGAGCAATCTCATTGACGATGATGTCATCAGCTGTCGCAAACATCTCCACGCAAAGAGTTCCAGACAGATTAAGCTGTTCTGCGATTCGCACCGCCATGGTTTTAGCTTTCTCAGTTAGACTATCAGAAATACGAGCTGGGACAATAGTCTTAGACAGGATATTGTTGCGATGGATGTTTTCCTGAACAGGGAAAACCGTCACATCCTTGCCATTTCCTGACACGATGACGGAAATTTCAAGGTCAAAATCGACAAATTCTTCCAAAACGCAGTCTGCTGAGTCAGCTAGCGCATAGGCTTCTTCCAAGTCTTTTGCCGAGCGAATGACCTTTTGCCCATGTCCATCATAGCCGCCTGTTGCAGTCTTGAGGACATAGTTTTTCGACAGGTCGATATCAGCCAAGTCTTGGCTAGAAGTCACGACCTTGTAGGGTGCCACGGTGACTTGGGCCTTGTTTGCGAGAAAATCCTTTTCAAAAATCCGATTTTGAGAAATGCGGAGCAGGTCCGTTCCTTGAGGGAGCTGACCATCCTTGATGACGGCATCCAGCCCGTCAGCATTAACATTCTCAAACTCATAAGTCAGGACATCACAGCGCTCAGCCAGCTGACGCAGGGCGTCCACGTCATTATAAGGCGCCACGATCATCTCAGACACGCGCGAGGCAGGACAGTCCGCCGTTGGATCCAGCGTCACCACCTTGTGCCCCATGTAGATAGCAGAAATGGCCATCATCTGTCCTAGCTGACCGCCGCCAATGATTCCGATTGTTTTAGATGAGCTCATTGCTAGACTCCTCAGCGATTTTTCCTTGTTCTTCTGCAAAATCTGCTAGCGCTGCTGCTAGGTCTTGGTCCTCAATGGCCAAGATACGCAGGCTTGTCAGGGCAGCGTTGGTCGCTCCCGCTTCCCCAATGGCCATAGTTGCCACAGGTACACCACCTGGCATCTGCACAATGGAATAGAGTGAGTCCAAGCCGCTGAGAGCACGAGATTTGACCGGTACACCAATGACAGGCAGAGTTGTTTTAGCTGCCACCATACCCGGCAAATGCGCGGCACCGCCTGCACCTGCAATGATAACCTTGATGCCGCGGCTGCGGGCTTCTTCTGCATGTTTGAACATGAGGTCTGGTGTGCGGTGGGCTGAGACGACTTTTTTTTCGTAGGCTACACCGAAGCGGTCTAAGACTTCGGCTGTTTTTTGCATGGTGGCCCAGTCAGATTTGGAGCCCATGATGATAGAAATAATTGGTTTAGTCATAATTTTTCCTTTTCTTTTTTTGACAATCACCTTAGGTTGTTCTATTTTAGCTAGCTAACGCTCGCAAATCATCCGAGCATTATCGTATTTGGCAAATTCATCGCCTTTTTCTTATATCTTTATTTAATCGCCTTACTCCCGATATCTTGCCGATAAAAGAGGCCAGTTGTTTCTTGTTCTGCAAGTTTCTTATAGATTTTGTCCTGCGCAGCCTTGACGCTGTCGGCTGTAGTAACCAGCATGTAGACGCGGCCGCCGTTTGACAAGAGCAGCTGGCTATTGCCATCAAACTTAGCCCCTGCATAATAGGTGATTATATCGCCACCGGTCTTTTCTGGCAGAAACACTCCTTTTTCGTAAGCGAGCGGATAGCCATTTGAAGCAACCACCACGCCTAGGGTCACGCCCGAATCCAGCCAAGTGATGTCAGGGTTCCTGCCAGCCAAAATGTCCGTGATATTCTGTGCAAAGTCAGAAGTCAGGCGCGGCAAGATAACTTGGGTCTCGGGATCGCCAAAGCGAGAATTGAACTCAATAACCTTAGGACCGTCCTTAGTCAAGATAAGCCCCGCGTAGAGCACGCCAAGATAAGGGCGCCCCTCAGCAATCATACCCTCAAGCACTGGCTTGATAATAGCATCAACCGACTGGTCAATCACGCTTTGCGGCAGGTGAGGAACAGGAGCGTAGGCACCCATACCGCCTGTATTTGGTCCCTTATCACCATCATAGGCCCGCTTGTGATCCTGCGCCGCAGGCATAATGTAAAACTTGTCCCCATTGACAAAGGCAAAGAGAGAGAATTCCTCGCCATCAAGGAACTCCTCAATAACCACGCGCGCACCCGAGTCGCCGAACTTATTGTCCAGCAGCATTTCATGCGCCGCCTCGACCGCCTGTTCCACGGTTTCAGCCACGACTACTCCCTTACCCAATGCCAAGCCATCCGCCTTGACCACGATTGGAGCGCCCTGCTTTTCTATGTAGGCTTTAGCTTTCTCAAAGTCGGAAAATGTGCCATAGGCTGCTGTCGGAACGCCGTATTTGACCATGATTTCCTTAGCAAAATCCTTAGACCACTCCAGCTCCGCTGCTAACTTAGTCGGACCAAAAGCCTCAAGCCCAGCTTGGTTAAAATCATCAACGATACCAGCCGCTAGCGCATCATCAGGACCAATAAAGGTCCAAGCAATAGCATTTGCTTTGGCAAACTCAATCAACTTGGAATGTTCGGAAATTCCGATATTCACCAAATCCAAACCATCCAGAGTCATGCCATCATTGCCGGGAGCAACAAAGACCTGCTCAACCTCCCGAGACGCCAACAACTTCTTGGCAATCGCATGCTCACGACCACCAGAACCAACAACCAAAAGTTTCATAATTGCCCTCTTTGCGAATTATTTATATCAATTATACCACAAATGTTCGTTTATACCTTTGTTTATCGTGAAATATTTTGATAATAATAAAATCTTATTGTCATTTCTAATTTTTTAATTCAGTTTTCACTTTTTTTCATTTTTTCCGAATAATCTAAATGGAACTATCCAAATTATTTATTCAAAGGAGATTTATGAAAAAATATAGTCAATTGTTTTTACTATCCAGCGCCCTTTTGAGTGTTTTTTCAGCTCAACTAACAGTTCAAGCCTCGGAAGCAAATAATGCTTCAAAAAGCTCAAATCCAACAACCCTTGCTAGCGATGTTACTGTCAATGTTTCTGGCAATAGCGTTTCTATCAACTACATACGTTCACAAGCCCAAAACCCCTACACCATTTCCCATGCTGTTTGGTCTGATGAAAATGGGCAAGATGACCTTAAATGGTATTCCGCATCTCAAACATCAACAACTGTTGATTTGAGCCAACATTCTGGGTACGGTACTTTCCATGTCCATACATATATCAACATCAATGGAAAAATGATCGGTTTAAATGGAGCGACTTTCACTCTGAATAAACCTACTAGTCAAACAAAAATTACGACAGCTGGACAGATTGGGCAAATTCATTTTACACGCAATAAAGATCAAAAAAATTCTAAAATTATCCATGCCGTTTGGTCTGAAGAAAATGGTAGTGATGATCTCAACTGGTACGATGCTGAACAGGAAATAACTAAATTTGACTTTTCCAAACACAAGGGTTATGGGAGATATTTTGTAGATACTTATGAAAATAAAAATGGTAAAATGATTTACCAGTCAGGTACCACTTTTAACCTTGAAAAACCAAATCCTACTATCCAAACTAGTTTTCCAGAACCTGGTATTATGGATATTCAGATCAAAAATGTCCCTGAAACAATCTATAAACTAACTGTTCCAACTTGGTCTGATAAAAACGGACAGGATGATCTTCAATGGTATGCAGCTACTAAAAATCCTGATGGAAGCTACAATGTTAGAGTTGAGCTAAAAAAACACAACTATGACACAGGAACTTATCACATTCATCTTTACGGAGAAAGCTATGTCAAACCAGAGTTTACTGGCTTAGCTGGAACTACGGTACAAGTTCGTTCCGATCAATTACCTTCGGAAGAAGAGCAAAAGCCATTATTCTCTGTTGAAAATATCAATCAAGAACAAGGAACATATACGGTCAAAACTAAGGAAACTTCAAAATCCAAATCCATTCAATCCGTTCGCGTTCCTATTTGGAGTACTACAAATCAGAGTAATATCAAATGGTACACAGCCACTGACAATGGAGACGGAACTTTTTCAACAACCTTTAATATCCGCAATCATCAGGCTTTGTCTGGAACCTATATCAATCATATTTATGTAAAATATAAAGACGGTAGTGAGCATAGTTATGCAACAGATTCGGTTAGCATGTTCGCAGAACAGATAAAAACGAAAGTAGCTGTCACGAAACGCTCGATCTACAATTATGAAGTAACAGTGACAGATGCTTATGGAGATGGAAATATCATCCTGCCTACCTGGTCTGAAGTCAACGGGCAAGATGATATCCAGTGGTACACAGCTACTAAAACTGGAAATGGTATCTACAAGTTCACTATTGATACACAAAAACACACTGGTAGCGGGCTTTTCCACACACATGTCTACCGCAATCTCAACGGTAAAATGATTGGACTAACAGGTACGAGCTATCAAGTAGAGAAACCTGTTATATCCTTTCAACCCAATTATGCTGCTGCAACTACTTATCCAAAAGGTCAATGCACTTGGGGTGCTAAAGCTCTAGCACCTTGGGCTGGAAATTATTGGGGAAATGGTGGCGATTGGGCTACTAGTGCCAGACGTGCTGGTTTTAAAACAGGAACAACTCCACAAGTCGGAGCCATTATTTGTTGGACAGATGGTAGTTACGGGCACGTTGGAGTCGTCACTCACGTGGCCTCAAACACCCGTATTCAGATTCAAGAGGCAAACTACGCTGGGAAACAGTACATTGGCAACTTTCGTGGCTGGTTTAATCCCCATGCAGCTGGGCAAGGAGTAGTCAGTTACATTTATCCAAAATAACTCTCTATAAAACTTTAAAACCTTGGAAATCAATCCAAGGTTTTTTCTGTTCTCAATGTCTAAAATGTCTTACACCCGTAAAGACCATAGCAATGCCGTATTTATCAGCCATGTCGATAGACTCTTGGTCACGGACGGAACCGCCGGGTTGGATGATAGCTTTGATACCAGCAGCTGCAATTTCTTCAACGTTATCAGCAAACGGGAAGAAAGCGTCAGAAGCAAGAACAGCCCCGTCAAGGCGATCTTTAGCTTGGTCAATGGCGATGCGAACAGAAGCGACACGATTGGTCTGACCCGGACCGACACCAAGTGTCATGTGATCATTGGTCACGATAATGCCATTAGACTTGACATACTTGATAGCTTTCCAAGCAAATTCAAGAGCAGTTTCTTCCGTTTTAGTTGGCTGGCGCTTGGTAACGACCTGCCAATCGGCTGGACTTTCTTTGACCACGTCTTGATTTTGCACAAGGAGGCCACCAACAACGCCAGTATACTCTTTTTCAGCCTCGCTAGCTTCTTGAGCGTCAAAGGGAAGTTGCAGAATACGCAGATTTTTCTTTTTGGTTGTGAGAATAGCTAGCGCTTCGTCTGTATAAGATGGGGCAATGATGATTTCTAGGAAGATAGCGTGCATCTTCTCAGCTGTCGCTGCATCAACCTCACGGTTTAGGACAACAATGCCTCCGAAGATCGAAACTGAATCAGCCTCATAAGCGTAATCCCAAGCTGTTTCAATGTCATCAGCCTGACCGATACCACATGGATTCATGTGCTTGAGCGCCACAACGGTTGGACGGTCTTTAAAGTCACGAATGACACGGATAGCCGCATCAGCATCGCGAATATTGTTGAAGGACAATTCCTTACCGTTGATCTGCTTAGCAGAGGCAATAGAATAAGCAGTTGGCAAGGCTTTTTGGTAGAAATCCGCATCCTGCTGTGGATTTTCACCATAACGCATTGGCTGCTTGAGGTCATAAGTCAAGGTGAGTTTTTCAGGTTTTTCTTCACCCACTTGAGCAGTGAAATATTCAGCGATGAGGGCATCGTAAGCTGCGGTGTGACGGAAAACTTTAGCTGCCAGACGCTTACGAGTTTCATAAGTTGTTTCGCCGTTCGCTGACAATTCGTCAATAATCTCAGCGTAGTCAGCAGGGGCAACCACAACCGTCACACTGGCATGGTTTTTAGCTGCTGAGCGCAGCATAGATGGTCCGCCGATATCAATATTTTCAACCGCATCCGCATAGGTCGCATCTGGTTTAAGAATAGTCTCCTTGAATGGGTAAAGGTTGACAACGACCAAATCAATCGGTGTGATGCCATGTTCTTTCATAGCATTAACATGACTATCAAGGTCGCGACGCGCTAAGAGACCGCCATGAATTTTAGGGTGAAGAGTCTTGACACGACCATCCATCATTTCAGGAAAGCCAGTCACATCGTCAATAGCGATGGTGTCAATCCCTGCCTTGTCAAGGGCAACCTTAGTTCCGCCGGTTGAGACGATTTCCCAACCCAAGTTTTTCAATTCTTGAGCAAAGTCAACAATGCCCGATTTGTCTGAGACGCTGATAAGTGCGCGTTTAGTCATGTTTTTTCCTTTCATTTTATCAATAGATTCCTTCAAATTATCTAAACTAAAGACTGGCGATTATAGTCTGTAATCTGATTTCCAAGCTCTTGCAACAATTTCCTTACCTCAAGCTTACTTGTTTCACTTTCATAAACACTTCGCAGTTCTGCATCTGTCGCACCAATCAGAGTGACAAATTCTACTTTTCCATGAGGAGTATCTAGAGGCTTAGCTAGATTGTCACTAGCGGTCAGAAAACCTGTCAGTTTAGATTTCTGCTGGGCATCTATTCCTACCATTTGCTTGGTATAGATGTATTCTTCTGGTAAAACTACTTTACCTGTTTTAAAAATATATCTTGCAACATACTGCAATAAACCACAACCATTTTTGATTTCTTCTTCGTCATTAGTAGATTTCTTTAACTTAAAAGTCAATTCAATCCCATAACCACTGTATTCTGAGTCGGTGCTTTCTTTTGTATATAACTCCGACAAGCCATAGCTGACAAAATGCCAAAAATCTCCCGCATCGTAGACACTTATACCGTCAAGCGGATCTGGACCCCCAAACATATACTTGACAACCGTCCCATAATGAAGAGGATTGGGCTGATCAGGATATAAACGATCAAATTCTGCATCAATCGCTTCCCATCCTGGAGCGCTATCATCTGTATCTTCAGATTTAACAACAGTCTTATCTCCATCTTCAATTGGTATCTCTTCACTGGAAAATTTCTTCTTAAAAAAATCAAATAGACCCATAAAATTCTCCTTAGCTAACGCCCCTACTCATGATTTACCAACCCTGATAGAGATAGTTTATGAACAGGTCCTTACCTTTACCATAAAATCATCTCTCACTACCTTCTTATCTTCTCTCGGCCCCTAAACTCTCCAGCACTTGAGGATAGAGCTGATACTCAGCAGCATGGATGCGTTCTTCAAAACTTTCAATCGTATCATGAACTAGCCGTGGGATACGGACTTGTTTAATGACCTTGCCAGTATCCACACCTGAGTCCACCCAGTGAATGGTCACTCCGCTCTCAGTGACACCGGCATTCCAGGCATCTTCGATACCATGAGCACCTGGAAATTCTGGCAAATAGGCTGGGTGGATATTGATAATGCGACCTTGATAGGCAGTCAGCAAGGTTGGGCCAACGATTTTCATGTAACCTGCTAGACAAACCAAGTCAATCTGGTGCTGAGCCAAGAGATTGACAATTGCTTCTTCGTATTCTGCCTTGTTCTCAAACTCCTTGAGTTCAAAAGCGTAGGACAGAACGCCAAGCTTGTCGGCACGCTCGAGCACATAGGCGTCACGATGGTCTGAAAAAACAAACTCCACTGGAAATTCTTCGGCAATCACCTGAAAATTTGACCCATTACCAGAAGCGAAAACAGCAATTTTTTTGCTCATTATTTGATCACCACACTTGCGTCAGCCTTTTTCACGATACGCCCAAGCTTATAAACAGGCTCATCAAGGACTTCCTTGACACGGTCAACCTTTTCAGGACTGACAGCCAGCATGAGCCCGATACCCATGTTGAAAATTTCAAACATCTCGTCGTGCTTGATTTCACCATACTTTTCAAGCGCCTTGAAGATTGGCAGAACTGGCACCTTGTCTTCTTCGATTTCGGCTGCCAAATCGTCCCCAAACATACGTGGGACATTTTCGATAAAGCCGCCACCTGTGATGTGGGCAATGCCGTTGACTAATTCTTCCTTAATCAATGGCAAAGCTGCTTTGACATAGATACGAGTAGGTTCAAGTAAGACATCTTTGAGTTTTTTACCTTCCAATTCTGGCAGTTCTTCCTCACCAGTATAGTCTGCAAAGACACGGCGGACAAGCGAATAACCGTTTGAATGGATACCGCTGGAAGCCAGACCTAAAAGCACATCACCTTCTTTGACTTTTGAGCCGTCGATGATTTGTGATTTTTCAGCCACACCAACCGCAAAACCGGCCAAGTCGTAATCGTCTTCGCCATACATACCCGGCATTTCGGCTGTTTCGCCACCAATCAGACCAGCACCAGCTTGGACACAGCCTTCAGCCACACCAGCAACCACCTGCTCTAGTTTAGCAGGTTCATTCTTACCCGTTGCAATGTAGTCTAGGAAATAAAGGGGTTCAGCACCCGCAGCAATGATGTCGTTGACACACATGGCCACACAGTCCTGACCAATGGTATCGTGTTTGTCGTACTTGATAGCCAGCATGAGCTTGGTTCCGACACCGTCCGTTCCTGAAATCAAGACAGGCTCTTTGACATCCAGCTGGGACAAATCAAACATCCCACCGAAGCCACCGAGAGCCCCCAGAACACCAAGACGCTCCGTACGCGCCACATGTTTCTTAATCCGAGCAACAACCTCGTATCCCGCCTCAACATCAACACCAGATTGAGCGTAAGCATTTTTTGTCATAATAATTTTCCTTCTCTTTTTTGTCAAAAAACCATATTGAAGATTGCGACGTTTTTTCAGTCAAACCATAATTTTGACTGAAAAAGCTAGTCAGGTCTTTAGCTTTGGCCCCATAGGACAAAGCGTCCACTGACAAATGCTTTAGCCTTTAGTCAGTGGTAAGACGTGGAGCGTAAGCATTTTTTTCTGTCATAATATTTTTCCTTCTTTTTTTCTTTGGAAATAGCAGAGCTGCTATTGAGTTCGGTCTATCAATAAAAGCTAACCTTCTCATCCAAGCTTCTACGATAATCTTTCTCGTAATCGTAAATCGGTGTTGGGTACTCTCCATCAAAGTAAGCAACACAGAGACCGCCGTTTGGGGCATTTGTTTCAAGTCCGATAGAGTCAATCAAGCCGTCAATAGACAAGTAAGTTAGGCTATCTGCACCGATAATCTGGCGTGTTTCTTCAACAGAATGATTAGCCGCAATCAATTCACGCCGTGTTTGAATATCAATTCCATAGAAACATGGATATTTTAGAGGTGGGCTAGCAATTGCCACGTGAACTTCTGTAGCTCCAGCTTCTTTCAAGAGCTGAACGATACGACGTGAAGTTGTCCCACGCACGATGGAGTCATCAATCATGACGACACGTTTGCCCTTAACCACTCCAGATACAGCAGAAAGCTTCATGCGAACCCCTTGCTCACGCAGTTCTTGCGTCGGCTGGATAAAGGTTCGTTGAGTGTATTGATTTTTGATGAGACCCATTTCATTTGGCAATCCTGATTCTTCGGCGAAGCCCATAGCTGCGCTGAGTGAGGAATTGGGTACGCCGACCACAATGTCTGCCTCATGTTTGAACTCACGCGCCAGCTGTGCTCCCATACGTTTACGAGCAGTGTGGACATTGACCCCGTGAATATTTGAGTCAGGACGGGCAAAGTAGATATATTCCATTGAACAGATAGCAAGCTGCGTATTTGTCGTGTAAGTGTCGTACTGGATACCACTGTTATCAATGATAACCACTTCACCCGGCTTGACATCACGAATCCACTCGGCACCCACCACTTCAAAGGCACAGGTTTCGCTGGAAACAACGATGGCACCATTTGCCATTTTACCAATAGAAAGCGGACGAAAACCGTTTGGATCAAGAGCTGCAATCAGCTTATCTTCCATCATCAGAAGATAGGCAAAACCACCTTTGACCGTATTGAGCGCTTCCTTAACCTTGCCCATAAAGCTTGGATTATGGCTGCGGCGAATAAGATGAGCCAGAATTTCCGTATCAGATGAAGAAGAGAAAATAGCGCCGTTATGTTCTAATTCTTTCTTCAGGGTTTTCGTATTGGTCAGGTTACCGTTATGTGCCAGACCAAATTCCATATCGTAAAACTTAAAATGGAAAGGCTGGATATTGTCAATAGAGGCTTCTCCAGCCGTTGCATAACGGACATGCCCAATAGCAGCCTGACCTGTTAATTTTTCCAAATTAGCTGGATTTTTGAAGACTTCTGAAATTAATCCTGTATCACGATGTCGTATCAATTTGCCAGCATCATTTGTCAGAATGCCAGCACCTTCTTGACCACGGTGTTGCAGACTATGCAGTCCAAAATAAGTGACTTGAGCTGCTTGAGGATGTCCCCAGATACCGAAGACCCCACATTCTTCGTTGAGAGATTTTACTTCGTATGTCATTTTATATACCTTTTGTACTTAAATTCTAGGCATCAATAAATTTACTTGCCAATTTATAAACTTGGTTAATTTCTTTGCTTTCTAATTTCCAATTTTTCAACTCAATTTTAACTAAATCTGGAAATTTTTTACTAATGTCTCTTAAAGCATTCCCTACTGATTTTCTAACATATTCGCTTACATCCTCTTTTAAGTCAGCTATTCTTCTGATAGCTTCATTTGGGTTCTCTTTAAAGTATGGTCTATTTGTCCATATTCTTAACCCTTCTGTAACAGCTCTCCTCGTATGGAGATTGCTACTTTTTAACCATTCATCAATAATTGGAAGTGCTTTTTTATATCCTGTTTTCTTACAAAATTCATCAAACGCCTTTGCCAACACTTCTTGAACTCTCCAGTTACTATCTTTAGAAACTTCATCTCTCATAAATATTAAAATTTCTTTATCTTTTGATAAGTATCCGAAAAGGAATACAGCGTACATTCTTACTTGGTAAACATCAGATTGATAAGCTAAAAATGCTAATTTCTTGATATACTCACCATCGTTGGATTTATAATCAGTTAAGGCTCTTTGTTCTTCCTCTTTAAATCCGTGTTCTATAAGTGAAAAATCTTTTTCTAGCCTTGCAACATACTGTTTCATAATATTCCTTCTGCAAATAGGCTATTTCCCAGTAAAGTATTTCACTGCACTTTCAAATAGGCCTTGGTCTTTGTTACCTGGGATGTTTTGGAAGAGGCCATTTTCATAGCGTTCCGAGTGTCCCATCTTACCAATGATTTGACCGTTCTTACTCGTAATCCCTTCAATAGCGTTGAGCGAACCGTTTGGATTATATTTAGAATCCATAGAAGGCTTACCATCAAAGTCCACGTATTGGCTCCAGATTTGACCATTGTCACGCAGTTCCGCAAATTCTTCAGCTGTCACGACAAATTTCCCTTCACCGTGAGAGACTGGAATCGCATGAATATCACCAACCTTAACACCTGCCAACCATGGAGAGTTGGTATTAGCGATACGGGTTTCCACCATCTTAGCCACGTGCTGGTTGGCATCATTGTAGAAGAGGGTTGGGCTTGTCTCACCAACTTCTTCAAAGTCACCATAAGGCAGAAGACCGGATTTGACAAGAGCTTGGAACCCATTACAGATACCGATGATGAGGCCACCCTTTTCAATGAAGCTGTCAATAGCAGAGCGAACTTTTTCATTAAGTAAGATATTGACGATAAACTTAGCCGAACCATCTGGCTCATCTGCTGCTGAGAAACCACCGACAAAGAAGATAATATTGGCTTTAGCAATGTTGTCAACCATGGTGTCAACAGAAGCCTCAATTGCTGCTTCATTAAGAGTCACGAATGGCACCAAGTTGACTTTGGCACCAGCTTGTTCAAAGGCCTTAGCTGAATCGTACTCTGAATTGGAACCAGGGAAAACTGGGATATAAACCAGAGGCTGTGCAATTCTTTCTTTAGCTTTTATAACAGCATCAGATACCACAACAGGTACTTCTTCAAGAACTGTTGACTGTTCAAACTCGGTTGGATAAACATCTTCCAACTTACCTTCAAAGGCTGCAAGTAATTTCGCAGCGGACAAGTTGACACCGTTGACAGTTACTGCAAAGTCTGCCACAGTTTGACCAATTTTCATTGCGTCAGCAATGAGTTCATCAGATGTAAAAACAAAACCACCAAGCTGAGCTGTCAAGCTGCTGTCAAGCTCAGCTATTTCTACAGTTGCACCAATACGGTTACCAAAGCTCATAAGTGCTAAACTTTCAAGAACACCACCGTATTTAACAGCTGAAGCTGCTGTTACTTTATGCTTAGTCTGAATAGCTTCAAATTGTGCAAAGTTATCTTTGATTAAGTCAAAATCAATATCTTCTGAAATAGCCTGTCCTGGGATGTAGTAAATATTCTCCCCAGCAGTCTTAAACTCAGGAGAAAGCACCTGGCGACTATCTACTGTTGTCACACCAAAGGCAACCAAGGTTGGCGGTACCGTCAATTCTTCAAAGGTCCCTGACATGGAGTCCTTACCACCGATTGATGGTAGCCCAAGCTGGATTTGTGCCTCGATCGAACCAAGCAAAGCAGCTACTGGCTGACCAAAGCGATTCGCTTGTTTATCCATGCGTTCAAAGTATTCTTGGTAAGAGAAACGCGCACGAGACCAATCAGCACCTGTTGCTACCAAGCGAGCTGTTGCTTCAATAACAGCGTAAGCTGCACCATGATAAGGTGACCACTCCGCAATATAAGGATTGAATCCCTGTGCCATGACAGAAGCTGTCGTTGTGACACCATTTTGTACTGGCAATTTTTGCACAGAGCTTTCAGTAGGCGTAATTTGATAACGACCGCCGATTGGATGATTAACTGTTGAACGCCCAACCGAGCTGTCAAAGATAGTTTGCAACCCTTTTTGACTAGCGTGGTTAAGATCAGACAGAACTTTCACTGTGTCTGCTTCAAGTGTTGCTGCTGATGTTGTACGCACCTCAGGAAGGGCAACATCCTTATCCACAACGTTTGCATCAACAACCACACGCACACCATTGGTATCAAGGAAGGCACGTTCCAAGTCAACGATGGTTTCACCATTCCAAGTCATGACAAGGTTTGGTTTTTCAGTAACGGTCGCGACAACAACTGCATCAATGTTCTCTTTATGACATGCTGCAATAAAGGCGTCCACATCACTTGGACGAACAACAACAGACATGCGTTCTTGTGACTCAGAAATGGCAATTTCGGTACCGTTAAGACCTTGGTATTTTAGTGGCACTTTGTCCAAGTCAATTTCAAGACCATCTGCCAATTCACCAATAGCCACACAGACGCCGCCAGCACCAAAATCATTTGATTTCTTGATGAGACGAGTGACATTGCCATTGCGGAAAAGACGTTGAATCTTACGTTCTTCAATAGCATTCCCTTTTTGCACTTCGGCACCTGCTGTCTCAACCGATTCAACTGTTTGAACCTTAGATGAGCCTGTAGCACCACCGACACCGTCACGTCCTGTTTTTCCACCAAGAAGGATAACCACATCACCAGCTTCTGGTTTTTCACGCACGACATTTTCTTTTGGTGCCGCACCGACAACAGCACCTAGCTCCATACGCTTAGCAACAAAGCCTGGATGGAAGTACTCTTTGACATAGGTAGTCGCAAGTCCTATTTGGTTCCCGTATGACGAATAGCCGTGCGCCGCCGTTTTAGAGATGACTTGTTGCGGCAATTTACCAGAACGTGTTTCTGCTATTGGTGCGGTAATATCACCTGCACCTGATATACGCATAGCTTGGTAAACATAAGAACGACCTGACAACGGGTCACGAATAGCACCACCAATACAAGTTGCAGCTCCGCCAAAAGGCTCAATTTCCGTTGGGTGATTGTGGGTTTCATTTTTGAACATAAGCAGCCAAGGTTCTTTGATACCATCTACATCTACCTCAATTTCAATCGAGCAGGCATTGATTTCGTCCGACACTTCCATGTCGTTCAAACGACCGTTAGCACGCTCATAACGACCAAAGATTGTCGCCATATCCATAAGCGTCTGTGGCTTTTCAGAACGTCCCAATTCGTCACGCATAGCAATATATTTATCGTAAGTTGCCTGCAATTGTTTTTGGAACTTAGAAGCTGAAAAGTTAATATTTTTCAATTCTGTCTCAAAAGTCGTGTGACGGCAATGGTCAGACCAGTAGGTATCCAAAACTTTCAATTCTGTTTCTGTTGGCACACGCCCAATTGATTTAAAATAATCTTGAACAAAAACAAGATCATCCACTTCCATAGCCAAACCTTGTTCCGCCTTGTAAGCCGCAAAATCTTCAGCTGTATAAGTCTTGAAGAAATCCAAACTTGGAATTGTTTTGTCAGAAGTTGAAAATTCCTGTGGACGAATAGGCAAGGTGATATCTTTGAAACGCGAATCAACTGGATTCAAAAGATAATGCTTCACCGCTTCCAACTCAGATGCATCAATATCCTTATTAACCAGATAAAGCTGGGCAGTATTAACCGTTACGTTGCTGTCACTACCAAGTAAGAGCAAAGCCTCTTGTGAACTTGCTGCCCGCTGGTCAAACTGACCCGGCAAAGCTTCAATAGCAAAAAAAGCATGGCTGTTAAGATCCGCCTGCACAGTTGCTTCATCTAAAATTGTATCTGTCACCTGCTCAGAAAAGACATGCTTTTGCGCACGCGCAAACAGGATTTCTTCTAAATTAAAGATATCATACACCTGCACAATACGTAAAATTTTTAAAGAGGTTAACTGCAAATTATGTGTTAGTTCTTTGACCAGTGACTCCGATTTAATGCTAAAGTTAGCTTTTTTCTCAACAAAAATACGTTTATCCATGTTCAATCCTTACTTAAGTTCTTGCAATTTTTCCCATACCACTTCGTAAACATCCGTTAATTCTCCTAACCCTCTTCGGAAGACATCTTTGTCCATGTGATGCCCTTGCGCATCCCAAAGACGACAGTTATCTGGTGAAAACTCATCTGCTAGGATAATTTTACCATCTTTATCAAAACCGAATTCCAATTTAAAATCAATTAATTTAAGTCCGATTTGATGGAACCAATCTGACAAGAGTTTGTTTATCCGACGTGTTTCAGCTTTAATATAGGCAATATCTTCATCGTTAGCAAGCTTTAAAAATTTCACATGTTCATCATTAATGAAGGGATCATCCAACTTATCATTTTTATAATAAAATTCGACAATTGGCTCTTCCAGTTCGATTCCTTCTTCCAACCCAAAACGTTTAGAAAAAGAACCTGCTGTCACATTACGCAGAACAACTTCAAGCGGAATAATGCTGACCTTTTTATTCAGTTGTTCTGTTTCTGATATTTTCTCAATGAAATGCGTTGCAACCCCAGCTGCATTTAATTTTCTAAAAATGAGAGATGAGATTTGATTATTAAGAACACCCTTCCCTTTAATCGTCTCTTTACGAGCGCCATTAAGCATTGTCGCTTGGTCTTTGTAACGTGCAACAATGATATTTTCATCATCTGTCAAAAATAAATCTTTAGCTTTTCCCGAATATAATAAATCACTCATCATTTTAATATTCGCCTTTCGTCTTTTTCTGACTTAAGTCTATCATATTGGAAATAGTTTTTCAAGAAAATAACGTACAATAATGATAAACAACAAAAAACAACTGGTTTTTCAGTTGTTTTCTTACAATTGATTTCTTATAGAGATAAAATGTTCGCTTTTATCCTTTGTTCAAGTTTTTCTGTACGCAAGCGACGACATCGCTCACATTATTCAAACTATCTATATCTTCGTCTGAAATTTCAATGTTAAATTCATCTTCTACAGTTAGAATAAATTCCATCAAATCCACCGAATCTGCTTTTAAATCATCTTTTAAACTCAATTCTTTAGTGACAACAAAATGTTCACCCTGACTTTCCTGAATAATTTCTATAATTTTTTGATAAATTTCTTGTTCTGTCATTTTACTTCTCCTGAAAATTCTTGTACCGCTTTTCCAACAACATCTGTTTCTAACATTGTACGAATTTGGCGAATCGTGCTGTAAACTGCTTTCGCATCACTCGCCCCATGTGTTTTAACAACAGGTGCCTGCACTCCAAACAAAACAGCACCGCCTACCTCAGAATAATTTAAACTACTCTTCAAAGACTTTAGACTGTCTTTCAGCAACACTGCACCTAGTTTTGCTTTCCAGCCACTATCTAAAATAGATTTTTTAAGCTGGCTCATAATTCCCATGGCGGTTCCCTCCATAGCTTTCAATACTGCATTACCTGTAAACCCATCTGCTACAACAACATCCGCTACATGATCCATTAAATCACGCGCTTCCACATTTCCAATAAAATTCAATGAGGCATCCGACACTAACAAATCATACACTTCCTTACGAAGCGAATCTCCCTTACTGCTTTCAGTTCCGTTATTTAACAGCCCAACACGCGGTTGCTTGACTCCTCGTACATTTTCAGCATAAAATGACCCTAAAATAGCATACTGATGCAAATGATGAGCCGTATTTTCTGCATTAGCTCCCAAGTCCAACATATCAAATCCTTTTCCATCTGTCGTTGGTAATGTGGACATCAAACCCGGACGGTCAATATTCTTGATACGACCGACGATGAAGAATCCAGCAGCCAAAAGCGCTCCAGTATTCCCCGCAGAAAGAATGGCATCAGCTTCTCCAGTCTTTACCGCTTTGGCTGCTAACACCATACTGGCATTTTTCTTCTTACGAATAGCTTTAGTCGGCTCATCATCTGAATTGATTTTTTCATCTGTATGAACAATACGAACCCGCTCAGTTGCCTTTAAATACTGCTTGATTTTTGCTTCATCTCCATAAAGGATGACTTCAACATCCGAAAAATCGTTCAGGGCTTGATTAACCCCCTCTACAATAGATTGTGGGGCATAATCACCACCCATGGCATCAATTGCTATTTTTTTCATTTCGACTCCTTGTTCTTTAAGATTTCTCCCCAGTCTCCCAGAGAATCAATAAATTTTTTGGACTTTAGATGAATCCCAACATATTCTTCATAAATTTGATCAATCACTTTTCGCAATTGTTTTTTCAATTCAGATTTCAAAGAAATTGTCTCCAGTTCACTAAATTGAACAGCCTGAAATTGGTCTAATAAGTAAGGAATATTGGGCTCCAAATGACTCCGTCGCTCGTCCTTGTCGTAATGCTCCGGACATAAAACGCCACTATAAGTAAAAGAAAAATCAAACGGTAGCCCTATTTGGTGGCAAAAACAACACTCATGAAAATTCAAAGAAACACCAAAACGCGATAAAATTTGAATTTCAAAAATATTTGTCAAGACTTCATAGTCCAAACCTTGCTCCATCAATTCTAATGTTTTTTGCAAAAAAACAAAGAGAGCAGAATCTATTTCATTATCCTGAATACTGGCATCCGCCAGAGCTACCACATAAGTCGCATAAGCCATTGTAAAAAGATCATGATTGATATGCTGAAAAGTTCTAATTTCTTGATAATCATCAATATAACTTAAACCGTCATCATTTATTTTCATCAAAAAATCTGCCACTACTAGTGGTTGAATAACCGGATTCAACTTAGAATTTCTAGCATGTTTCACGAAAAACATTCGCTTACCCGCTTGCTCTGTGAAAATTTTGACCAACTTATCATTTTCTCGGAAATTACGATTATAGAGAACCAAACCTTTACTTGTGATAGATTTCAGCATATCCCTCCATATATTCCTTAAGTCGCTTCATTGCTTCCTTTATCGTATCCATGCTGGTCGCATAAGAAATACGTACATATCCTTCTCCATACCGCCCAAAAGCGGCACCAGGAATGAAAGCAACCGCTTTTTTTTGTGCAAAATCCTTCAAAAAAGCAAAAGAATCTTGATTATAGTCAGCTGGAATTTTAGCAAAAATGTAAAATGCACCATCTGGCTTGATAATCTTAAAGCCCAATTCTGTCATTTTTTCGATAATGTAATCGCGACGCTCAATATATTCCCTTTTCATCGGCTCTGCATCATCTTTACCTACTGTCAATGCTTCCACTCCTGCAAATTGAGCCATCGTATTTGCAGCTGTTACCAAGTACTGATGACTCTTAATCAACTGAGCAGTAAATGCTGCTGGAGCAAAGGTAAAACCCAAACGCCATCCTGTCATCGCATGCGATTTAGACAAACCATTGATAACAATCGTTTGCTCTGGTAAAAATTCTGCAATAGATACATGTGGCTGCTCGGTATAAGTCAGCTCAGAATACACTTCGTCGCAAACAACAAAGACATCATACTTTTTCAAGACATCGGCTAAATCAGCTATTTGTTCACGAGAATAGGTAATGCCCGTAGGATTAGCTGGGTAATTTAAAATAACAGCTTTTAATTTATCTCCTTGCTCCAAAATCGCTTTTTCCAACATATCAGGTGTTAAAACAAAATCATTTTCTGTCGTATCAATCTCAACAACTTCTGCCCCAATAAGATTAACAATCGGCTCATATCCTGGATAAGCAGGTGCGGGTAAAAGCACCTTATCTCCTTCTTCTAAAATAGCCGTCAACGTAGCAGACAAAGCTTCAGTTGCCCCAATTGTCACTAAAATTTCTGTTTCAGGATCATAAGAAAGATTGTACTTTTCTTTTACAAATTGACTGGCTGCCTGACGCAATTCTAACAGCCCACTCATGCCTGTATAATGACTCTTGTTTGCATCAATTGCCGCTTTTGCAGCTTCTTTTACATGATCTGGAGTTGTAAAATCAGGCTCTCCTAATGTCAAACGAAGAACTCCAGGAATGCTCGAAATAGATTGATCAAATTGCCGAATCAAAGAAACTTCAATTTTATCTAAATTTTTGTTAAAACGTTTCGTCAAATCCATATCTTACCTCCAAAATCTGATAGAACTATTATACTATAAAATCAAAAACTTGTTAAATCAATACTTTAGCGAGAGTATCCCCGCTATTTCTGCAACCTATCTGGACAAAGTCTTTTTTATTATTCAAAAAAATAGCATAATATTGAGGAAAATTCATCACTTATCGTCTAATTGAAACAAAAGAATCACTCCAGCTATCAGAGTGATTCCTATCTAGATTTCTTATGAAAGAGCCGTTAAAGTTTCAAATAGTGGCGAAAGAGGACGTTTTTCATGAATACGTACGATAGCCTCTGCCAAAAGATGTGCAATCGAAATTTGTTCAATTTTATCAATTAAACGTTCTTCTGGTAAATAAATTGTATCTAATACGATCAATTTTTTAATTGCTGATTTTTGAATATTATCCATAGCAGGACCTGAAAGTACTGGGTGAGTACAGCTTGCATAAACCTCTACCGCACCTGCCTCAGCAAGCGCATCAGCAGCATGGCAAATTGTCCCAGCCGTATCAATCATATCATCAATCAAGATACAAGTCTTGCCTTCTACCTTACCAATGATATTCATCACTTCACTCGTATTCATCTTATCCACGCTACGTCGCTTATCAATAATCGCAATCGGTGTTTTCAAAAACTCAGCTAATTTACGAGCGCGCGTCACACCACCGTGATCAGGGCTGACAACCACATAGTCAGTACCTGTCATTCCACGACGTTCAAAATAATCCGCAATGAGAGGAGCACCCATGAGATGATCTACTGGAATATCAAAAAATCCTTGAATTTGAGCCGCATGCAAATCAATTGTCAACAAACGATCCACACCTGCCACTTGCAACATATTTGCAACTAATTTTGAAGTGATCGGTTCACGAGCGCGTGCCTTTCGATCTTGACGAGCATAACCATAATAAGGCATGACAACATTGATAGACTCGGCGCTTGCACGTTTCAATGCATCCACCATAATCAAAATTTCCATCAAATTATCATTGACAGGAGAACTCGTTGATTGCAAAATAAAAACATGTTTCCCGCGGATAGATTCTTCAATATTAACCTGAATTTCCCCATCGGAAAATTGACGCACAGTTGACTTTCCAAGCTCTATGCCAATCTCTTGAGCAACACGTTTAGCCAATTCTTGGTTGGACGAAAGAGCAAAGAGCTTTAAATCAGAAAACGACATAATTTCCTCCAGTATGTATTCGTTTCTTTGTAAACCAGTTACAAATATTCTCCAATTAACATTGTAACCCTTTTTAATTAATTTTTCAATCAAAAATAAAAAACGCATCATGCGCTTTTTATCTCTTTATTCTTTATTCATTAATTTGGATAGATGTAAGTAAATGAGCCTTGTCCTGCAGCAGCTGGATTGAACCAACCACGGTAATTTCCAATAGCTTGATTACCTGCATAGTTTGCTTCAGATACTTGAATACGTGTAGGTGATTCTACAGCTGTCACCACGGCAACATGACCATAACCACCATCATTCCACGAAATGATTGCACCAACTTGAGGTGTTGAACCTGTACGGAAACCAGCCGCAGCTGCACTTGCTGCCCATTGAGCACCATTACCCCAATAATCCCCAGCCCACGGAGCTAATGTTTTCGCTCCCCAAGTACATTGACCAACTGGATAAGTTGAAGCTGAAGAACTATAAGTAGGACGACTAACAGTTGATGTAGAACGAGTCGTCACATTTGTTTGAGTTGGAGTAGCTACTGAAGCGCTATTATTCACCGCTTGCACCTGTGCCTCAAAGTTTGTATTTGCTGAAGAAACGACTGCTTGTGCTTGTGCTGCTTGCTGTGCTTTATAAGCTGCTTCTTGTGCTGCTGCTTCTTCCGCAGCCTTTTGTGCTGCTGCCTTTTGAGCTAACAATGAATTCTTTTCACCTTCAGCAGTTGCTTTTTCTGCAGCAAGATTTAACTGAGCTGCTTTTAATTCAGCTTGTTTAGTAGATAATGTTTTTGCATCATTTTCAAGCGTTTGTTGATTTGCAATAACGGTATTTATCGCTTCATTATTAGCCATTTGTTTTTCAGAAATTGCTTTTTTATCTTGCTTTTGTTGCTCTAACATTTTATTGTTTGCTGAAACAATTTCATTCATCGCAGAAACACGTGAAATGGCTTCTGTGATAGATTTTGAATTTACAATTGTATTGATATAACTTGTAGCCGTACCACTCGTTTGGGCACTACGTGCTTGATTAGCCAATGATTCGTTGCGCGCTACAATATTTTTAGACAAAGCTTCAATTTCAGCTGATAATTTTTTTGACTCAGCTTGGAGTTTATCATTTTCAGCTTTCAATTTTTCTTGTTGAGCTTGGATGGATGAGACTTGACTTTGAATTTGATCTACCTGAGCTTGAGCTGATTTTTGTTGATCAGTCAAACTATTAATTTTGCTATCTTGTGCGGCGATTTTATCATCAGTGGAATCTGCATGTACATTTACAAGAGATGCTCCTTGTGCAAGAACCATTGTACTTAATAAGATTGACGTAAGTAATTTTTTCTTCATAAACAATTATACTCCTATTCGATAAGACATTTATAAGTATAACAAAAAAAGGCATTGAGTATGTTACGCCTTTATTACATTTCTATTTCCAATTTATCATAAATTTTTATCATAAATATATCTTTTCCAAAATTGGTCGAATCAATAAAAAGAATAGTAAATTGAACACCATCGTCGGAGCCATTGTATAAACGACAAAATCTGCAAAAGACATTCGAGTCAACTGAGTAACATTTGCCAAAGCAAACGTAGCTATTTCAAAGAAAAATACCAAAATAGCAACTGACAAAAAGCGACTAACTCGATTAGTCATCAAAACAGAATTGTATTTACTAACAACAATCCCACTTAAAGGCAATAATAATGTCGAAAGACCAATAATATGAAAATAATAAGCGTCGTACAACAGACCGATTAACAATAAAATAACAAAATTGATATTTTCCGAGAAATCTATAGAAACGTACAAAATTAAAATAAGTAAAAGATGACTGAGTAAGTGAATATCATTCGAAAAAAGATTAGTCAAAAGATTTGAAAGATGACCATCTATTAACATCACAACAAATAAAACCAAAAAAGGTAAAACGTAGTTTTTAAAAAATTTCATATCAATTTCCTACCAATGTTACCACACGAATATCTGACAAATCTGCACTCGGTTTTACAAATACCTCTTTTGTTAAATGATCAGATTTTTCAGTAACAGAAAGAACTGTTCCGACTGGAATATTGGGAATGTTATACGTTCCTAAACCGCTTGTCACAACTTTCTCACCTTTTTTAATTGTATCCGAACTGTTTAACTGACTGATAATGAAAGCAGATTTTTCTTTACTGTAGCCAACAATCACTCCATAAATAGTGCTTGTCTCCGTTTGAATTCTTACTGAAATATTGTCAACATTTTTATTGTTTGTTAAAAGATTTACTCGACTAGAATGAGAAGCAACATCTTTCACACTACCAATCAAGCCACCATTTGCCACCGCTAACATTGTATTTTGAATCCCATTTTGACGACCAGCATTGACAGTTAATTCAGATAACCAAGAAACAGGCATACGCGTGATAACATCAGATGAAACCGTCTTTTTTGACTCATAGATATTTTTCATTTCTAATAGTTGTCTTAATTGAGCATTTTCATCTTTTAATGAATCTAAATCAGCCGATTGTTCTTCTACTTTAAATAAAGTCTTTTTTAATTGCTTATTTTCCTTGTATGTTCGCGATAAATCAGTCAAATCTGATTTAACATCCGCTAAAAAACTAAATGGTTTTGAAATAATATTATCCAAAATAGAAACAACATTAGAAGCTTCATTCACCACACTTAAAGAACGAGTAGTAACTAAAAGTACAGAAGTTATTATTATCAAAACAGCAGTCATAATAAGAAATTTGGATTTTTTCATATGATTCACTCTACTCCAAAATAGATACAATATCTATCACACAAGATTCACAGATAACAGAAAAGGAGATAGCTATCGCTACACTCCTTAAATACGGAGAATGGGGGATTCGAACCCCCGCGCCAGTTACCCGACCTAACGATTTAGCAAACCGTCCTCTTCAGCCTCTTGAGTAATTCTCCAAAAATATTATGGGCACGAGTGGACTCGAACCACCGACCTCAC
>NZ_KV795594.1:24861-125851 GCF_001809055.1 Streptococcus sp. HMSC034B05 | reverse complement strand
TTTTCTTATGTCTCATTTTGAGGGTGTAGTGCCTATTATCATAGAATTTTTATATCATTTCTTCATATATTTATTGTTTATCTTTAACAATCATATTTAGTTGTCTATTTATGACTTAACTTTCTAGTCAGAAAATCACCAGCAAACTGGATAGTAAAGATAAGAATAATGATAATCACTGTTGCTAAAATAGTGACATCATTATTATAACGATTGAAACCATAAGCAATAGCAACATTGCCAATCCCGCCGGCTCCGACAGCGCCGGCCATCGCAGTTTCACCTACGAGTGAAATGAGAGTCACAGTCGTCACACGAATCAAATCAGGCAAACCTTCACTCAGATAGACCCCAACTAGGTCACTGAAAGTCGCTCCACTAGCTTGAGCAGCTTCAATCATGCCAGCATCTAATTCGGCGAGAACAACCTGAACTTGGCGAGCAAAGAAAGCAAACACTGCAAATGAAAGAGGTACAATAGCTGCATTTGGTCCAATGCTAGTTCCTACAATCAAATGAGAAAACGGAGAAAGTACGGCTAACAAAATAATAAATGGAATTGCGCGAAAGATTGACGTGATTTTATCTAAAACCCAAAAAACTACTTTATTTTCCAAGACTCCTCCCGGAGCAGTCAAAACAAGAAAAAGCCCAGCAATTAACCCTAATAATCCACCAATAATAAAAGAAGTGACCGTCATATATAATGTCAAGTAAATAGCTGTTCCCCAGCCAGCTTGACCACTCCACCCCATTCGATAAACATTCGGCAAGTATGTTTGAATAAAGTTTTCCATTTATGCTTCTCCCTTCAATACCGTTAATTGAACACCAGCTTCACGAATAGCTGTTTTAGCTGTTACTAGATTTTTCTTTTCACCAGATAAAACAACAACCAGCTCTCCAACAGGCGTTCCACCTAAAATTTCAATATTTCCATAAAGTATGTTGGCAGTAACTTGATGATGTTTGTAAATCTCATTCAGCAAGGGTTCATCTGTAGAGGTTCCCGCGTATTTCATTTGCACCAAAAGGCTATTTGAAGCTAAATACTTTACAATCTCTTGCTGTTCAATCTTATCCATAGCGTCATCAATTCCTGTTGCAGTCGAGATAAAATCTTTGGTTAAGTCTTGCTGAGGGTTAGAAAAAATATCCAAGACAGATCCTTCTTCAATCAATTGACCATCTTGCATAACAGCAACACGATTAGCGATATCTTTGATAATTTGCATTTCATGAGTAATCAAAACAATCGTTAATCCTAGCTTTTGATTCAAATCTTGTAACAATGCTAAGATTTGTTTGGTCGTTTTGGGATCAAGTGCAGAGGTTGATTCATCCGAAATTAAGATTTTGGGATCATTGGCAAGAGCACGTGCAATTGCAACCCGTTGTTTTTGCCCTCCAGAAAGCTGAGAGGGATAATTTTCAGCGCGATCTGCTAAGCCAACGAGCTCCAACAACGTGTGTACTTTCTCTTTCTTCTCTTCTTTTGACAAACTAGAATGTTTCAACGCAAACGCAACATTTTCTTCCGCTGTTAATTGACTCATCAAATTAAAATGTTGGAAAATCATGCCAATATCTTGACGTTTACGACGCAGTTGTTCTGCTGTCAGAGTTACTTTATTGTCAAAAAGAACATTCCCATCTACAATAATTTTCCCATTCGTTGGAACTTGCAGTAGGTTAATAACACGCACCAAGGTTGATTTTCCAGCCCCAGAATAGCCAACAATTCCATAAATATCTCCTTCTTGAATATGAAGTGTCACATCTTTAACTGCTTGAATCTGACGTTTCTTTTGTTGAAAAGTTACATCAATGTGCTCTAACTGAATCATTTCTTTACTCATAACTTACAATCAGCTCCTCTACTAATTCAATATGGGTGTAATAATCTGCAATGCGTACATTCTCATCACCACCATGGTCTCGACTATTTGCATTACCAAGTCCAAAAGCGACCATCGGTACTTCAAGAGCTTCAAATACTGTATGCATGGGACCAGTTCCTGCGGTTGTAGGCAAAACAGAAACACCTTCTGGATAAAATTTCTTAGCCAGTTCAATAACCTTTAAAATTGGTGGCGCGCTCATATCACTACGATAACTCATTTCGCCCAAAGTATAGACTAATTCTACCTTATCAAAACCATTTTTATCGAGTTGTTCTCGGATTAATTCTAATACTCTATGAGGTTCTAGTCCTGGAACTAAACGAACTTCTACTTTTGCTGAGGCCTCTGCAGGAAGGATTGTCTTGACCCCTTGTCCTTGGTAACCAGAAGTAATTCCTTCAATATTAAAAGAGGGTTCAAAGAAGATTCGATTTAAAAAATCTTTTTTCTCCGTTTGTAATAAAGGTAATTTCAAACCGTAAATGGCTTCTACTTCTTCTGGACTGCGCTGAGCGTATCTCTCCACCAAAGCCAATTCTCGTTGATTGGGTGTCATTACTTGTTCATAAAGTCCCTCTACTTTAATGCGTCCATCCTTATTTCTCAAACTGGTAAGGGCATTAATCAAGTACCAAGAAGCTGAATCAATCACGCCACCAAAACTGGAGTGAATGTCCACTTCTGCACTTTTAACCTTGATATCAAATGTGACAATTCCCTTATTTCCACCAGAAATTTCAAGTTGACCTAAAGAATTTTTAATGCCTTGTTCCCAAACCAACAGGTCTGCTCCATGTAGAAGAGATTTGTGTTTCTCTAGATATTTCTCCAAATCAACTGAAGCTGATTCCTCCGCACCTTCCATGATAAAAATGACAGTAACAGGCAAGTCATCATGCGTTTGTAGGTATTTTTGAACAGCCGTCAAACGTGCAATAATATGCCCTTTGTCATCATCGACTCCACGACCATACATGCCACCATCCCGAATAGATAGAGTGAACGGATTATCTGTCCAAATTTGATCACTATCTGCCGGAACTGTATCATAATGGTTGTAAAAAATAATTGTCTTAGCTGTTGGATTCTGACTTTTAAATTTTGCTATCACAAATGGCGCTGTATAGCTTTCATCTAATTCCACCTCTGCACCGGCTTTGATAAAGATTTCTTTTAGATAAGCAGCAACTTCTTGTAGACCAACCTGTTGGGCAAAGATTGATTTTTTAGCAATCAACGCCCGTAAAACGGCAATATAGTCTTGTGCCACCATATCCTCGTCAAATCTTTTAATTTGTTCTTCTTCACTTGAAAATGTCATCTTTTTTCCTCATAGTTATGGCGACAAAACTCAGTCGGCAATTCCAACTGAGTTTTGTCAAACTGAAATACAGATAAATAGGGTGAATCTTACCAAACTGGTTGATCTAGACCATCTGATGTTTCGTCAACTACTTTTTTGACTTCATCTGTATGATAGGCTTTGATAATTTTCTTAATGGCATCTGCTTTTGGAGATTTTTCCCAATCTTTTTTAGCTGCAATGATATTAAACCATTGTTTTGAGTTTTTATCTTTTGGTTCAACAAACAGAGCTTTTTTAAAATCAATTTTTGCTTCAGTAACAAAAGTATTATTGACAACAGCTGCATCTACAGATGTCAATGAACGTGCTGTTTGACTGGCATCCAATTCTGTAATTTTCAATTTCTTTGGATTTTCTTTGATATTTGCCACAGTTGCCAATTCATTCCCAGATTTGTCTAATTTAATCAGACCTGCAGATTGCAATAGATTGAGTGCTCGACTTTCATTTGTTGCATCATTTGGAACTGCGATTTCTGCACCATTTGGAATTTGACTTACCTTCGTATATTTATTTTTCCCATTTTTTATACCAGAATAGAGGCGAATTGGGGCAATATAAGTTTCAGCTGCTGCGACTAAGTTTTGCTTGTTTTCCTTATTCCAGTTGTTCAAAAAATAGTAGTGTTGGAAAGCATTGATATCCACTTCACCATCAGCAACTGCTTTATTCGGCTGAGAGTAATCCGTAAATTCTGTAAATTGCAACTTGATGTTATCTTTTTTCAACAACTCTTGAATCTTGTTCCAACGTTTTTCTTCCGAATCACTTTTTGTCATCACACCAATTTTAACTGTCTTGGCATCAGTATTTTTATTTCCCGAACCACAAGCTGCTAAACCAATTACTGCTGTCGCTGCTAGAGCTGTTATTCCAAACCATTTTTTCAATTTCATTTTCATTCTCCTTTAAAAATCTTATGAAAATAGTATCGCACATATTTATCTGATTGACAAATTGTTATTTCATAACAAGGGTTATAGTTTTAAGCTATAACTAAATTTATTAAAAAACCAGCTGACATTTAGCATCTAGCTGGTTTTAAGTTTCTTATTTCACATCTGCTTGTGCTGGCAAGTAACTACCACCAAAGAATTTTTGAGATAATTTTTCCAGAGTCCCATCTTTGTACAAGTCCTGAATGCGCTTATTGACAAATGTTTTCAATTCATCTTGCCCCTTTGCTAAAAGTGGATAAACATAAGGTTGTTGATTGCTTGGTAAATCAATCACTTTTAGGTGATCCAGTTTCTGATTTTTAATAACTGTTTCAACACCGATTTTATCAAAAATCTTATAATCAAACTTTCCATCGTTTAAATGGTTCATAATTTGTTGAAAATCCGCTTTTGTATAGCTAATTTTCGTTGGATTGTTAGCATGTGCTTGATTGTATTTTTCTAATTGTGCAGCAGTCGTTGTTCCCTGTACTACTTCTGTTGTTTTGCCACCAATGTCATCCAGTGATTGAATACTTTTTTCACCTTTTTTCACAACTAAAACATTTGGATTTTTAGCAGTCGGAGCTGCATACAAGTATTTCCCTGCACGCTCTTTTGTATAGCTGATATTATTCACTGCCATTTGGTAGCGATCGCTATCTAGACCAGCGAAAATACCAGACCACTCTGTCGTTTCAAATTTGACCTTGTATTTATTAGAACCTTTAAAAATGGCACGAATAACTTCAATCTCATAGCCGGTTAGTTTCCCATTTTCTTCATAGTTAAATGGCTTTGGTGAAGCATTCGTTGCAACTTTGACTTCTGTTTTCCCAGATGAAGTAGGTGACTTTGAAGTAGAGCAGGCTACTAACATTCCTGCTGTTAAAAGTCCAAGAGCTGCTAAAGAAAAGTATTTCAATACTTTTTTCATATTCTTACAATACCCTCTTTCATTAAGATAAATCCTATCATATCAAATATTTTTCTTCTTGACTATTATTTGATTTTTATCCAAGTGATAGATTTTCTTTATCAAGTAGAGCTAAACGAAATCAGATTTTTACCAAACATTGATACATTTGACGAATAGTGGAAACACTCAATTACTTTTCTAAACTAGCTACGCGTGTTAAAGCGACATCAATATTAGCACAAAAGTTGTCTGCACCAACTCTTATCAATAAAGCTTGCTTTTTCCATGACATGGTAAGGTTGTTCGTTGACATTTGCCAAGGATCTCTTTAAGAACATCCAATCCCGAAATATCCATTACAGAAACACTGCGCATACGAAGAATTAAGACATTTTTACCTTGTTCAGACAAAAGAAGTCCTTGATTTGTCCAGCGATAATTCCAACGTCAATTCCAAGGGTAAAGCCAACAGTGATGGTCTTAGGAATATATTTGAACAAGTCACTGAAATGTAGCAAACCCATGCCGACGAGCATTAGACCAGCTAAGAAAGTAGCCACTGTCAGACCAGATAGACCGTACTGCGCAATAATTCCATAAATGATAACAACCAAAGCGACTGTTGGCTCACCAATATGAAAATGATTACCACGATAATCTAGCTACAAGGTCTTTGACAAATTGTGCACCCGAATAATTCTGTACCATACTAAAAACTTAGGATTGATATGCTTAAAAGCGTCCATTTTCCCCTCCCCTTTTTCCCTGTTCCCAGACGCTTGCGAGAATCTTATTACCATTGTAATATAACCACATGTAAAATCTCTAGATGACCTGAATATGAAAACTTCCCAGAAAAGGCGATAGTTATTTCACCAACGCCTTTAACAATTATTCTCATTCGTTTTTATCCTTTAGTGAGGAGATTGAAAGACTGGCTAAACCAAGTCTAAGCATTGTCAGTGCAGCCTTAGTGTCCACTTTTCCTAAAGCAGATAAAACCACTACAACAATCCCCATGCTACTCCAAGTCCTCTCAACACGGTGTCAACAATATCAGATTTTCTATTTTTCTTGTTTTCTTTCATCACTGTCTGTCCTTGCATCAGCTCATCTACCGATGTATCAAACAGGTCTGCTAATTTAGGAATGGTATTAATATCTGGATAGGATAAATCTCTTTCCCATTTTGAAACAGCCTTATCAGTGACCCCCATCTTTTCAGCCAGTTCTAATTGTGTCATCCCTTTTGCTTTCCTTAATGATGAAATCATCATACCTAGTGTTTGTTTTTTCATCAGATTTTTCCTCCCTCCATTTGCTAATTATATTGTAGCACCTTTTCTTACAAACTCAATCGACCAATAGTTTACTTCTCTCAACTTATAGTTTATCACTGATTTGTCTGCTTTTTACGCTCCTTATTTGAATTTTTAGAATAAACTAAGCTACAACAAGCAGTCTTGGAAACCAACCTCACTCTTCAACTACATATTATTAGCTAGCCACCTTTTCTACCAAACTTCATGTCTACTCTATCAAAGTAAAGAAGATACTAGCTCAACATACTTACGGTCTTATAACTAAATTTCTTAAAAAACACTGAGAGATTAGTAAGTAACAAAAAAAGAGACTGGGACAAAATTATCTCAGTCTCAATCTGTATTAGTAAAAAACTCTTGACGCAGTAGCTGTCGGACTCTTCATTTGCTTTTTAAGCTCAGAAGAGTATCTAAGCACCTCTTTCTTCACTATTAAAATCCTTCTACATTTGTATAAATCTTTTGGACATCTTCGTCATCTTCTAACACAGCATACAATTTTTCAAATGTTTCTAAGTCTTCACCTGACAAGGTCACATCAGATTGCGGAATCATTTCCAATTCGGTAACTTGGAATTCCTCCACACCAGATTCGCGGAGAGCAGTCAAGGCTTTGTGCAAATCTGTTGGTGCTGTATAAACGGTGATAGTACCGTCTTCTACTTCTACATCATCCACATCAACATCAGCTTCTAGCAGTTGTTCAAACACACTGTCCGCATCGTCTCCTGTGAATACAATCACACCTTTATTATCAAACATATAAGACACTGAGCCACTCGCTCCCATGTTTCCACCATTTTTACCAAAGGCAGAACGAACATTTGCTGCAGTACGATTGACATTTGAAGTTAGTGTATCCACAATAAGCATTGAACCATTTGGACCAAAGCCCTCATAACGTCCTTCAGTAAAGGTTTCGTCTGTATTTCCTTTTGCCTTATCTAACGCTTTGTCAATAACATGCTTCGGCACTTGCGCTTGTTTAGCACGTTCAATAACAAATTTCAAAGCTGAATTTGATTCTGGATCTGGTTCTCCTTTTTTAGCTGCTACATAGATTTCAACACCAAATTTAGCATAAACTTTTGAGTTTGCTCCATCTTTTGCTGTTTTCTTTGCCACGATATTGGCCCATTTACGTCCCATTGGATATTCTCCTTTAGATTTTCACTTTTTCAATCTTTTTTATTATAACACAAGTCAACCTGAATTTCACTAGCAAATTAGTGACAAGATGCTGGTTTATAAAACAATTTTTCATCAATCTACCATAATCGGGATTCTTCCAAAATTCTGTTCCTCTAGCTTTACATTTCCTAGTTGGTAAATACGATCAGCTTGCTGCGTTAAGGAATCCCATGGCTCTTGACCAATGCGGCTGATGACTTCGATTTCCCTTTTCATCTTTTTAAGATGTTCTTGACCTGCTTGAGTAAAACCTAATACGTGAATCCCACTAGGCAAAAGCTCATCTCTTGCACCAACCAAAATATAGGTCAAAATCCGTCTGATTCGTGCTTTCGTATATCGCTTGGTAGCCACTTGTTCAACCAACTCTTCTGTGGTATAACTGGTTTTTGCTGCTTCCCGCAAGCGCACCGCAAGTTCCTGATTAACCTGATAAAAAGTAGGCAGATCAGGATGACTAATCATCTGATAACGCAAAAAAGGATAGAGTGCTGACCAGGTTACTTTAGGAGACCGAATCAGAAGTTCATGATCTGGGGTGAATTTTGCTAGAAAACCTGAACAATTCATTCGCTTTCTCAGAGCAGTAGCCGAAGCATATTTTTCATTTTCTTCCTGCGAATGGTAGCCTGCTCCCTGACGTATGATTGGTGTCAATTGAATGTCTTTTCCAGCGCAAGCTTTGGCATAAGAAAGCCCTAAAATGTGGTTTGGCGTATCACCAGTGAAGTGCACACCAGCAAATCTCTCCCACATTTCCTGCGTTTTCTGTGGATATGACAAATCAGCTGGCAAACTTTGCAAGTAGTCCACCATGTTCTGTTGGTTATCCCCATAAATCTGTGAAAAGTGCTGATAATCCAGATTTTCTTCCGTCCCAAAAGCCAACTTATCCACACCTAGACGCTCTAAAATGTCCACCGCACCTTGTGCAAAGTAATCCGCTGACTGAACAGCCACCAAAAATGGCAATTCAACCACCAAATCAGCGCCATTTCGCAGAGCCATTTCCGCGCGTGTCCACTTATCCACAATTGCAGGCTCACCACGTTGGACAAAATTACCTGACATAGCAACAACCTTCACACCATCAGCCTGTGACAGCAAATACTTATGCCCATTATGAAAAGGATTAAATTCAGCAATAATACCTGTTACTGTCATCTCATTTCTCCGCTGCAAAAAACCAACGCTTGCTTGTTTCTATTGGCGCTTCGTCTTCAAAATCTGCATATACCTTGATATTTTTAAAACCTGCTTGCTCTAACAAAATATCATAGGTCAAAATATCATAAGTGCGTTCTTCATGAACTTCATCGTAGCGTGTGAAGCGTCCGTCCTCATCTTGTAAGAAGAAAGTCAATTCGTGCACAACAGAATGCGGTGCCTCATCAGCATAGGTATCCCAAACCATGGCAAATTCTTCTGCATTTTCATGGTAAGAATAACCAGGAAAAACGGTATCAGTTTGGTAAGTTGAGTGCACGTCAAAGATGAATACTCCGTCCTCATTCAAACAGTCGTAAACTTGTTGAAAGACATCACCAACCTCAACTTCATCAGCCATATAACAGATAGAATCTGAGTAACAAGTCACCAAATCGTATTTTCCTGCTTGCGACAAATCAAGCATATTGCCTTGTTTGAACTCGATAGCTTCGCCTGCTTCTTTAGCCCGTTTTCTTGCGATTTCAAGCATATCCTCACTCAAATCAAGTCCTGTCACATCAAAGCCAGCTTTGGCAAAACGCACTGACTGAATACCCGTTCCACAAGCTAATTCTAGCAGTTTTTTCTTATCTTTTGAAAAATGGCGGAGCGAAAAGTCAGTCCATTTATCATAAAGGGAGTCATCCATGATAGCATCATAGACTGATGCAAACGTTTCATAAGTTGTCATCTTACCTAACAGTACCAAAAACAGGTACTTTCCTTTCTCCTCGTTGAAAAGGGCTGGGACAACGTCCTCAACCCTTCATTGATATTTTTAATTACAAGGTTTGTTTCTCAAGTAATGGTGTTACATCAATACCGACCGCTTCATACCAGAGTTTTTCAAGATTGTAGTGACTCCGCATTTCCTCGGAAAAGATATGAACGACCACACCACCTAAGTCTAGAAGCACCCAGCCTCCAGCAGCATCCCCTTCTACATGACTAGCTGACAGCCCTACTTCTGTGACTTTCTCACGGATATTTTCTGCAATAGCTTCTAGTTGACGACTATTCATAGAGCTAGCAATGACAAAATAATCAGTCATCGTCGTCAATCCCTGCAAATCTAGTACGGTGATATCTTCCGCTCGTTTTTCATCTGCTGCTTTTACAACAATTTCCAATAATTCTTTTTCTTTCATTTAATCCTCTTTCAAATAGTACACATGTGCATTATAGGTCTCCAAAGTTTGGGGATAGATCGGCAAGCCCTGATGAGCCAGATATTCCACTGTACGCGCTGTTTCATAAGCCACAGCTTGGTTGAGCGAAACGTGAGCAATCTCACGCGCCCGCTCCACTCCTGGAAAGTTCCGATTAGGCTCAATATAGTCTGCTACGTAGACCACCTTATCTAAATCGGACATTTGGGCAGAACCTACGGTATGAATCTCAATAGCTCGTAGAATTTCTGGATCACTCAATCCTAAATCTTCTTGAATTTTGTAAATGCCGACCATGCCATGCCAAACATTATTTCCCCAATCTTTCAGCTTTGGATCCAGATCATACTTATCAATCAACGCCAGAAATTCTTCGTCAGAAAGCTTTTTTGCATAATCATGAAGTAGCCCTGCTAAACCAGCTTTTTCCACATCTACACCAAAACGCTCTGCCAAGTCAATCGCTGCTTGTTCCACTCCCAGACAATGTTTAAAACGTTTTTCTGGTAACAGTTGCTGCATTTTGACTAAAAGCTGATCACGAGTAATTCCCACGTAGCTTTCATATCCCATTATTGTAAAGACCTTCTTTCTCGATATAGTTTAAAACTAGCTTAGGTAAGAGAAAATTTGGTGTTCGTCCTTGAGCCAGAAAGTCCCGAACCATGCTAGAAGAAATATCCATGAGCGGCACATCTACCCAAATAACTGGATAGGACGTTCCTGCTTTATACCTAGGGCGTTGAACACCGACAAATTGAACCAAATCAACCAATTCATCAATCCGATACCATTTAGGAAGATAATCTACCATGTCCGCTCCGATAATGAAATAATAATCTGTATCTGGATGTTTCTCTGTCAAGAGCTTCATCGTATCATAGGTATAACTAATACCTTTTCTCTCAAGTTCAATGGTTTCAATTCCTAAACCTTTGATGCCTTCAATTGCCAACTCCAGCATTTTCAATCGGTGCTTCTCATCAATCGTTGTTTTCTTATCAACATGGGGCGGCTCATACTCAGGCATGAGCAAGACCTGATCTAAACATAGCTGCTGACGAACTTGATCAGCTACGACCAAATGAGCATTATGGACTGGATTGAAGTTTCCACCTAAAATCCCAACTTGCTTTCTTTTTTTTGCTTTTACTTCTGGTTCCAACTTCACCTTGGTGAAAGGAGTCAGTAATTCAATTGCCATAGGCTACTTCCTCTAAATTTCTTTTACCTTTACTGAAATTTTGCGTTTTTCCTTTTTGCTAGACTGCTTGTACAAAATCAAAATACGACCAATTTTTTGAACAGTGTCCACCCCGATTTCTTCTTCGAGAATTTCTGCTACTTCATGAATGTTCTCATCTGTATTTTGCAGAAGAGTCACTTTAATCAATTCTCTAGCATCTAGAGCTTGACGGACACTTGTTTTAATCTGGTCGTTGAGGCCGTTTTTGCCAATCTGAATAATGGGTTTGAGACTGTGAGCTTGACTATTTAAAAAAGCTCGTTGTTTGGATGTTAATGACATAGATTCCTCTTTTGTTTCTTATTTCGTTTGTCTTCTCTTTATTTTTCTAACAGCCATTTCTTCTTAGATAATGGCTTTGCGGGTCACCACTGCTACTTCCTCTGGCGCCCAAACTGCAATCTGTGCTGGTCCTATCACACGAATCCAGCCCAAACCTGAAAAGACTACATCTGTTTTGGTTTCAATTTTCAACTCATGCTTGACTAGCTGCGGAAAATCTGCCACTTCTTTTTTAGAGGGCGGTGTTAGCAAAGAACCAACATGCTTTTCATAAAATTCTCCCGCTCCTGCAAGCTTGGTGCGATGCAGCTTTAGTTCATTGTCAAAATAAGCAGTAAAACCTTGTTTGTTACCCGACACAAAATCAAAGCGTCCCAAGCCTCCTAAAAAGAGGGTTTGTTCAGGATTGAGTTGGTAAGTTTTGGGCTTGATTTCCTTTTTCGGGCTGACATATTTGAGATTTTTAGCAGATAAATAATGAGCCATTTGGTAGCGGTGGATAATTCCAGGTGTGTCGTAGATATGACTACCATCAACCAGAGGAATCTCAATCTTATCCAAAGTAGTGCCAGGAAAACGGGAAGTGGTGATAATGTCCTTATCCCCAGTAATTTCCTGAATAATAGCATTGATTAGCGTTGACTTACCAACATTAGTTACACCGACCACATAGACATCTCGGCCTTTCCGATATTGCTCAATCTTTTCAATTAGTTCTTTAATGGCTTGCTTGTTTTGAGCTGAAATCAGAACCACATCAACAGGACGCAGACCTTCCTCGTGAGCCCTCTCTGTCAACCATTGGGTCACTTTGCTAGTCTTAACAGACTTGGGAAGAATATCTTTTTTATTCCCAACTAACAGCACATCATTACCAGCCACAAAGCGTGGTAAACCTGGAATGACCGAACCATTAAAATCAAAAATATCTACGACATTGACTACGAGAGCATTACTGTCACCCACTTCGTGGAGAAGCCGAAGAAAATCATCATCTGTCAGCTGCACATCAGTAATTTCGTTGTAGTGACGGAGACGAAAACAGCGCTGGCAATACAGTTCGCCTGTCTCCATTCCCTTTTCCAAAGCAGACTGAGGAGTATAACCTAACTTGTCCTTATATTTTGTCTGAATCGATGCTCCACACCCAATACAGAAAATGTCTTCCATGTTTAAATTCCTTTTTTGTATTCAATCATTCCATATTTTTTAGTGATTTTTTTCAAAACTCTCCGCTCACGCGCCCGATTAATCTGAGTTTTTATTGAATCATGCTCAACCAGCGGCTTGACTAAAATCGAACGAATTCCGGCTCTATGAGCAGCTCGAATATCCGTCATAAGCTGATCGCCCACCATGACCACTTCGTTTTTCTCAAAACGGAATTCCTTTAACGCACGATTAATCCCCCAAGTGAATGGTTTCATGGACCAACAAACATAATCAATTCCAAATTTTTCAACTGCTCGCTTCACTCGTTTTTTGGTATTATTAGATACCACAATAATTCGAATCCCTGCATCTCGCACATCGTGAAGCCACTGCTTCATTTCTGGTGTTCCATCGGGATTGTTCCATGCGATAAGAGTATTATCTAAATCCACCAAAACAGCCTTGATACCGTGTTTTTTTAAACTTTCAACTGTCAAATCATAAACTGCCTCAATCGCAAAATCAGGCATGTAGTTTTCAATTGCCACATTTCTCTCCAAACATTATACTTCTACCTATTTTAACATAAAAAGAAAGTTTTCGCACCCTAGATCTTTTCATCGATTTTATATACAATTTGCCAAAAAATGTTTAAAAATGTTATAGTAAGAATAGAGAATTTAACACGGAGGAACTTATGGCAAATACGAGTAAGAAAATGACTGCCGTCTCCCCTCTTTTACAAAAATTTATCAACTGGGCTTCTATTGTTGGAGCAGTTGGAACAGTAATTTTCTGTATCTGGGCCTATTATACTGGCATTTTACAATCTAAAGAAACCCTGTCCGCCTTTATTAAGCAGGCTGGATTTTGGGGACCGCCACTTTTTATTTTCCTGCAAATCCTACAGACAGTTGTTCCTATTATTCCTGGAGCTTTGACTTCGGTTGCTGGTGTTTTTATTTATGGTCATATCATTGGAACCATTTATAATTATGTCGGTATCGTCATCGGCTGTGCTATTATTTTTTACCTAGCGCGTACCTACGGTTCTGCTTTTGTCCAATCGGTCGTCAGCAAACACACCTACGACAGGTATATCGGTTGGCTGGACGAGGACAATCGTTTTGAACGTTTTTTCATCTTTATGATGATTTGGCCTATCAGTCCAGCAGACTTCCTCTGTATGCTGGCTGCTCTTACGAAAATGACTTTTAAGAAATATATGATTATTATTGTCTTGTGCAAACCCATCACGCTTGTCATCTATACTTACGGTTTGACATACATCATCGACTTCTTTTGGCAATTATTTTCAAAATGAAAGACAGAGCAATGCGATTCGCTCTGCCTTTTATAAGATTCCTTTCCTTTTTTCTAATATCAAATCTTTTATAGAAATCAAGAAGACCGCCGATAAAATCATAAACATACCAGCAAAGTCTACAAGATAAAATTGCTCATGCATAATGAGAAAGGCAAAAAATACAGCCGATATGGGCTCAACAGCCGCTAACAGGCTAGATTTAACAGGTCCAACTAAACTGGTTCCTTTGAGAAATAGCGTATAAGCGAGGATTGTTCCCACTAAGATAATGCCCACCAAAGCTAGGTATACTTCCATTGACAATCGCAAATGAAAATGTAAGATACCACTAAATGGTGTTAGAGCAAGGCCTGCTAATGTCATCCCCACTCCAATCACCGGAATACTGCCCCACCTTTTTATCAATTGAATTGGGATTAAAATATATAAAGCGTAAGTGAAGGCAGCAAATAATCCCCAAAAAAGCCCTGCTGGCGTTACAGATAAGTGATCGAGCTGTCCATGAGTGGCAATCAAAAAAGTACCTCCAATAGCTAATATCATAGACAACACTTCTGTTATAGTAGGTGCAACCCAATCTTTGAAGCAAGTATAAGCAAGGATTCCAACCGGACAGACATATTGCAGAACAGTAGCTGTGCCTGCATTACTTTCATAAATAGATTTTAAATAAGCAAATTGATTGAGCAAAAGTCCTAATAAAGCAAAAAGCACTAATGACATCATCGCTTCCTGATCTTTTAGCATTTCAAATAATTTTTTGCGATTGGTTAATACCATATACGATATCAACAGAACTCCCGCAATTAAAAGTCGAACATTCGTTAAAACTAAGACGGGAAATCCATGCGCCATTAAGTATTGCCCACTCGTACCTGACAATCCCCATGCAACTCCTGCTACTAATGTTAACATTGTTCCTTTGGCTGTCTTTGACATTCCACTTCTCCCTTTCATCGTATGATTATAACACAAAAAATCAGCCGAAACGACTGATTTTTTATATTTTACAATTTTTCCAACTCTTGATTGAGCAGTTTTTGAGCTACTTGTGGATTAGCTTGGCCTTTGGTAGCTTTCATGAGCTGACCAATCAGTGACTTAGCTGCATTTTTGTTGCCGCCCTTATAGTCATTGAGAGCTTTTTCATTGTTGGCAAATACTTCTTGGATGATTGGTAATAGCTGGGCTGGGTCTGAGATTTGGACCAGACCGGCTTTTTCTACATATTCCTTAGCTGAGCCACCATTTTTCGCCAAATGAACAAAGACTTTTTTGGCAATCTTAGAAGAGATAGTGCCATCTGTAATCAGAGCAATCATTTCTGTCAGATTTTCCGGTGTCAACTCAATCTCTGCGATAGTCTTGCCCTCAGCATTGAGGTACTGAGCCACTTCACCTTGAAGCCAGTTTGACACAGATTTTGCGTCTCCGCCTGCTGCTACTGCAGCTTCAAAGAAGTCTGAGAGATTTTTCGTTGCCGTTAATTGTTTGACATCATAGTCTGATAGTCCGAAGTCAGCTTTATACTTAGCCCGACGTTCTTTTGGAAAAGCTGGTAAATCTGAGCGCACCGCCTCAATCCAGCTGTCATCAATCTCAAAGATTGGCAGGTCTGGCTCTGGGAAATAACGATAATCTGCCGAACCTTCCTTGACTCTCATCAAAAGAGTCTCACCTGTCGCTTCGTCATAACGGCGAGTTTCTTGACGAATCTGTCCACCGCTACGCAAAATCTCAGCCTGGCGTTTTTCCTCAAAAGCCAAGCCCTTGCGGACAAAGTTAAAGGAATTAAGATTTTTTAGTTCTGTCTTGGTGCCAAATTCTTCTTGGCCATAAGGTCGGATAGAAATATTTGCATCCACCCGCATGGAGCCTTCCTCCATCTTGACATCGGAAATACCCGTGTATTGGATAATTTCTTTGAGCGCTGTTAAGTAAGCGTAAGCTTCTTCTGGACTGCGCATGTCAGCTTCTGAGACAATCTCGATCAAAGGCACTCCTTGACGGTTGAGGTCCACATAAGAGTAGCCATCACTACCGTGGGTATTCTTGCCAGCATCCTCTTCCAAATGAGCCCGCTCAATGCGAATTTTCTTAGTCATGCCGTCTTCTAGCTCGATTTCAATCCAGCCATTATAGCCAATGGGCTCATCAAATTGAGAAATTTGATAGGCCTTAGGATTATCTGGATAAAAATAATTCTTGCGGTCAAAGTGCATTTTTTGATGAATGTCCATATTGAGCGCCAGAGCAGCCTTGATACCGTAATCAATAACTCCCTTATTCATTACTGGCAAGACACCTGGAAAAGACCAGTCAATGATATTGGTGTTGGTATTTGGATCTTCCCCGAAATGAGCCGGTGCTGGTGAGAAAATTTTTGAATTTGTTTTTAATTCAACATGGACTTCCAATCCAATAATCGTTTCAAAGTTCATTTAATATCCTTTCTAAATATTTATAGCCTTAACAGTTCTTTCTTTTTCAAAATAAATTCTTCATCTGTGATAATACCCTCATCTAATAACTTTTTGTATTTAAGTATCTCATCAGCAGGAGAAATAGTTGATACTGTATTTACTGGCATATGTGTTTCATTCACTTTTTCTAATATAAAGTTTTTTGCATAATTAAAACTATCTGAAACAACTTTAGATGCTATAGATATGGAATTAGGTTGTTTAGCGGCACTTTTGTCAGGATCATTAGACCAATAACTCTTTCTAGTATTTTGCATGCCTCCAGCCGAAATTTCAAAATATCCATTACCTAGAAAACCATAATTTACTTCTGCATTTGTAATATTTTTATATGGCATTGAAAATATACCGTTACCAAATGTATGTCCTGTCATATACCCTTGCTTTACTATATAAACATTTTTATCTGTACAGAAGAGAAATTCTTTAAACGTCCCCTTAAGTGCAACATAAAGTATCTCATTATCCCCTATAACTGAGTTAGCAATATTTATCAATAAATCAAGATAAGCTGGCTGATGATAAAGTTTAGACTGATAAATACGAACCATTTCTTATTCTCCAAAAATGACTGGCTTTTGCTTGTGGTAATCTGTCGTTGCCTCAAAAGCAGCTGCCACTTGGTAAATCGTTTCTTCATCAAAGTGGTTACCAATCAGCTGCAGACCAACAGGAAGACCGTCTGCAAAGCCAGCTGGGATCGAAATGCCCGGCAAGCCAGCCAGATTGACTGGAATGGTCAAAAGGTCGGCCAGATACATGGCTACCGGATCTTGGTTTTGACTGCCCAAGTCATAAGCTACCGTCGGTGCAGTTGGACCTAAGATCAAATCATATTTTTCAAAAACCTTGGCAAAATCTTGCATAATGAGCGTCCGAACTTGACCCGCCTTTTTGAAATAAGCATCATAATAACCAGACGATAAACTGAACGTTCCTAGCATAATTCGGCGCTTGACTTCCTCACCAAAACCTTGGCTGCGAGATTTGACATAGACATCCTCTAAGTTTTCAATCTCTTCTGCCCGATAGCCGTAGCGAATCCCGTCAAAACGTTGCAAGTTGGAACTGGCTTCAGAAGAAGCGATGATATAGTAGACTGCAACACCGTACTTGCTGTGCGGAAGGCTGACTTCTTCAACAATTGCTCCCAGACTTTCCAAATGCTTAGCAGCCGCTAAAATGCGTTCTTTGACTTTTTCATCAATTCCCTCACCCATGTATTCTTTGGGAAGAGCGATTTTCAATCCTTTAATCTCTTGACCAATCTTGCTAGTGAAATCAGGAACAGCTCGTTGAGAAGAAGTTGAGTCTTTTTTGTCATTACCTGCAATCACTCCCAAAAGCTGAGCATTTTCTTTAACCGTCCGAGAAAATGGTCCAATCTGATCTAGCGAGCTACCAAAAGCAATGAGACCAAACCGAGAAACTCGTCCATAAGTTGGCTTGAGACCAACCACTCCGTTAAAGGAAGCTGGCTGACGGATCGAACCTCCGGTATCAGAACCTAGAGACAGGCGAACTTGACCAGAAGCAACTGCTGTCGCTGAACCACCAGATGAACCACCTGGAACTTTTGTAGCGTCCCAAGCATTTTTCGTAGTCTTAAAATAAGAATTTTCACTGGAACCACCCATGGCAAATTCGTCCATATTGGTTTTACCAACGATAATCATGTCCTTGCTGTAGAGCTTCTCCACACTGGTCGCATCGAAAATCGGTTTGTAATTGTAGAGAATTTTTGAGGCAGCTGTCGTTAGAATCCCCTTAGTAGAAATATTGTCCTTAACAGCCAGTGGAATGCCGCTCATGAGATTATCCGCATCAATTCCCTTTGCATCTACTGCTGCTGCCTGTGCCACTGCTTCTTCTTCACTAATCGTAATAAAACTATCAACTGCACTTTCTCGACTTTTCATATCTTCCAGAGTAGCTTTCGTCAGCTCAACTGCTGAAAGTTCCTTTTTGACAAGGAGATCATGCAATTCTTCAATTGTTTTTTGGTTTAAAGTCATTAGGCATCTCCTCCGTCATCTAGGATGGCAGGAACCTTGATATAGCCCCGCTCTTTTTCAGGTACATTTTGGAAAAGTTCTTCTCGATTCCAACCTGCAACTGGTACATCTTCACGCATATAGTTGACATTTTCTGCCACGTTTGATGTAAAAGGCACTCCAGTTGTATCAACTTCGTTTAACAACTCCACCATGTCCACAATTTTTGACAAAGTTGTCGCAAATTCTGCTGTTTCTTCAGGTGAAAAAGCTAGTTTTGACAAGTGAGCAACATGCGTTACTTCCTCTTGAGTAATTTTCATCTCTGTTTCCTTTCTCTTCTTTTATTTTTCAGCATAACTGAAAAATAATCGTCTTCTTATTTTATCACAAATAGGCTTAGTTCTTCAATTCCAAATGCAGGTCTTTCAGCTGTCTTTGGTCAACCAAACTTGGACTTTCCAGCATCGGATCAAAGCCAGTACCATTCTTCGGAAAGGCGATGACTTGGCGGATATTTTCTTCCCCAGCTAAAATCATAACCAAACGATCTAAGCCTAGAGCCAAGCCGCCGTGTGGTGGGAAGCCGTATTCCAAGGCTTCCAGGAAGAAACCAAAGTCCCGCTCATAGTCTTCTCGGCTCATGCCTAATAGCTCAAACATGGCCTCCTGAGCTTTCCGGTCGTGAATACGAAGGCTTCCTCCACCAATTTCATAGCCATTCAAGACAATGTCGTAGGCATGGCTGCGAAATTGACCTGGCTCTTGCCCATCTTCAAAAATCCCCTGTGTGAAAGGATGGTGCATGGCTTGATAGCGGTTTTGGTCCTCATTCCACTCCAGCAGGGGCCAGTCCACAACCCAGAGAAAGTTCAGCAAGCTCTGGTCGATCAAATCAAGATGTTTTGCCACTTCTAAACGCAAGTACCCTAGAGCTTCTTGAGCTTGTCTTTTCTTGGCAATAACTAGCAAAAGTAAATCACCGTCTTGTGCTTTAAATCGCTCTATGAAAGCAGCTACTTCTGTTTCAAAAGTCGAAGCCAAATCCCCTTGAAGCCCACCAGCTTCTACCGTAACGCTTGCAAACCTACTAGCTCCAAATCCTTTCATTTCCTGATAGAAATGACTAAGCTGCTTTTTAGTGAATTCATTCGCAGCATTAGGAACACAGATACCCATCACTTCCTCTTGGTTATCCAAGGCTTTCTTGATGAGAAGCGATTCATTTGCTTGGCACAAATCCGTCAAACTATTCAGCTCTAAACCAAAGCGCGTATCTGGCTTATCAGAGCCGAAACGGCTCATAGCCTCTTCATAGCTAATAGTTGAAAAAGCTTCTGTTAGCTCTAAACCATGAGTTTTCTTAACAACAGCTTTGAGCATGCCTTCAACAAGTCTGCGAATGTCTTCCTCACTAACAAAACTCATTTCCATATCAACCTGAGTAAACTCAGGCTGACGATCTCCTCGTAGGTCCTCATCCCGAAAGCAGCGAACAACTTGATAGTAACGCTCCAGACCAGCTCCCATTAAGAGTTGCTTCAGCATTTGCGGACTTTGAGGCAAGGCATAAAATTGATTTTTAAAAACTCGACTAGGAACCAAAAAATCTCTAGCTCCTTCCGGTGTAGACTTTGTCAAGTAAGGAGTCTCCACTTCCATAAAATCCTTACCGTTTAAATAGTCACGAATTGTGCTGGTTACTTGATGACGAAGTTTGAGGTTCTCTGTCATCTTACTCCGACGCAAATCTAGATAGCGATATTTCTGTCGCAAGTCTTCTCCTGTATGGGCGTGCTGATCGAGTTCAAAGGGAAGAGACTTACTGTTTGCAAGGATTTGAATAGCCTCCGCTCGTAGCTCCACCTGTCCAGACTTGATAGCTTTGTTGACAAAGCGATTTTCTCGTTTGACAACCTCTCCCGTAACAGAGATAACATCTTCCTTATGTAGATGATCAATTCCCGCAAAAGCTGGGCTATCGCCTGCGACAAAAACTTGAAGTAGTCCTTCTCGGTCTCTTAGCTCTATAAAAGCTAATTTCCCATGATTTCGGATATTGGCAACCCAGCCGGTCGCTGTCATTTTCTGACCAACCTGTTCTAAACCGTAGTTTCCGATAAAAACTTCTTTCATGTTCTCTACCTCTTTCTAAATTCATGTTCAGTTTAATCACCAATTTACCACAAATTACATATAGAAATCTACGCCCATAGATCTAATGCTATAAAGCATTAAGCAATTTGGGGTTACAGATTTTGTCCAAAGGACAAAACTGCATCCACTCCTCTATGTGCTAAGAATTATAAGGAACATAGACTTTACTGCGTAAATCTATGTCCATAGCTCTAGACTCTAAAGCATTAAGAACGATGGAAAAACGGCTTTCGCCTGTAAAACAGACGAAAGCCGTGGTACCACTGTTATTCGTTGCATTGCAACCTCTGGCTCGTAACGTGAGCAGCCGTTTGTGCTTTGATTCACACAAATCATTCGCAACAATATAATAGTTTTAAACAATATTATCTTTTGTCATAAATAGCATAGAAAAAACCATTTTATCATTGACAGTATGTTCTTCGGATTTTGCTTTCTTGGTGCTGCTCTCAGCTTTCAGCACTTTCTGTGCAAGTCAGCAAGCCTACTCTACTGCTTTTTTACTTTTAAATTGTTATCTATTATAGTCGAACCTAAAACATTTTGCAAGTGATTGAGAGCAAATTTATGATTTTCTTCAGAAAGAGAAGCTACCGCAGATTCTACCACCTCAATTTGATACCCTAAATTGTAGGCATCTATTGCCGTATGCAGGACGCAAATATCCGTCAAGACTCCTGTCAGAATCACCGTGTCTACTTTTCTTTCTCGCAGACGTATATCCAAATCTGTGCCGGAAAAGGCAGAATAATGGCGCTTATCCATCCAAAAGACTCGAGAGTCCGCTTGATAGGTTTCATAAAAGTCAGCCAACGGTCCATAAAGATTGCGTCCACTAGTTCCTTTGATATTGTGTGGTGGAAAGAGTTTACTTTCTGGGTGGAAAGTATCTCCTTCGTCATGCGCATCAATTGCAAAAAAGATATAATCTCCTCGTTCAAAAGCTGCCTCGGTCACTTGGGCAATAGCTTCAGAAATTGCCTGAGCTGGATCTCCAGCTGTCAACTTGCCATCATCTGCCACAAAATCCACCGTATAATCAATCGAAATCAATGCTTTTGTCATCAGTAGTCTCTCCTTTTAATCTCTTCAAAGACATCGGGAATAAGGACTTTAAGGTAGGTTCCTTTCATTCCTAAAGAACGACTCTCAATAATGCCTGCACTCTCTAGTTTACGCAAAGCATTGACAATCACTGAGCGAGTAATCCCAATACGATCTGCAATGACCGATGCTGTCAACTGTCCTTCATTACCATTTAGTTCACCTAAAATAGCTGAAACAGCTCGTAATTCTGAATAAGATAGCGTATTTACAGCCATAGTTACGGCTGTTCGACGTCGAATATTTTTTTCATCTTCTTCTCGTTGGAAGTTGAGTAGCTGAATCCCAACTACTGTACTTGCAATTTCAACTAAGATCAAGTCATCATCATCAAATTCTTTATCATTTCGCCAAACAATCAATGTTCCTAAGCGAATCCCTGATACATGAATAGGCGAAATCGTCGTCAAGCCATCTGGAAATTCATCTTTGGTTTCGACTGGAAAAATAGATAAAGCATGATTGACAGGAAGATTAGCTTCTGTATCATACATCAAATTCGCTGTGCGAACATACTCTTCTGGGAAGATTTTTGTTTGATAAAATGCTTCCACCCGGTCATTATTCGTCTTGTAGCGCATAAAATACCCCAAAAGACGCCCCTTGCTGTTTACAATACAAGCATTGCAATCCATAATCTCAGCTAACTGCTGAGTAATAGCATTGTAGGGCAATTCTTCCTGTAAGCGCTCATCTGAACGACGCAAAATAGATGTAATTTTTCGTGTTTTTGCTAATAAGTTTGCCATAATTTACCTCGCATATAATCTTATTGATTATACCATAAAACGCTTTATTCTTCAACAATTATCTGAAAATTGTTTATTGAAACACAATTAAGTCTCATTAACTTTTTCAAAACTCCTCAATCCGCATTTCCAATACCAAAAAAGCAACCTTTCGGCTGCCTGTATGATTATCTTCGATATTGCCTTAAGAAACGCGTCATTTTTTCTTGGATCTGTGCTAATTCATCTACACGTGGCAGATAAACGATACGGAAATGATCTGGATCTTTCCAATTAAATCCGCGTCCGTGCACCAGCAAAATCTTTTCTTGCTTTAAGAAATCAAGCACGAATTGTTCGTCATCATCCACTTGATACATTTCTCTATCAATTTTTGGAAAAATATACAGTCCTGCTTTAGGTTTGGTCGCAGACAAACCTGGAATTTCATTGATAGCCTTGTAAATAAAATTCCGTTGCTCATAAATGCGACCACCAGGAAGCAACAATTCGTCTACTGACTGATAACCTCCAAGAGATGTTTGGACCACATGCTGAGATAAGACGTTTGAGCACAAACGCATATTTGACAGCATATTCAGTCCTTCGATATAATCTTTCACATGAGATTTTGGACCTGAAAGCACCATCCAGCCTACGCGAAAACCTGCGATACGGTGCGATTTAGACAAACCGTTCATGCTGACGCAGAAAAGATCCGGTGCCAGACTAGCAATCGCTGTATGTTTCTCACCATCCATCACTAAACGGTCATAAATCTCATCCGCAAAAATAATCAAGTTATTTTGTCGTGCAATTTCAACAAGGTATTCTAGAACTTCCTTAGGATACAAGGCACCAGTCGGATTGTTTGGATTGATAACGACAATAGCCTTTGTATTAGAAGTAATCTTTGATTTGATATCTTCTATATCTGGATACCAATCCGCCTGCTCATCACAAAGATAATGAACCGCATTGCCTCCTGCTAAGCTAACAGCAGCTGTCCAGAGCGGATAATCAGGCATTGGCACTAGAACTTCGTCCCCATTATCCAGCAAGCCCTGCATTGACATAACAATCAGCTCGCTAACCCCATTACCAAGATAAACGTCCTCAATATCGACATTTGGAATATTCTTCAACTGACAATACTGCATAATGGCTTTCCGAGCAGAAAAAATTCCTTTCGAGTCTGAATAGCCCTCGCTATCCCGTGCATTCATAATCAAATCATGAATCACTTCATCTGGTGCCGTAAAACCAAATTCGGCAGGATTTCCTGTATTCAAACGGAGGATCTTCTCACCATTTGCACGCATTCGCATGGCTTCTTCTAGGACTGGACCACGAATATCATAAGCTACATGTTCTAACTTTGTCGATTTATTAAATTCTTTCATCGAACTTTTCCTCATTTCAAAAGAGTCAATTTATTATAACGCAATTTTTCTAAAAAATCTAAAAAAGTTCTTGTAAAGTCTACCTGAAAATGCTTTACTTTTTTCATGTAAAGGGTTACAATATTAGTAAAGAAAGAATGGAGGTATCCCTATGCTACAAAGATATCAAAACATTATGGTCGCTGTTGATGGTTCTCACGAAGCTGAGCTTGCTTTTGAAAAAGGGGTAAATGTGGCACTAAGAAATAATTCACGTCTCACAATCGCTCACGTTATTGATACACGTGCATTGCAAAGTGTTTCCACATTCGATGCCGAAGTTTATGAAGAATTACAGGCAGATGCTAAAAAATTAATGGATGAGTATGCCCAAAAAGCAAAAGAAGCTGGCGTCACAGACGTTGTCACAATTGTTGAAATGGGTAACCCTAAAACCTTACTTGCAACAGATATTCCAGATGAACAAAAAGTCGATCTCATCATGGTCGGTGCTACTGGGCTCAATGCCTTTGAACGTTTATTGGTCGGTTCCTCATCTGAATACATCTTGCGTCATGCAAAAGTTGACTTACTTGTTGTTCGTGATAAGGAAAAAACATTATAATCCAAAGATAAAGAGAGATTGGCATAACCAGTCTCTCCTCTTTTTTTATTCTTCATTTTTTTCACAATTCCGTTGATAAGCTTGAATTTGACGTTCAAGTTCTTTTTTGATAGCAGGCTCCGGTGCATAATTTTTTTCCCAATCATCTGGTTTTAAAATTTTATGAGTAACTGGGTCAAAGTGCGCTTTACCATCTGGGAAGAGTTTCCCCATATTCGCTTGGTGTACAATTTCAAATAAGCGCTCAGGATCTACTCCCATTAAAACAAAACTACCATAAGTAAAATATAGCATATCAATCAGTGCATCTACTTGTCCAACGAGAGACATCTCTGCATTACTCTTCTGTTTAACCTTATCGGAAGCTTTATCTATCGCTTTATGCAAAGATTGAACAGACTGATTGAAAATTTCTTCTGACGGACTGGCTGCTCGTAAAAATTCCACTAGTTCTTCTACCTTGAAGCCTGCACGATGACGAGCACCTTCTGGTGTCCACAGGATGGGCTCCTCCTGCGTGCATTCATCCATTATCCCATGAAATTCTTTGACCTTATTAAAGTGGTGGTCGCTACTGACAAAGACTTTTTCACTCGCCAAAATACCAAAATGCTCCAAAGCCTTATGAATTCCGTCCTGACTATTACTGCTAGTAGTATGTTTCGCAACTTCTTTCACTCGACTAGTTCCATTTCCCATGGCGATGGACATACCAACCCCCGCTAACATTTCAACATCATTATCAGAATCACCAAAAGCCATGACTTGATTGATATCAAAGCCATATTCTTTTCCAACCAGCTTAATTCCCTCTAGCTTGGACATACCCTGATTGATAATGTCAGCCGCAAAAGGACTGCTGCGAGTAAATTTTAAATTTGGAAAATCGGCTTCTATAGATTGTGTTTCTCTCGGGGTTGCCAACATTAACACTTGATAAATCGGCTCTTGAATAGATTTAAATAAATCATTCTGTTGTTGAGGAAGCGCCTTGCTGATTACATGATTGAAACTTTTATTAACCAAGTGTGTCATCTTTTTCGGAACAAAACGACTAGTCCATTGAGAAAATTTGCTCATGCCAAAACTCATGATTTTTGAGCCAACCACTCCTGATTCTGTTCCAAATGAAATTTCTATTTTATGCTGGTGAGCATACTGAATCAAGTGACGCAAGCTAGTTTTATCAATTGGCTTAGCAGAAATGACTTTATCTTTTGAAAAAATATATTGTCCATTATAGGTCACTGCAAAATCTAAATCCAACTGTTCCATAAAGGATTGGACAAAAAAGGGGCCTCTTCCTGTTGCTAAACCAACTAAAATACCTTGCTGTTTTAAACTATGGATCGCTTGTTCTGTGGATTTCAAGACCGTCCGACTATTATTTACTAATGTCCCGTCAATATCAAAAAAGACTGCTTTGATTTCCATTCATTTCTCATCTCTTTCTTTTATGATACAATAATTATAGCATAGATTCAGGAGAAGCTCACTTATGACCAAAAGAATTCTAGTTTTACATACTGGCGGTACCATTTCCATGCAAGCTGACACCACTGGAAAAGTCGTCTCAAATGAACATAATCCCATGAACCATGTCGCAGTTCCTCTAGAAGGCATTCAAGTGACTGCTCTTGATATATTCAATATTCCTAGCCCTCACATGACACCGCAGCACATGCTACAATTGTACAAAAAAATCAAGGCAGATGGAAAGCATTTTGACGGTGTTGTGATTACTCACGGAACGGACACTCTAGAAGAAACAGCATATTTTTTGGATACGATGGAACTGCCAAATATTCCTGTTGTTTTGACTGGTGCCATGCGAAGCTCTAATGAACTAGGGAGTGATGGGGTTTACAATTACTTGTCTGCACTTCGTGTTGCAAGTGATGAAAAGGCACGCGGAAAGGGCGTTCTAGTAGTTATGAATGATGAAATCCATTCTGCAAAATACGTAACAAAAACACATACAACAAATGTCAGTACCTTTCAAACGCCAACTCATGGTCCACTTGGATTGATTATGAAAAAAGAAATTCTCTATTTTAAAACTGCCGAACCACGCGTACATTTTCATTTGAATAAGATTACTGGCTTGATTCCTATTATCCCCACCTATGCTGGAATGACAACCGAATTGCTGGATATGTTAGATTTGAAGAGAATAGACGGTCTCGTCATTGAAGCCTTCGGAGCTGGGAATCTACCACAAGAAGTGGCACAAAAGCTCAGCCGTATGACTGCTTCTGGTCTTCCAATTGCATTGGTGTCTCGTTGCTTCAATGGTATTGCAGAGCCAGTTTATGCTTATGAAGGAGGTGGCGTGATGCTTCGTGAAGCAGGAATTATGTTTGTTAAAGAATTAAATGCTCCTAAAGCTCGTATCAAACTTCTCATCGCCCTTAACGCTGGACTTCAAGGGCAGACATTAAAAAACTACATAGAAGGCTAGATTCTTATATAAATAAAAAGCCTCGATTAATTCGAAGCTTCTTAGGAGATTTATGAAAAAAAGTTTTTTAACTCGCTTGTTTTTTTAGTTATCTACCATATATTTCTAATTCCTTTCCTGTTTTTTTGAATGTCTTGTTATAATTCACTTTAATGTTTACTGTCATTGGACTTACCTCTTTCTTTTTAATGAATTTAGTATAGTCCGAAAAACTTAAAACAGGCTTATAGATTTCTTTCAGAAAACTTAATTTAAAATTTAGTTTGTAGTCTCTCCTACAAAGCTGCTCAACTGTCTCCTAGACTATTGAGGTAATGAATGAAGAAAACAAAGTTTTTGTCAACAGCACTTTTTCAAGCTTGAAAAGCAAACGAAAAGTGACTTACTTTCAAGTTTTATCTGCAACGACGCAGTGTTTTGCGTAATTAGTTACTTCGTCGTTGCTTTATTACACAGTATGCTTTGAGGCTGGATTTTGTTCCAGCCTCTTTTTCGTTTCATCTTCTAATCCAAGTAGTCCTGCTTGTCCAAATGAAGAGCTACGATATGCCAGTCTGCATGCGTTCTCCAATCAGAAATGGACACAATTTGACTAGCAACTTTTCTGGCTTCTTCTAAAATTGGATAATCCTCTACAATATCCGCCACTTGAAACTCTGGAATCCCTGATTGACGCGTGCCGAAGATTTCACCAGAGCCACGCATTTTCAAATCTTCCTCAGCCAAGACGAAACCGTTAGTCGTTTCCGTCATGATTTTCATGCGTTTCTTGCCAGATTCTATCTTAGGATTAGCCACGAGAACCGCATAAGATTGCTTGTCTCCACGTCCTACCCGACCACGTAACTGGTGGAGCTGACTGAGCCCAAATCGATCCGCATCCATGATTAGCATGACCGTAGCATTGGGGACATTGACACCGACTTCAATAACAGTCGTGGAAACCAGAATGTCAATTTTTCCTTTCTTAAAATCCTGCATAATGGTATCTTTTTCTTCGCTCTTCATTTTACCATGTAGCAGAGCTACTCGTGCTTTGTCACCGAAATAAGCCTTTAATTCCTCTTCCAAAGCAATAGCATTTTTCAGATCCAGGGCTTCCGACTCCTCAATCAAAGGAGAGATGACATAGACCTGAGCACCTCGTTGCAGCTCTTTCCTCAACCAATCCAGAACTACTTCCAGCTGCTCATGCTTGACCCAACGAGTGATAATCGGCTTACGCCCCGCTGGCATTTGGTCAATAATTGACACATCCATATCACCAAAAGCAGTAATAGCAAGCGTCCTAGGAATGGGCGTTGCAGTCATCATGAGCACATCAGGATTATTTCCTTTTTCCCGCAAAATTCGTCTCTGTCCTACTCCAAAGCGGTGCTGTTCATCAATAATCACCAAACCAAGCTGATGATATGTCACACTTTCTTGAATCAAAGCATGAGTACCGACAATCATATCTACCTGACCAGTCTCAATCGCTTCTAGTGCTTCTTTTCGTTCTGCCTGCTTCATTCCTCCTGTCAACAGAATTATCCGTAGTTCAGGAAAAAGTTGGCTCAAGCTATCAAAATGCTGCTCTGCCAAAATTTCAGTCGGTACCATAAGAGCAGATTGCAAACCAGCTGTATAGGTAGCGTACATAGCTAGACCCGCAACCACCGTCTTTCCACTACCCACATCTCCCTGCAAAAGCCGGTTCATGTGGGTTGGTGCTTGCATATCTTGTAGAATTTCATCAAGACTCCGCTTCTGGGCAGCTGTCAATTCAAAAGGTAGCAGTGTCAGCTTTTTTTCTAATAAATCACCTCGCCAAGGAATAGCTAACCCTTGACTCGCATTCTTGCTTTCGCTCTTTAGGACCTGTAACTGCATTTGAAAGTAAAAAAGCTCTTCAAACTTGACCCGACGCAAGGCTTGTTTGTATTCTGTTAAGTCTTTTGGAAAATGCATTGCTCGTACGGCCTGACTGCGTTCCACTAACTGATAGCGCTCCAGCAGAATTTGAGGCAGATTTTCTTCCAACAGAAGTTCTAAGCCTTGGTCAAAAGCTGTCTTAATGACTTTCACCAAACTAGCTTGACTAATCCCTTGTGCCACTCGATAGACAGGCTGTAAGTCATCCTCCACTTGTGCTAAGATTTTCATACCTGTCAGACTCGCTTTTGCTTTATCCCATTTCCCGAAAATAGAAATGGTTGAACCAACCTCCACTTTGTCTGCCAGATAGGGTTGGTTAAAAAAATTGACTGCAAGCACCACTTCGCCTTGTTTTATAGTAAAACGTAGACGATTACGTTTATAGCCATAATACTGCACATTGGCTGGCGTAACGACAAGTCCTGAGATAACCGCCTTTTCACCATCTTCCAGTTCTAACACATTCTTACTTTTAAAATCTTCATAGCGAAATGGAAAATAGAGTAGTAAATCCTGTAGGTTTTCAATTCCCAGCCTAGTAAACTTTTCAGCAGATTTCGGTCCTACACCCGGCAGAACCGTTAAAGGTTGGTGTAAATTCATAATTCCTCTTTCAGTTCTGTTTCTTAAGAATTTATAAAAGCAGGCTAAAACAGACACCCTCCAATAGCTCTTTGGATTGTTTCCGACTACTTTTAGATTTCAACTCATTCTTTGTAAACTCTAGGGACGCGGTCGCTGATCAAGCAAACCACCTCGTAATTGATGGTTTCCCGTTTTTCTGCCACATCTGTTGCAGAAATAACCTCTTCCCCGCTTTTTCCGATGAAAACAACTGACGTTCCAATAGGATAAAACTGAGGTAAACGAACAGTAATCTGATCCATAGATACGCGTCCAACAATGGGACAAGGATTCCCGTCAACTAAAACATTAAAGCCTTGCATATCTCGCGTCCAGCCATCAGCATAGCCCAGCGGAATCGTTCCAATAAACTGTAGACTATCACTTGTATAAGTAGCTCCGTACCCTACATCTGCCCCTACTTCTAATTGCTTGACATGAACCAATTCTGAAACCAATGAAAGAGCTGGTTTGATGTCATAAGGCAGCTCCAAAACAGTTCCACTTGGATTAAGCCCATAAATGACATCGCCCAAACGGACTGCATTCATAATCGTCTCACTATGCCACAGAGTCGTTGCCGAATTACTAGCGTGAACAATCGGTGGAATAGTTTCTAATTGCCCTAAAATTTCTTTAAAACGTGCTAACTGTGCCTCAAATTTTTGCGTATCTGCTTCATCAGCTGTCGCAAAATGGGTGAAAATTCCTTTGACCTGAGCACCTGCCTTTTCCAAACGATGAATCGCTTCTTGAGCGTCTTGGCTATTTCGAAAACCAATCCGCCCCATTCCAGAATCAATTTTTATATGAACAACCAGTCCAGTTAGGTCTATGTCTGACTTCAAAAGCAAATCAATCCATTCTAAACTAGCCACCGTATAAGTAATCTTGTATTTAATTGAAAACGGAACAGACTGGATAGTTGATACTCCCAGAACCAGAATTTTTTTTGAAATACCAGCTTCTCTCAGCTCTACCGCTTCATCAATATTGGAAACACAAAAGCCATCCACAATTGGCTCAATAGATTGCGTAACAGCAACTGCACCGTGACCATAGGCGTCTGCCTTGACAACAGCCCATTTTTCTACATTGTCTGGTATATGCTCTGCAATTTGTTTAATATTAAATTGAATAGCAGCCAAATCAACAATAGCCTTAGTAGGCCGATGATTACTCGTTTTCATGATGTTCCTCCAAAATAACACTAGCTGTGACGACATTATCTGTGTGGCTGAGTGACACCCAGACCTTGCCAGAAAAAGGTGATTTGCTAAAAATAGGCGCTCCCTTTTCATCGTTTAAAATTTCTAAATCCTGAAAAGTGACACAGCCGATACCAGTCCCCCACGCTTTAGAAAAAGCCTCTTTAGCAGACCAACGCCCCGCCAAATATTCCATTTTTCGCTTACCAGTCAGTTTTTCAAATCGGTCAAATTCTGCGGCTGTCAAAACTTTCCTAGCAAAGCGAGCATTTTTTTCATAAACTTTTTGAATAGAAGAAATTTCCTCTATATCAATACCATGTCCTTTAATCATCTTTTTAAAAAGAGTTGAGACTAGTCTCAACTCCATCCTTTTTATTTTTCATTTTTAGATAGGGTAGTGTAAATTTCCTTGACTAATCTGACTGTATTATCCCAACCCAAACAAGGGTCTGTGATGGATTTTCCGAACACCTCAGGCTCATTTTGACGGCCATCTTCTAAGTAAGACTCGATCATAAAGCCGCGTACAACTTTTTTGATTTTCTCATTCCAATCACGGTTGATTAAAGTTTGACGGACAATTCGTACCTGTTCTAAATACTGTTTTCCAGAATTATCATGGTTGGTATCAATGATGATAAAAGGATTTTCTAAGCCCATTTTTTCATATTGAGCAATCGTATCTAGTAAATTATCATAGTAATAATTTGGGATATTCTTTCCGTATTCATCAAGACCACCGCGCAAAATAGCATGCGCTAAGGGATTACCTGAAGTTTCTACTTCCTTACCAGCAAACAAGAAACTTTGTTTGTTTTGGGCTGCATAAATCCCATTAAACATAACATTAAGATTTCCAGAAGTGGGGTTTTTTAAACCAGTCGCAACGTCAGCTCCACTAGCTACAAAACGGTGTTGCTGATCTTCCACAGAACGCGCTCCAACAGCCATATAAGAAATCAAATCATCTACCAAAGGAAGATTTTCCGGATACAGCATTTCATCAGCAGTCGTCATTCCTGTTTCTGTAATCACACGATAGTGCAAATTGCGTACTGCTTTAATGCCGTTGATTAAACTTGGGGCTGCTTTCGCATTTGGTTGATGAATCAAGCCTTTATAGCCGTCACCATTGGTACGAGGTTTTGCCGTATACACACGCATCACCATAAAAATACGGTCTTTTACCTCTTCTTGAAGGGCAGATAAACGTTTTGCATATTCTAGAACAGCCGCTTCATTGTCAGAAGAACACGGACCAATGACTAGCAGAATGCGGTCATCTTCTCCGCGAATAATTGCATTTAGTTCCCGATCTCGTGCTTCTTTTTTGGCTAAAGCATCTCCTTTTAATTTCGATAGATTGCGAACCTTTGCTACGTCAATTGGCTGACTAGTTGCTTTAAATGTCATAATCTCCCCCTATACACTACTTATCTGTGGCGTCCGTGACAATTTTTGAATTTCTTCCCTGAACCACATGGACATAAGTCATTGCGCTTCACTTTTGTCAAATCGATATCACTAGGTAAGCCAGATTTTTGTGCTGCAATATTACGTGTTGCCGTTGTACTGATATGGTGTTCCGTCCGTGGACGCTCTTGCTCATGAATTTGAGCTTTCATCATCAGCCGTGTAACATCAAACTCAATCGAACCAATCATATCATTAAACATGCGGAAACTTTCTGCTTGATATTCAACAACCGGATTGTTTTGTGCATAACCTCGGAGTCCAACGGCATTACGTAATTGGTCTAAAGCATCAATATGGTCAGTCCATTTATTGTCCACTACACGCAGAATCAAAACTTTTTGGAATTCTCTGACTGATTCTTCATCTCGCAATTTTGCGACCTGATTGTCATATACTTCCAGTGCTCGTTGATACAAGTTTTCCTTTATTTCATCATCTGATAAGTCGATTAAGTCTGATATGTTGATAGAGTCTTCGGGCACCAGATTATATTTAGCAAAATTCACAATAGCTTCGATTTTTTCTTGCTGTTCGGCACGACTATTGCCATCTACAAAACGATTAATAGTCCGCTTCATCATAGCGTGAATTTCCGGTGCTAAATCACGATCAGCCGTAATGACATCATAACGTTGTGCATAGATAATCTCACGCTGCTCACGCATGACATCATCATATTGAAGGACTTGTTTACGTGTATCGTAATTGTTCCCTTCAACACGCTTTTGGGCTCCTTCCACTTGACGAGTAAACATTTTGGATTTGATAACCGACTCTTCTTCACTCATTTTGAAGCGTTCCATAACTGCTTTAATCCGCTCTGAACCAAAACGACGCATGAGCTCATCTTCAAGTGACAGATAAAATTGCGATTCCCCTGGATCTCCCTGACGTCCGGAACGACCACGAAGCTGATTATCGATACGACGACTCTCATGACGTTCTGTACCAATGACACAAAGTCCACCTAACTCGCGAACGCCTTCACCAAGTTTAATATCCGTACCACGACCAGCCATATTGGTTGCAATCGTTACAGCACCCCGCTGACCAGCATTCATAATGATTTGCGCTTCTTTATAGTGATTTTTCGCATTCAATACTTCATGAGGAACTCCAGCTTCGACTAATTTTTTAGAAATATAATCACTCGTTTCAACAGCAACCGTCCCCACAAGTACAGGTTGCCCTTTTTCATGACGAGCTTTCACATCTTGGACAACTGCTTTAAATTTTGATTCAATACTTGGATAAAGAAGGTCTGGGTGATCAATACGAGCCACCGGACGGTTTGTAGGAATCGGAATCACTCGAATATTATAAGTTTCGCGGAATTCTTCTTCTTCTGTCTTGGCCGTTCCCGTCATTCCTGACAATTTCTTATACATACGGAACAAATTTTGGTAAGTGATAGAAGCTGAGGTCTTCGTTTCATCTTGAATTGGTACACCTTCTTTAGCTTCAATTGCTTGGTGGAGTCCATCAGAATAGCGGCGACCTTCCATTGTCCGACCTGTAAATTGGTCAACAATCAAAATTTCCTGTTCTTCACTAACCACATAGTCAATGTCCAACAGCATAATATAATTTGCACGAAGAGCATTGTCAACAAAGTGAGTCAGTGCTACATTTTCAATGTCATACAGGTTTTCTAGTTTGAAATAACTTTCTGCCTTATCAATCCCCGAATCAGAAAGTCCAATAGTCTTAGACTGAACATCAATAATATAATCATCTTTGTTTAATGATTTTACAAAGCTATCCGCCATATGATAAAGCTGATTTGTATCAGACGAAGTTGGTCCGGACACAATTAAAGGGGTACGAGCTTCATCAATCAAAATGGAGTCCACTTCATCAACCAAAGCATAGTTAAGTGGGCGTTGCACCATATTTTCAGCACGCACTACCATATTGTCGCGCAAATAGTCAAACCCAATCTCTGCATTCGTTGAATAGGTAATATCACAAGCGTAGGCTTCTTTCTTTTCTGCTGATGACTTTGCGGCAAGATTAATACCAACAGAAAGTCCCAACCAAGAGTACAATTCACCCATTTCAGTTGCGTCACGTTCTGTCAGGTACTCATTTACTGTGACAACATGTACACCTTCACCAGACAAAGCATTCAGATAAACCGGCATGGTCGCAGTCAAAGTCTTTCCTTCCCCTGTGCGCATTTCTGGTACATCTCCATGGTGTAAGACAATCCCGCCCATAATCTGTACAGGATAAGGGAAGAGGCCCAACACACGTTTTGCGCCTTCGCGAACAACTGCAAAGGCCTCATAAAGCAAATCATCTAATGACTCACCATTTTGATACCGCAACTTAAATTCATCTGTCTTTGCTTTCAAAGCCTCATCTGACAAAGCAGCCATTTCATCTTCATAAGCCATGACTTTCTTCGCCATTTTTTCTAATCTTCTTAATTCGCCTTTATCATTTTCGATAATTGTTCTTAAAATATTCGCCATTTCTTTCCTTACTTGTAATAATTCTTATTTTAAAATGTTCTTTTCATTATAGCATTTTTCACTATATCTTTCAAGAAAATAAAAGGATAAAAACGGCAGTTCCATTCAAAACTACCGTTCTATGTCCTTACTCTTTTAAGTGATAAGAATAACTAGCTACAACAACATTTTCATGCCATCTGAGAAAATATTTCAATTTCAAGCTCATTTGATTGTGCAGCATATTTTGCCAGCTATGATTTGGAATGAACTGTGGCACTAATACCGTTACGGTATAACCTTTCTTCTGCGCATTACGAGCGACTTTTGTCACATACTGTACTGTTGGTCTGATGATATTACGGTAACTTGTTTCTACATTGACAAATTGGATATCTGAAAAATAGTGTTTAAATTCACTTGCTACTTCCTCATCTTTTTCTTGTGTTTCTTTAGTAGATACGTGCATAGCAATCACTTCATCACCAATACTACAAGCATAATTCATCGCACCGGCACTAACACGCGTAACATTCCCAACAAGGACCAAAACCAGATTTCCTGCATAGTCCACGCGTTCAATTTTTTCATTTAAACGCAATTGTTTAGCAACTTTGTTATAATGATTTTTAATTGTTAAGAAAATCCAAAGCAAAATAATAATAATTGGGAAGAATGGCCAGATATCTCGCAAACGGAAAAGCAACAAAATCGCCACAATCGTGTAACAAATCGCTGCACCCAGAATATTTGTTACAGAATGTTTTAAGAAATGCTTTCCGTGCTGTTTGCGCCAATGTACGACCATTCCTGTTTGAGAAAGCGCAAAAGGTACAAATACACCAATCGTATAAAGTGGAATGAGCCGCTCAGTATTTCCATTGAAAATCAACAAAAGAAAAATTGCACCAATGGCCAAGGTCAAAATCCCATTTGAATAACCAAGGCGAGCACCTTTCTCCATATACATATGTGGCATATATTTATTTTTTGCCATATTGTAAGATAGCATAGGAAAGGCCGAAAAGCCTGTATTAGCTGCTACAGCAAGAATGAGTGCTGTTGACAGTTGGAAAATATAAAAGAGAAGCCGCCCAATAGGTGAATTTCCCAAAATAGCTTGTGCCATTTGAGCAAGCGTCGTAACACCCTTTATCGGAACAATTCCAATCCAATAATTTAAAAAGGTAATACCAGCAAACATAAATCCAAGAATCGCTGCCATAATTGCCAAAGTTTTTGCCGCATTTTCAGCTTTTGGTGTTTTGAAAAATGGGACAGAATTTGAAATAGCTTCCACACCTGTCAAAGAGGCTGAACCGCTCGTAAAAGCACGTAACAGAAGCACTAAGCTAACACCTGAAATGGATTTTCCGATAGGAGCCGTTGCATGATAGGATAAATTTCCCAGCAATAATTGCAATAAGCCAAAACCAATCAAGAAAACAGTGCTTGCGATAAACAAATACACTGGAATCATAAGAGAAACTGCAGATTCCCGTAATCCGCGTAAGTTCATTAGCATTAAAGCCAGCACTAAAATAATAGAAATATGCAAATTATAAGGATGTAAAGCAGGAATTGCTGACGTAATCGCATCTGCTCCAGACGAAACAGATACCGCTACCGTCAACATATAATCAACCAGCAAACTACCACCTGAAATCAGACCAGCTTTTGGTGAAAGATTTTCCGTTGTAACCATATAAGCCCCACCACCTTGTGGATAGGCATGAATCACCTGACGATATGAAATAGTCAAACTAGCCAATAAAATCAGCACCACAATACCAATTGGCAACGACCACCAAATCGCGCCAGCAGATACAGATATCAAAACCAAAACAACTTGTTCAGGCCCATAAGCAATTGAAGACAGAGCATCACTTGATAACATGGCTAGGGCCTGTAGTTTCGTTAATAAGTTTCCTTCTTCTCCCTCATCACTTGATTTCAAAGGTCGACCAATAAAAATATTTTTCAACTTGGAAAACATATTTTTCTCCTAAATTTTTCAATATCAGCCATTATAACGCTTTTCTGAAATAGTATCAATGTTTTCTGAAAATGACATCATTTTTTAATATAACTGATAATTTCTGCATAAATAAGAGAATAAAATAGACTGCTATAATTCCTTTGAAATCATCTGTAAAAATGAGTAAACTAATGAACCACTACATCATGATGCTTTAGACTTATGCTTTTAAAGAGGTTGCGGACTTTTTCCCAACCTCTGATTTTCTATATAAAAGTTATTAAGGATGACTGACAATCATTTCAAGATCTTGTCCCTCAAAAGTCCAAGCCTCCACGTCGCTTGGTAAAATGAAATGGTCTCCTTTTGCAATCGGATAAGCTTTCTCATCTACTGTCAGCATCCCTTGTCCTGCCAACACACTCACCAATGAATAAGGGACCGTTTTCTCAATCGCAACTTTCCCTGACACTTCCCATTTGTAAACGGCAAAGAAATCACTGGCAACCAAAAGGGTTGATTGCAAATCATCTGCTTTCACAGTAACTGGTCGACTATTGGCCGGCGTACCGATATTGAGTACATCAATGGATTTTTCTAGATGAAGCTCGCGCAAATTGCCTTGAGCGTCTTTTCGGTCGAAATCATAAACACGATAGGTAGTATCACTGGACTGTTGCGTTTCTAAAATCAAGATACCTGAGCCAATGGCGTGCATGGTGCCACTTGGAACATAGAAGAAGTCCCCAGCCTTGACTGGCACCTTGGTTAAGAGCTTCTCCCATTCTTTCTTTTCAATCTGCTGGCGCAACTCTTCTCGTGACTGAGCACTGTGTCCATAGATGATTTCTGCTCCTTCATCTGCCGCGATCACATACCAGCACTCGGTCTTTCCTAATTCTCCTTCGTGCTCCATAGCATAGTGGTCATCTGGATGAACTTGAACACTAAGCCAATCATTGGCATCCAAAATTTTGGTTAAAAGCGGAAAAACAGGCTCGTTGCTATTGCCAAACAATTCACGGTGCTCAGCATAGACTTTATCCAATCCTTGTCCTGCAAATCGACCGTTTTTTATAGTAGATACTCCGTGTGGATGAGCTGAAATCGCCCAGTATTCGCCTACTTTATCACTGGGAATTTCATAGCCAAATTCATCTCGTAGCTTCGTTCCACCCCAGATTTTTTCCTGCATAACAGATTGTAAAAATAATGGTTCTGACATCATTTCCTCCTTTAATATTGTATAAACAACTTAAATATTTTTAACATCTAAAAGCGAATAGCCTCTCGTGTCAAAGCGATTGCGGCTTCTCGAGTACTCAATCGGACGCCCATTTTCGAGATAAACAACTTGTTCAACCTGCAAAAGTGGATCGTCATTTTGACAGTCCAGATACCTTTTATCATATTCATCTGGCTTTTCAGCTGTGATATGGCGATAACTTCCGGCAAATTTTAAGTTTAATTCATCCCATAAATAAGCATAGATAGACTGAAGTAAAATACTCTCATCCAATCCTGGCACCAAATCACACGGCATATAAGTGTGTTCCAACACATAAGGCTTCTCATCAAGCAGACGCAAACGTATGATTTTATAAACTGGCGTCGTCACTTCCACTTGCAGGCGCTCTGCAATCTCGGCTTCTGGGAATTCAACTGCAAACTGAATAATCTGGCTCGTTAATTTTCGGTCATCATTTTTGAAATCTTGACTCAAGCCATTGTAATTATTCAAGCGAAATTTTGAATCTTCTTTATCCCAAAAAGAGGAATTTAACACTCTTGTTCCATTTCCTTGTTTGGAAAAAATCAATCCCTCAATGGTTAGAATCTCAACAGCTTTTTTTATAGTCATTCGGCTAACACCGAACTCTTTTGATAATTCAGACTGAATAGGCAACATGGAGTCTACTGGGTAGACTCCATTTGCGATTCTATCTCGAAGTATATTTGCTATTTCTTCGTATTTAGGCATATGATAGCTCCTGCAAATCTGTCATTCATCTCATTATAATACAGAATCAGGTTGTTTGTCCAGCATACGAAGGAATGGATACCAGATAAATCCAACAATCACCATATCCACTAACTGACGGACACCACCTAAAATGGAATTGGTTGCTAGCATTCCGCTAAAGAATACGGGCACCGTCCAAGGAACTGCCACTCCTGTTGGAGCTGGAACAATTCCTACTGCCATCACAATATAGTTAAACGCAGTCACAACAATCGGTGCTAAAACCCATGGAATCAGAATAGTCGCATTCAAAACGATTGGCAAGCCAAAGATAACTGGTTCATTGACATTGAATAACCCCGCGCCAAGAGCAAGTCGTCCAACGTCCTTATACATTTTCTTTTTCAAAATAAAAGCCATAATGATAACTACAGCTAGCGTCATCCCAGAACCACCTAAACCAACAGTAAAGGTTTCCATAAATGATTTGGAAATAATGTGTGGCAAATGCTTGCCAGCCTGATAAGCCTCTAAGTTATCTAACATCAATGTATTCCAAATTGGATCCATGACAGAATTAACAAGAATTTGTCCATGAAGTCCAAAGAACCATAAAAATTGAACAAAGAAGATTGCCACTAAAGTTGCTCAGATACTACTTCCCAAGCCAACCAGCGGCGTTTGAATAACCTTATAAATAATATCATGAAGATTTGCATTGAAAAATCCTGTCAAACCAGCATTGACAAACAAGAATATGGAAAGAGTCAATACGGCAGGAATCAAAGCCGCAAACGACTTGGCTACTGCAGGCGGAACGCTGTCTGGCATTTTAATCTGCCAACCTTTTTTCGTTGCCCAGCAGTAGATTTCCGCTGCCAAAAATGCAACCAGCATTCCAAGGAACATCCCTTTTGCCCCTAAACGGTCTAAACTCAAGACGCCTGAAATTTTTTCACCTTTTTCTGACATGGTATAAAAAGGTGTCAAAAGAAGAAAACTAGAAAAGGAAACTGCTCCTCCAAAAATTCCTTCCACATCATAAGATTTTGATAAATAATAGCCAATACCAAACGTTACAAAGATTGTCATAATTGACATCGTTGCATTTTGTCCACTGCCAAACAGATTAGACAAAGTAGCTTTCGTTGCATCATGAAAAAATGGCAAATTGTTAAATACCACTACAATTGAGCCAAACATCGTTAACGGAAAGGAGAGCATAAAGGCATCTCGTAAAACAGCCAAATAACGATTGGAAGCGAGTTTGTTTGCCAATGGCAACAACTTATCACCGATTTGATCTAGAAACTTGTTCATCAATCTTCCCTCCTTTTCTTTTTTGATACTCTAACTATACTATACTTTTTATAAAATGTCTATACTTTTTATAAAAAAGATTGACTTTTTTGAAAAAAGTATAGTATTATATTGTAGACTATTTTTAAAAAGGAGAAAATATATGACATTTTTAACATTTCCAAAAGGCTTCTTTTGGGGAACTGCTTCCAGTGGACCGCAAACAGAAGGTCGATTTGACGGCGATGGAAAAGGAGAGAATATCTGGGACTATTGGTACAACAAAGAACCTGAAAAATTCTTCAACCATATTGGACCTGATAAAGCTTCCTATAATTATCAGTATTACAAAGAAGATGTGCAACTAATGAAAGCAACTGGACACAATTCTTTCCGCACTTCTATCCAATGGAGTCGGCTAATCCCAGAAGGCGTTGGTGCTGTTAATCCACAAGCCGTAGATTTTTACAATTCATTCATTGATGAACTGATTACAAATGGAATTGAACCATTTATTAACTTATACCATTTTGACATGCCAATGGCACTACAAGCAAAAGGTGGTTGGCTGAATCGGGAAACGGTTGATGCTTATGTAAACTTTGCAAAAACCTGCTTTAACCTATTTGGTGATCGCGTCAAATACTGGTTCACTCATAATGAACCTATTGTCCCTGTCGAAGGTGGTTACCTCTACAATTTCCATTATCCAAATGAAGTCAACATGAAACACGCTGTACAGGTGGCTTTTCACGAAATGCTCGCCAGCAGCTTAGCTGTCAAAGCCTATCACGAAAAGCAAGATGGTAAAATTGGGATTATCCTCAACTTAACCCCAAGCTATCCGCGTGATGAGAATAATCCTGAAGACGTCAAAGCTGCTCAAATTGCAGATGCTTTCTTTAATCGCTCTTTCTTAGATCCTGCCATCAAAGGCGAATACCCTGCTGATTTGATTGCTATCATTAAAGAATTGGATATGATTCCAGAATACACAGCTGAAGATTTGCAGACCATTAAAGAAAATACCATTGACTTGCTTGGTGTCAATTATTACCAGCCACGCCGAGTTAAAGCAAAGGAAAACCCTGCTGATAAAGACCCGCAAAATCCTATGCCAGATGATTTCTTTGACTACTACGATATGCCAGGTAAAAAAATGAACCCTTATCGCGGTTGGGAAATCTATGAAAAAGGAATCTACGACATTATGATGAATGTCCGTGATAACTATGGAAATCTTCCTTGCTATATCTCAGAAAACGGCATGGGCGTCGAAGGTGAGGAGCGCTATATCAACGCCAATGGTCAAATTGAGGACGACTACCGCATTGACTTCATCAAAGATCACCTCCGTTACCTACACCAAGCCATTGAAGAAGGAGCTAACTGCATCGGCTATCATCTTTGGACTTGTATGGACAATTGGTTCTGGTGCAATGCCTACAAAAATCGCTATGGTCTCATTGCCGTTGACCTTGATAAGAAAGGAAAACGAACCATTAAAAAATCAGGTTATTTCTTTAAAGAGTTGTCTGACAAAAACGGTTTTGAAGATTAAATGTGACAAAACTCCCCAAGGGTTCCGATACCTTGGGGAGTTTATGCTAAATAAAAGATAAAAAATAAACCTATAACATGTAACTAATTCACACAAATACTATAAGTTTATTCTTAGGAGGTTTATAAATAAATTATTTTTCTTCTAACTTTTTATATAATTCAAGCATCTCTAATGCCACTTCACGTAATGTCATTGTTGTCATCAAATGATCCTGTGCATGAACCATGATGATCTCAATCTTAATCTCAACGCCACTTGCGTAATCTTGCAACAATTTCGTCTGTGCGTGATGTGCTTCAACCAATTCTGTATTCGCGGCTTCCAATTTTTGAGAAGCTTCATCGTAGTGACCAAGTCGCATCGCTGCAAATGCTTCGTGTACTGTTGCACGCGCAGTTCCACTATGAAGAATGATTTCAAATGCTACTACTTGTAATTCTTCTGTATTCATAACATCCTCTTTATAGATTGTCTGTGACTACTTTAGCCAGAGCTGCGACTCCTGTTGGGATTGGAACATAGGCTTGAGGTGGAATTTGAACAACTGGACGTCCAACTTTTTCTCCGAGGTCAGCAAATTGTTTGAAATACATTCTTGTTTGAGGACTAATTAAATAAAGATCAAATGCGGCAGATTCAATTACTTTATTTCCTTCTGTTGCTCCAATTGCTTCAACAGTAATATCTTGTCCTTGACCTTGAAGGTATTCAGTTGTCTTTTTAGCCATGAGAGAAGAAGACATCCCTGCTGCACAGATAATTAACGCTTTTGTCATGAAATTTCTCCTTAAAATTTTGTATATGAGGTAAGTTTTTATTAACAAATTACCTATCATTGAAATTAGTATAGCACAGTTTTTATTAAATGTCTAGTCTTTTATATATAAAGATTATACTTTTTCAAAAATTTAATAACAAAAAACTCTTTCCGGTCAAAGTTTGACTAGAAAGAGTCCCTATTGTAATTTATCGTTTGTCATTTCCTTTACGCATACTCTGCCTCTTCATCGAATTGACTATTGTAAAGATCAGCATAGAAGCCATTTTCTTCCATCAATTGATCGTGATTTCCTTGTTCAATGATATTACCATTACGCATGACCAAAATCAAATCAGCATTACGAATGGTCGACAAGCGGTGAGCAATGACGAAAGAAGTCCTTCCTTCCATCAACTTATCCATCGCTTTTTGGATCAATTCTTCTGTCCGCGTATCAACAGATGAAGTCGCTTCATCCAAGATAAGTAAGGGAGCATCCTTAAGAAGTGCACGCGCGATAGTCAGCAATTGCTTTTGCCCAACAGAAAGACTGACTGTTTCATCCAACACTGTATCGTATCCTTTTGGCAAAGTCTTGATAAAGTGATGAACCCCGACAGCTTTAGTCGCTGCCACAACCGCTTCATCAGAAATATTCTTCTGATTGTAAATCAAATTTTCTTTAATCGTTCCCTCAAATAACCAAGTGTCTTGAAGGACCATTGAGAAAGCATCGTGTACCTCAGAACGTTTCATTTGCTTGGTATCAATACCATCAATAGTAATCCGCCCTTTCTCAATTTCATAAAATTTCATCAACAGATTGACAATCGTCGTTTTCCCAGCACCGGTCGGACCAACAATAGCAATCTTTTGGCCGGCTTTGGCCTTGGCAGAAAAATCATGAATAATTGTTCGATCCGGATTGTAGCCAAAGAATACATTATCAAAGGTAACATCACCCTTTAAAGTTGTGAGCTGTTGAGACTTGTGCTCATCATTTTCCATTTCCGGTTCTGCTAAAAACTCAAATACACGCCCCATAGCAGCACTAGCTTGTTGAAGAGTGGTAATCCCTTGTGCAATTTGGGACAATGGTTGAGAAAAAGTCCGTACATATACCATAAAGGCAACAATCGTCCCCATCGTGACATCACCATTCAATGCCATGCTCGCTCCAACCAATACGACCATCACATAACCAAAGTTCCCTGTAAATATCATTAACGGCATCATAATTCCAGAAATAAATTGGGACTTCCACATACTACTATAAAGATTCGTATTAAGCATTTGAAAGGCTTTTTTTGATTCCTCGGTAGCATTATAGCTGACAATGACATTGTGACCAGAATACATCTCTTCCACATATCCATTGACACTAGCAAGATTCTCTTGTTGTGCGCGGAAAAACCGTTGTGATTTACCCATAATCAACGCAACAAAGACAAAACCAATCAAAACCGATCCAATCGTTACAAAGGATAGAACCACGTTGTTATAAAACATCATAAAGAGAACAGCAATAAGAAGCAAACTTGATGAAATCACTGTGCCTAAACTTTGGTTCAGAGATTGTCCAACAGTATCCACGTCATTAGTGACTCGTGAAAGAGTGTCCCCTTGCGAATGGCTATCAAAATACCGCAAGGGTAATTTATTAATTTTCTCCGCAATGGCTGTCCGTAAACGTTTTGAAAAATGCTGAACAACGGACGAAATAATAAAGGATTGCATATAATTTAATAAAGCACCCACCGCATATAAAACGGCTAAGAAAAGAGCAATATTAGAGATCGCCTTCAGATCAATCCGACTTCTCATTCCTTCTGTGATAAGATTGGTAATTTCTTTTAATTTGACCGGACCATAAACCGTGATAACACTAGATAGCATTGCTCCCACAAATGCAACGAGCAATGGAAACTGGAATCCTTTGATATAGGGTTTCACTTGGCTAAATAAAGATGATTTTTTATTTTCCATTTTCCAATTCCTCCTTTGATAATTGTGAGTAAGCAATTTCTTGATAAACTTCGTTTGTCGCTAGCAGCTCTTTGTGAGTTCCTTGCCCAACAACTTTCCCTTTATCCAACACCAAGATCTGATCGGCATCCATGATCGTTGAAATCCGCTGAGCTACGATCAATCTGGTTGTAGCTTTCACTTTTTTCGCCAATTCTTCTCGCAAAATACGGTCTGTCTTATAGTCCAGTGCTGAAAATGAATCGTCAAAAATCAGAATTTCAGGTTTCCTAGCAAGTGCACGCGCAATCGCCAGCCGCTGCTTTTGACCACCAGAGAAATTGGTTCCGCTTTGTGCGACCTCTGAGTGCAGACCATCTTCTTTTTCTTCAACAAATGATTTCGCTTGTGCCAAGTCCAACGCAGACCACATTTTTTCATCATCCAATGGACTTTCATTGCTTTGTCCAAAATCTAAATTACTCTTTATATCACCAGAAAAGAGAATAGCTTTTTGTGGAATGTAGCCAATTTTATTATGCAAATCTTCCAACTGATAATCTTTTACATTCACGCCATCTACTAAAATTCTTCCTTCTGTCACATCATAGAAACGAGGAATTAAACTAATTAAGGTTGATTTCCCAGAACCAGTTGATCCGATGAAAGCTACCGTTTCGCCCGCTTTAGCTGTAAAGCTAACATGTTCAATGACAGCCTCAGAGTTTTTAGTATAGCGGAAAGAAACATTGTCAAATACCACTTCACCTTTGACATCTTTAGCTGTTTTGGGTTGCATTGGAGATTCAATCGTGGAATGCAAATCAAGTACCTCATTAATCCGCCCCGCAGACACCAAGGTACGAGGAAGAACGATAAACAGAGCAGCCATGAGCATGAAGCCCATTACGACCTGCATAGCATAGGACATAAAGACAACCATGTCACTAAAGATTGGCAAACGTCCTGGTAAAACTGCATCTTGAATCAAGTAAGCACCAATCCAGTATATTGCCAAGGTCAAACCACTCGAAATCCCCATCATAATCGGATTTAAAATAGCCATGAGCCGACTAACAAAGAGATTCAACCGAGTCACTTCATCATTTGCCCCTGCAAATTTATCATCTTGATAGTCTTCAGCATTGTAAGCTCGAACAACACGAATCCCTGTTAGACTTTCACGCGTAATACTATTTAACTTATCAGTCAACCGTTGAATAACAGATTGCTTTGGAAAGGCCAACGTCATCAAAACTGTCGTCATAATCATATTCACAATAACTGCGACAATAACTGCCCACAGCCAGTATTCTGATTTCCCAATGATTTTTGTAATCGCCCAAATCGCCATAATCGGTCCACGAGTCACGACTTGCAAGCCCATAGTAATCATAAGCTGAATTTGCGTAAGATCATTGGTTGTCCGCGTTAAAAGACTTGGAATAGAAAATCTCTTAATCTCAGCATTTGAATAATCCAGTACACGATTGAAAATATCTGAGCGCAAGCTCGTTGTAAAGCTAGCTGCCAATCTAGCCGCAATAAAACCAACGACCACAGCACTGAGAAAACTAGCAAATGACAATCCAATCATTTTCAAGCCCGGATTCCACAAATCAGAAATAACTGTTCCTCTCGTCTGTAGGAGTTCCGTAATTTTTGAAATATAGGTTGGAACCTCTAAGTCCAAGTAAACTGCCAAACAAGTAAATAAGATACTGATGATAATCATCCCTACTTCTTTAACAGTTAAACGTTTAAACAATTTAACCATTCGCTTCTCCTTTTCCTATTTTTTCAATATTCTGGTAAAATTTTCCCATTACCTGAAAAAAAGTCACCAAATCTTCTTCTGAAATGCCAGTCAATAAGCAGCGATCCATCTCATCAAAGAAATCCCGAATTTTATTCATGCGCTCTTTTGATTCCGATGTCAAACGAATAATCTTAGCGCGCTTATCTGCTTCACTCACTTCCAGATAAATCAAGCCATTTTTAACCATTCGCTTCATTAAATTACTAGCAACTGACTTGGTAATTCCCAACTCCTGCTCAATATCTTTAATAAAGGTCATCTTGCCACAATCTTCTCGATGATTCACAAAATGCAATACTTGCCCTTGTGGACCCGCCATAAATTCAATCCCTCGCTCTTTGGCAATTTTTTGAATCATCAGATGTGTCTTCCGTCCAAATCGCTTGAATTCCAATAATGGTTTTTCCATTTGATTTCCTTTCAAATAGTTCTCTAGAGAACCAATTAGTTTTCATGAGAACTATTTTACTATAATTCAAATGAATGTCAAGTAATAAGTTTCTATGAGAACTATTTTTATTAAAATAAAATAGCTGACCAAAAATTCAGCCAGCTATCCTTATTTTTTATATAAGACGTTTACTTTTCAGCACTGTCATATTTTCCAGTATGAATCTCTGTGATACTATCATGTCCTGGCAACTCTGGTAAACCTAAAGAATCCTCACGAGTAAAGGCTTCACGCAAACCAGATGTCCAGGCGGTTTGCTCTAGTTGTTCTGGACTAATTTGGTGTACAATTTCATCACCACGACCTTCTTTTATCTTTTGCCCAAACAACGGATCAATCAATGTTCCGCGACCAACTGCAATCAAATCAGTCGGAGTCTGTGCAATCGCATCCTGCGCATCTTCCTCACTAAAGACACCACCAACAATAATTAGCTTAGTTTGATTATCTAGAATTGATTTAAAATGCTCAGCATAAGTCCGATCAGAGCCAACAGGTTTTGACGCATATCCTTCCCAGAGCGACAGATGAATGTAATCCAACTCATATTTGATGACCTCTCGAATCAAGGCTTGGGCTTCTCTATAACTATAACCGACCTCATCTCCGTGAATTTCTTCAGGGCTGATCCGATAGCCTACGATAAAATCTTTTGGTGCATATTTTCCCACTACTCGTTTCACTTCTTTTACGACCGCAAGAGGAAAAGCCATACGTTTTTCTAAAGAACTGCCCCATTTATCCTCACGCACATTTGAGAAACTTGAAAAAAATTGCTGCAAGAGATAATGATTTGCACCATGAATTTCCACTCCTGAAAAACCAGCCTCAATAGCACGCTTAGTGGCACGTCCAAAATCTTTAATAATTCCTTCAATCTCAGCATTCGTCATTTCACGAACTGGATAAGACAAAAATGAAAAATCAAGAGCACTGGGTGCCAAAACCTCCTCACCTTTAACAGCGCGACCAGAAGCTTCGCGCCCACCATGATGAATCTGCAAAATAGCTTTGTTGCCATTTTTCTGCAAGGCTGCCGCAATCTTTTTAGCTCCCTCTAGATGCTCATCTGAGTAAATTCCTAATTGTTCAGGATAACCTGGTCTAGAGCAAGGTCCACCTGACTCACTCACATAATGGTACTCAGCAATCAATAATCCAGCCGCCTGCGAACGAGCATGATAATAGCGCAAGGTATCATCAGAAACGAAACCACCTTTCAAACCACTAAAGGTTAGCATTGGTGGCATAACCAAACGACTAGAGAGCTGAGCACCATGACGGAATTGAACCGTATCTATAAGACTCTTTGACATGACAAATCCTCCTTAAAATTTAAATTTTTGATTCCACTATTATTTTATTAAAACCATCATCGCAGATAATAACTCATTTAGCTAAGCATATTCCCCAAACTTCATTTCCAACAAATCCACTTTTTGCATCACAAATCAACCATTCCCGACGCTTTTTTAAACTATAAACATTGTTCATCAAGATTCATTCGACAAAACTTACAAAATTCTAGCATTTCTTCACTATTAGTCGATTTTTTCCGACATAGCATATATTACACGTTTTTCTATATCAAAATACCTTCCAAGTGATCCAATTCATGCTGGCAAATTTGTGCTGAAAAATCTTTCAAAGTTAGCGTTTGTTTTTGCCAATTCTGGTCCAAATATTCAACCATAATTTCCTTATAACGAGTCGTCAAGCAACTTCCCGAAAGTGATAAACACGATTCTTCTGCTTGATAAGGAGAGGACTTCCTTTTCAAAATAGGATTGAACATGATAACAGGCACCATACCATACATGAAAATAATCGCTCGTTTTTGCACCCCAATCATATTGGCCGCCATTCCGACACACCTATCTTGATTTGCTTTTAAAGCATCTAATAAATCCTGCCCAATTTCGATATCTTCTTCGGTCGCCAATTGCGCTTTCTGTTGTAAAAATAATAGATCTTTTACAATTGGTTTAATCATTTTCCTCCTCATAAGAAAAGAGCAAGTTCATTCAATATCCTTTTACTTGCTCTCAATTCACTTAATTATCCTTTGACTTTTTCACTGACTTTTTTAGCTAAGACAAAATTTCCAAGTGTTGCTGAGCCATTTCCAGCAACAGCTGGTGTCACAATATAGTCACGCACATCAGGTACTGGCAGATAACCATTCAAAAGAACAGTGAATTTTTCACGAACTCGATCCAGCATATGTTGTTGCGCCATGACCCCTCCACCAAAGACAACCACATCAGGACGGAAAGTCACTGTCGCTTGAATCGCTGCTTGCGCAATGTAATAAGCTTGAATATCCCAGACAGAGCTGTTGAGTTCTATATTTTCTCCTCGAATGCCAGTACGAGCCTCTAAGCTAGGCCCAGCAGCCAATCCCTCCAAACAACCATTATGGAATGGACAAACACCATTAAATTCTTTCTCTACATCCATCGGGTGTTTCGCAACATAATAATGCCCCATTTCAGGATGACCTGTTCCACCAACAAATTCACCACGTTGAATAGCACCAGCACCAATACCTGTTCCAATCGTATAATAAACCAAATTTTCAATACGACCACCAGCATTGTTTCGTGCTACTATTTCACCGTACGCAGAGCTATTAACATCTGTCGTAAAGAAAATCGGCACATTCAATGCACGCCGCAAAGCACCAACAATATCAACATTTGCCCAGTGTGGCTTGGGTGTCGTTGTAATAAAACCATATGTTTTTGAATTTGGATCAATATCAATCGGTCCAAAGGAACCAATTGCCAATCCCGTCAAATTCTCAAAGCGTGAGAAAAATGCAATTGTTTTATCCAATGTTTCAATCGGTGTAGTCGTTGGAAATTGCGTTTTCTCAACCACTTCAAAATTGTCGCCACCAACTGCACAAACAAATTTTGTACCACCAGCCTCTAAGCTTCCATACAATTTTGTCATTTCAAAACCTCTTTATATTTTGTTTTATTCTCTCTTCATTATAGCATATATTCATGTCACTTCTGAGTACAAATTTCAGTTATTCTTCTCTTTTTCAAAGAAAAGCGAACAAACATTCATTTGCTCGCTTTATCTTACATTAGACTTTCAACTCAATGACAGCCTCTCCCTTAGTTACTGCCCCCTCTGCAACAGGAGTGACAGAAGCGTAATCAGCCGTGTTGGTAACAATCACCATGGTTGTGTCATCAAGACCAGCGGCTGCAATTTTGGCAACGTCAAATGTACCAAGAACATCACCTGCTTTGACTTCAATACCTTGAGTAACTTTTTGATCAAATCCATCACCGTTCATAGAAACTGTGTCGATACCAATATGAATCAAAATCTCAGCTCCATTTGTCGTTTTCAATCCGTAAGCATGACCAGTTGCAAATGCGATTGTCACTTCTGCATCAGCAGGAGCATATACCACACCTTCGCTAGGTTTTACTGCGATTCCTTGTCCCATAGCACCACTTGAGAACACTGGATCATTAACATCTTTCAAATCAACGATTGAACCAACGATTGGAGAAAGGATTGTTTCGTCAGTAAGAACTGGCGCAGCAGCTTCATTCGCTTCGACTACTTCTTTAGCTTCAGTAGCTTCTTCTTCAGCATCTTTATAACCAAATGCATAAGTCAAACCAAATCCAAGACCAGTTGTTACAAGTACCATAAAGATATATTGAAGAACTTGACCATTCAGATAGAGAAGCGTACCTGGGATGATGGTAATCCCAAATCCAGTCCCAGCAAGTCCAAGAATAGAGGCTAACCAACCACCAATAGCACCGGCAGCAAGACCCAGAACGAATGGTTTACCATAACGCAAGTTGACCCCGAAAATAGCTGGCTCAGTGATTCCAAGACCTGCAGAGAGAGCTGCTGGAAATGCAAGAGCTTTTAATTTTTTAGATTTTGTTTTTACACCAACTGCAAGAGTTGCACCGGCTTGGGCTGTCATAGCAGCTGTAATAATCGCATTAAAGGCATCTTTTCCTTCATTGGCAATCAATTGCGCTTCTAATAAGTTGAAGATATGGTGCACACCTGTTACCACAATTAGTTGGTGAATACCCCCAAGAATCAAACCTGCTAAGCCAAACGGTAAGGCAAGAATAGCTTTTGTTGCAGCAAGAATGACATTTTCAAGTGAATGGAAAATTGGACCAATGATAAAGAGACCCAGAACTGACATCACAAGGAAAGTCAAGAATGGCACAACAAGCAAATCAAGCACATCTGGAATTTTCTTATGCAACCATTTTTCAAGCTTCGCACCAAGTAGACCAATGAAGAAGGCTGGCAAAACTGAATTTTGATAACCAACGACCGGAATAAAACCAAAGAACATGATCGGCTTGGCATCACCAGAAGCAACAGCCCAAGCATTTGGAAGAGCTGTATTTACCAGCATCAAGCCAAGTACAATACCAATAACCGGATTCCCACCAAATACACGGAAAGCCGACCAAGAAATCAAAGCAGGGAAGAAAGCAAAAGCTGTATCTGTCAAAACGACTGTATAAGTATAAAAATCTGATGCAGCAAAAGCTTTTGAGGTTGTTCCAAATAATCCAAGAATCGTATCATTATTAATCGCACCACGAATCCCCATGAAAAGACCTGTTGCTACAATGGCTGGTAAGATAGGTACAAATACATCACCAAATGTACGAACAGCGCGTTGGAACCAATTTCCTTTTTTAGCAGCTTCTGCTTTTTGTTCACCAATTGAAGAAGTTGGTAAGCCAAGTGCAACCACTTCATCATATATTTTATTAACGGTACCAGTCCCAAAGATAATTTGATATTGACCTGAATTAAAGAATGCTCCTTGAACCTTCTCAAGATTCTCAACCCTGTCTTTAGCAATTTTAGCTTCATCCTTGACCATGATACGCAGACGGGTTGCACAGTGAGCAACACTACTTACATTGTCTCGTCCACCGATGGCTTCAATGACTGCTTTTGCAATGTCCTTATTTTCCATTTGCATCTCCTTATTGAAAATAATTAACTTTTATGAAAGCGATTTAATCGCTCCTACGACTATTATTTTAACACGATTTAAAAATATGTCAAGCGTTTTGCAGAAGTTTTATTTTTTTTCTGCTAAAAAGTTGATTTTTCTAAAGAAAACGTTTACTATATAAGTAAGAAAACTATATTGGAGGATAAAAGATTGGCTTGGACAACCGAACAACGCTACAAACGTTATGAAAACTGGACAACAGATGAAATCAATCAAATAAAAGAAAATATTGAAAAATCCCCTTGGCATACTAGTTACCATGTAGAACCTCAGACAGGATTACTCAATGATCCAAACGGCTTCTCTTATTTTAATGGTAAATGGATTGTGTTCTATCAGAACTTCCCTTTTGGAGCAACCCACGGTCTAAAATGCTGGGTACAGCTCGAAAGTGATGATTTAGTCCATTTCACAGAAACTGGTCTACGAGTTCTACCAGATACGAAACTGGATAGCCACGGCGCCTACTCTGGCTCTGCTATGCAGTTTAATGACAAGCTTTTCCTTTTTTATACCGGAAATGTTCGCGATGAAAATTGGGTACGCCACCCATACCAAATCGGAGCATTGCTGGATAAAGAAGGGAAACTCGAGAAGATTGATAAAGTCTTGATTGAGCAGCCAAAAGAAGCTACAGATCACTTTCGCGATCCACAGATTTTCAATTATAAAGGCCAGATCTATGGCATTATCGGCGGACAAAATCTGGACAAAAAAGGGTTTATCAAGCTTTATAAAGCAGTTGAAAACGACTATACAAACTGGGAAGAAGTCGGCGATTTAGACTTTGAAAATGACAATACAGCCTATATGATGGAATGCCCCAATCTTGTCTTTATTGATGAAACACCTGTTTTGCTCTACTGCCCTCAAGGTTTATCAAAAAAAGTTGCTCCTTACGACAATATTTTCCCAAACATGTATAAGATAGGTCAATCGTTTGACATAGCAAAGACAGCAATTGTCGATCCTAGCCCTCTGCAAAATTTAGATTATGGATTTGATTGCTATGCAACCCAAGCTTTCAATGCTCCAGATGGCCGTGTCTTAGCAGTCAGCTGGTTAGGTTTGCCGGATATTGCTTACCCATCTGATCGTTTTGATCATCAAGGAATTTTCTCGCTTGTCAAGGAATTAACACTAAAAAAAGGAAAACTCTATCAATATCCTGTTCAAGCAATCCAAAACCTGCGGAAAGAGAATAAAGTATTCACCAACCAAGCAAAAACAAAAAACAGCTATGAACTGGAATTAGAATTTGCAAGTGGTTCACAAACTGAAATCGTCCTCTTTGCAGATCAAAAACACAAAGGCCTCCGTATTCACTTCGATATCAAAAATGGTCAAGTAACAATTGACCGTAGTGAAGTTGGCGAACAATATGCTCTTGAATTTGGGACAGTTCGCCGCTGTATGATTGAAAACCAAACTACAACTGCCTCAATTTTCATTGATAAGTCAGTTTTTGAAATTTTTATTAACAAAGGAGAGAAAGTATTTTCAGGTCGCATTTTCCCACATAATGACCAAAACGGCATTTTTATCACTGAGGGAAATCCAACCGGAACTTACTATGAATTAGATTATGGTCGCAAAACTAACTGATGTAGCAAAACTAGCAGGGGTCAGCCCCACAACTGTTTCCCGTGTGATTAACAAAAAAGGCTACCTCTCAGAAAAAACAATCACAAAAGTAACTGAAGCTATGCGAGAATTAGGCTACAAACCTAATAATCTCGCTCGCAGCTTACAAGGAAAATCCGCTAAATTAATTGGATTGATCTTTCCAAATATTAGTCATATATTTTATGCTGAACTCATTGATAAATTAGAACACGAGTTATTTAATAGAGGTTACAAAACAATTATCTGCAACAGCGAACACAATTCAAGCAAAGAAAAAGAGTATCTGGAGATGCTAGAAGCCAATCAAGTCGATGGCATTATCTCTGGCAGCCATAACTTGGGAATTTCGGATTATGACCGCGTAACAGCCCCTATTATCTCTTTTGACCGCAACTTATCTCCTTCTATCCCTGTTGTATCTTCTGACAACTATGCTGGTGGAACCCTAGCCGCAGAAACATTGGTCAAATCTGGAGCTAAAAAGATCATTATGATTACCGGAAATGATAATTCCAATTCACCAACAGGTCTCCGCCATGCAGGCTTTGCCTCTGTCCTACCAACCGCTCCTATTATCAATGTATCTAGCGACTTCTCCCCCATTCGCAAAGAAATGGAAATCAAAAATATCTTAAAAGATAAGAAGCCTGATGCTATTTTTGCTTCAGATGATTTAACTGCCATTTTAATCATGAAAGTCGCTCAAGAACTGGGGATCAACATCCCAGAGGAACTAAAAGTTATTGGTTATGACGGAACTTATTTTGTGGAAAATTACTATCCACAGCTCGCCACTATTCAGCAACCATTAAAAGATATAGCTTGCTTACTGGTCGATTTATTGCTGCGAAAAATTGAAGGAGAAAAAGTTCCAACAACGGGTTACTTCTTACCTGTTCACCTTTCTTCAGGAAAAAGCATTTAACACTGTAAAATAATGAAAACCCACTTAATTTCTCCATACTTAAGTGGGTTTAATCTTTATACGTTTCCTATGGACTTCTATTAATTATTCTACAAGGAGAAACTTATCAATTGCCTGCGCGCAGCCATCATGATCATTATCAGCTACGATGACATCCGCCAATCCTTTAATACTCTCATTAGCATTTCCCATAGCAATGCCCAAGCCTGCTTCACGAATCATACTTTCATCGTTATCTGCATCACCAACAGCAATAATCTGTTCCATAGGGAGTTGCAAATATTGAGCCAGGTGAGCTAAACCTTGCCCTTTTTCAACACCCCGCGCTGTTAGTTCAAGACCACTTACTTCTGATTTTATCATGGCAATATCCTCAGATAACAAAACCTCATACGATTGATCTCGTTCATCAGCTGTTAAGTGATAGATGTTGATCTTACCAAAATTTTCTCTTTCCTTTGCTAACAAATCACAGATATTATCTACTAATACTGCTGTTTCATCATACAGTTCAGTATAAATTTCCATATAGTAGTTCGCAATGTTCTCAAAATGAGAGCGCTGAAGATAGCCTTGTCCATTGATCATACCGACCACCATTAAATCGTTAGCTTCTGCCAACGCCTTCACTTTATCCACTACAACAGCAGGTAATGTTTGCTCCGCTAAAGTTTGCTTCATTTCCAAATCATAAATCAATGCACCACTAGCAAGAACGGCATAGCGAATCCCTTGCAAATCTTTTTTATAAAGACCTAGTTCTGACAGAGAGCGCCCTGTTGAAAGTGCAACTTGTTTTCCAGCTGCATGCGCTCTGTCAATAGCTGCAATACTACTTTTAGCAATCGTCTTTTGACTGGTCAAAAGCGTTCCATCCATGTCAAATGCAATCAATTGATACATAACATTTCTCCTTTTTATACTAAAACTAGTATAGCATAAAAGCTCAAAAATAGTAAAAAAGCTTAAAACCATGTTATCAAAAACGTTGGTTTTAAGCTTTTTTATTGTCGTTCATTCCTTAATTTTAACTAGAGACTAAGTTCTTATTTAACCTCTTTAATTGTCAACAAAGTTGAAGATCTATTTACAATTCTTTTTTATACTTTTCAACTTCTGCTTTATTAGCCCAGACAAAGTGTCCTGGACGAATTTCAACCATTTCTGGCTTATCTACTGAATAATCATGTTGAGCAGCATCATAAACCTTCAATACTTTCTTCCGCTCCAATATTGGGTCTGGAATTGGGACAGCAGATAGCAATGACTGCGTATAAGGATGGATTGGATTATTGAAGAGTTCTTCTGTTTCAGCCACCTCTACAATCACACCCTTATAAATAACAGCAATACGGTCTGAGATAAAACGTACAACTGATAAATCATGGGCAATGAAAAGATAGGTCAAGCCCAGATCTTTTTGGAATTTCTTAAGAAGATTTAAAACTTGTGCGCGCACAGAGACGTCAAGTGCTGAAATCGGCTCATCTGCAATCACAAAATCTGGCTCCATAACAAGCGCACGAGCAATCCCAATCCGTTGACGCTGACCACCAGAAAATTCATGCGGATAGCGGGTCAAATGCTCTGATAACAACCCTACCTCATGAATAATATCTTTCACCTTTTTCTGACGTTCTTCTTCATCTTTAAACAGATGGAAATTATACAGACCCTCTGAAATAATATAATCAACTGTCGCACGTTCATTCAAACTAGCAGCAGGGTCTTGGAAAATCATTTGAATCTTGCGAATCACTTCTGATTCTTCCTCTTTTGATTTCTTACCATTGATTCTCTTTCCATCAAAGAAGATATCTCCCTTGCTAGTATCGTTCAAACCAATAATGGCACGACCGATTGTTGTCTTACCAGAGCCAGATTCTCCTACAAGTGAAAACGTTTCTCCTTTATTGATAAAGAAATTAGCATTTTTTACAGCAACAAATTTCTTGCTTCCTTCACCGAAGGAAATTTCCAAATCTTTAACTTCTACTAATTTTTCAGGCATTTCCTTCCTCCTAAGCGTCTAAATGAGCAAAACCCATTTTTGAGCTAATTTTTTCATGTAAATCATCAATAACAGCAGGTTTATTCACTTTTGGAGCATTTTCATGAAGCAACCACGTTTTTGCCCAATGTGTATCTGATACATAGATTTGAGGTGGTTTTTCCTCAAAATCAATTTCCATCGCATAATCTGAACGAAGAGCGAAAGCATCTCCTTGCAAGTGTGAATAAAGAGACGGCGGTGTGCCAGGAATAGAGTAAAGCTCTCCTTTATCATCTGCCAACTGTGGCAAGCTTGATAACAAGCTCCAAGTATAAGGATGACGTGGATCATAAAAGACGTCTTCTACTGTACCATACTCGACGATTTCTCCAGCATACATAACGGCAACTTTATCCGCAATACTTGCTACCACTCCAAGGTCGTGGGTGATAAAAATAGTAGTGAATTGATACTCTTGTTGCAATGATTTCAACAAATCAATGATTTGTGCTTGAATGGTAACATCAAGCGCTGTTGTAGGTTCATCACAGATTAGAATATCAGGACGACAAGCAAGCGCAATGGCAATAACGATCCGTTGACGCATTCCTCCTGAATATTGGAAAGGATACTCACTAAAACGCTTTTCAGCATCAGGAATACCGACTTTATTCATATAGTCAATAGCCATTTCTTTCGCTTCTTTTGCCGTTTTCTTTTGATGTTTTACAATAACTTCTGTAATCTGGCTACCAATCGTGTTAATTGGGTCTAAACTTGTCATTGGATCTTGGAAAATAGTCGCAATTTTAACACCACGAATAGGTTCCCAATCTTTATTGGATTTCAATTTTGTCAAATCTTGTCCACGATAGTTAATCGATCCTTGCGCTACTCGACCATTATCCTCTAACATTCCAGTAAAAGTCTTTGTTAAAACAGATTTACCAGAGCCTGACTCTCCTACGAGAGCAAGAACTTCACCTTCGATGAGGTCAAGCGATACACCACGAATGGCAGTTAAGACTTTATCACGAACGTCAAATTCCACGACAATATCGCGGGCAGTCAATATTACATTTTTTTCTTGTGTCATATTTACTCCTATCTATGTGTACGTGGATCACTAGCATCCGCTAAGTTCTGACCGACAACGAATAGGGAAAGGGAAACCAAAATCAACGTTGTTAATGGAATCCAGAAAAGATATGCATTTGTTGTAACATTTTGTGAATAATCCGAAATCAAACGCCCTAAACTTGGCACCGTCACAGGAAGTCCCAAACCAAAGAAAGACAGAAAGGCTTCGTATGAAATGAAACTTGGAAGTAATTGTGAAGCAGTTGTCACAATCACAGAAACCAACTGTGGCATAATATTTTTTACAATGATTTTAACAGTCGGTGTTCCCAAAGTGCGACTGGCAAGGTTATACTCTAAATCACGATAACGTAGAATTTGGATACGAATATTGTAAGCAATCCCAATCCAACCAGTGATGGTCATAGCAAAAATCAAATTCCAGAAACCTGCACCGATTGAGTAAGTCAAGACAATGACAATCAAAAGCGGTGGAATGTTAGAAATGATATTATAAATCTCAATCATCACACGATCGACAGTCTTTGAAATTCCCCAGATACCACCAATAACAATACCAATCACAAGGTTAATCATGGTTGCAATAACTGAAATAAGAATAGAGTTACGTGCTCCAAACCACACTCCGTCAAAGAGGGATTTTCCGTTACTATCTGTACCAAACCAATATTGGGAATTCGGTTTGATATAACGAGCACTAAAATCATTTACTTTACTTACATCATTAAAATCGAAATTTGAAAAAATCGGATAGATGAAACTCATCAAAACAATTGCAACAAGAATACCCAACATAGCAATTGTTGATTTTTTCCTTAAGAATTGACGCATAACAGATTTCCAGTAAGAATAAGCTGGTGCATCAATTATTTCAGAGGCAAAATCATCGCGTTTTACAAATGTGAACTTACTTTTATCAATTGTAGCCATTATTTACCTCCTTTTGATGTTAATTTAATACGTGGGTCAAGCATGGTCATCAGAATATCACCCAATAGAAGAGCGAAAATAGAAAGACATGTAAAGATAAATACAAGACCAACGACCATAGAATTATTAGATGCTTTAACAGAGTCAATCAGCATTTTACCCATTCCAGGGAAAGCAAAGATTGTTTCGGTCAAAGTCGCACCTGTGATAACTCCGATAATAGCACCAGGTATACTGGATACAAGTGGTACCATGGCGTTTTTAAAAATATGTTTATTTGAAATTTCTTGTTCAGAGAGACCTTTTGCCCGTGCAAAACGAACAAAGTCTTGTGATTGCAGGTCAATCATATAACGACGAATCCAAACAGCTGTCCAAGGCGCACTCAAAAGCCCAAGAATAACTGCCGGAAGAACATAGGAACGCCAATCTCCTGCTCCCAAAATAGGGAAGGAATCCGGCAATCCAAGAGCCGAACCAATCAACCGAATGATATAAACCAAAGCGATAGTTGGCAATGACATCAAGAATGTCAAGGCTCCTGTCGAAATACTATCAAACAATGTATTCTTAAAGCGAGCCATGTAAGATCCAAGCGGAACAGCAATTAAGTAAGATAAAGCCAGACCAATCAAACCAACAATTGAAGAACTTACAATCATTGATGGATATTGGTAGTTACTTTCTGTTGCCGTATATGGATCATCTTTTCCATAATTGGCAACATCACGCGCATCGGCTTGTTTTGGAGATTTATAAGTTCTTGTATAAATGTTGACAGACGAAGTTTTCTTACCTGTCGGGAATTGAACTTCAGAAGTTTTCGTTTGTCCTTGCCCTTGCGAAATAACTTGTAAAACAGGAAGATTCGCATAAGTTGGATAAGAAATACCTAGATTTAATCTCACAAAATTTTGATGGATAAATGGAAATTGACTGTTGAAATATAACAAGTATTTATGTTTCGTTCCAGAACCAACAACAGACCAACCAATAGCAGGATCATTTTCAATACGAAGATAACGCTTCAAGTTTGGATTAGAAGCATCTTTCACAGCACCTGTATGGTCAATTTGAATCAAATTGCCATAGAAACCAAGAACGCGTTCATAAACTGGAACCTCTCGAGTTGCATAAAATTGCTTACTTTCTTTGAATTGCTGCAATTTCCAACCACGCCCCAACTTTTTGATGTAAGCTTCATAGATTTTTTTATTTGCATTAGTAGGTTCTACTGTTACAGAAGGATTCTCTTTACTAGCTTTTTCTTGTAATTCCTTCGTATCATAGTAGTCAATGTAACCCATACGCTCAAAAATTGTATTTTCATAATTAGTCTTTTTATCAGGAGTTGTAGCTATTTTATTATAGTTTGGATCCTGCTTGAAAATCAACTTTCTTGGCACCATAGTATAGATAATGGTGTAAGTCAATGTTGTTACCATGAAAATAGATACTAAAGAGCGTAAGATACGCATAAAAATATATTTCTTCATTTACCGTTTCCTTTAAAATCCCAAAAGAACTTTCTCCCCTGTTAGAGAAAGTTCTGATGAGAAGTTTATTTTACATGATCTGCTAATTCTTTGGTATTTACTGATTTAGCATGAGTCACATCAGATATTCTACTTCAATCACTATGATTAAGTTATTAAACCTAACCTGTCAGTCAAGACCGAAGGAAGGGATAGAAAAATGTCACGCGTTACGACAAATACCTATTTTCGATTTTAGAATACCTTCAATTTTAAACTGATTGTTTAAAATTATACCACAATTCTAGTCAATTGTAAAATCAATTGTCAGAATATTTTTATCATAAATGAACCTTTTTTGTTTTTCTGTTAAATTTTTTTCAATTATTTAACATGATCTGCAAGTTCTTCTTGAGCTTTTTTATTAGATTTTGATCGCTCTTTATTCCATTTAGTCATAGCTTTCTTGTACTGATCTTGTGTAACAGGCTCATCTTGGAGTTCAAGATATTTATATAGAATGATTTCACTATTCCCTTTGTTTCCTGACCAAGCAAATGGATTAGTAAATGGCACTGTGCGAGAAAGAATTGGGCGACCCGTTAGCGTTGTTGTTGGAATAACTAATGCATTATCAGTCAACCAAGCTTGGGCTGCCGCATATTTTTCATAGCGTGCATTCGTATTAGTGGTTTCTTTTTCAGCCTCGTTCAACAGCTTTTCATATTCGTTCATACCGACTTGTGCTGCTGCAGCGTTATTCGTACCTGCATCAAATCCTAGATAGGTCTTTGTGCTTTCACCGCTTGAAGGTTTGATGATATCAAGATAGGTAGATGGATCTTGGAAGTCTGGACTCCAACCAACATTATCAGAAAGATCCCAATCTTCTGCAGCTGCAGATTCAGCAAAGTAAGTGATATTATTTACATCGTCTTTAGACATTTGTTGAATGTCAATCACAACATTTTCTTTGCCAAGATTTTTTTCAATCGATTGTTTCAATGATTGTACACGTTGAACTTTATTCGTTGCCGTTTGGTCAACTGGCATGTCAATGTGGATTGGGAATTGAACACCGTCTGCTTGAAGCGCTGCTTTCGCTTTGGCTAATTTTTCCTTGGCTTTCGTTGGATTGTAAAGACCGTCTTGCGCATCATTTAAGTTGACATCTTTCCAACTTTCATCGTAGCTGACTAATTTTTCTTTGACCAATTCTCCAAAGTTCTTATCATCTGTTTGAACAAAAGTTGGTGGTACAAAGAGATTACGAAGCATCTTTGTCGCACCATCTTTCCCATTTACTTGTGACGCATAAGCTGTGCGGTCAAATGCAAATGTAATTGCTTGACGGAAATCTTTATTCAATAATGCTTTCTTAGTAGATGTCTTTTGAGCATCTGTTGTCTTTGATGTGTGATTGTAAGATTGACGATCGATGTTTGTAGCCACTAGATAAGTGGTTGCATCTTGTGGAGTATAAACGATGTTGTTTTTGTATTTCTTGCTGACGGAAGCATAACTTGGACTAGTTGGAAATACTTTTGCATTGGTAAATGAACCGTCACTAAATCCTTTAGCAAGTTTATCTTGGTCTTGACCATCATAGTAAGACAATTTGATGTTATCAATGTGTACATTTTTCTTATCCCAATAGTTTGGATTTTTAGCCAATTCAACAGATGATTTTGCAGTGATAGATTTTAGCAAGTATGGTCCATTATAAAGAAGACTAGATGGGTCTGTTGCTTGTGCAAATTTATTTCCTTTTGATTTCAAAAATTCTGCATTAACTGGCGCTAAAACCCCCATCGTAGTCTTTGAATTCCAAAAGCTTTCTGGTCGATTCAGAGTATATTGAACCGTATAATCATCAACCGCTTTGATACCGACAGAAGAGAAATCTTTATTTTCACCCTTCATGTAAGCATCCAGGCCTTTGATTGAATCTTGTACCAAATAAATAGCATCGGATTTCTTATCTGCAGCGTGTTTCAAACCAGTCACAAAGTCTTGCGCTTTGACTTCGGCATACTCTTCACCTTCGGATGTATACCATTTGACACCTTTACGAAGTTTATAAGTGTAAGTCAAGCCATCTTTGGAAACCGTCCAATCCTTTGCCACAGAAGGGATTAAATTTCCGTAACGGTCATTTTCTAAGAGTCCATCAATGACATTACTTGTAATATTTGAAGTAGAAGCCTTCCCAGTTGTCAAATAATCCAAATTATCTGGATCTTGCTCATAAACATATGAAAATGTTTTATTGCTAGAACTTGTTTTAGAGCCAGAACAAGCCGTTAAGGCTCCTGCTGTAAGTAGGGTAACAGCCGCTAAAGCAATGATTTTACTTTTCTTCATGAATATTCCTCCCAAATTCATTATTTTTATACATTCTAGCACACAAACAGTAAAAAGTAAATAGAATTTTCTAAATTTTATGACATATTTTGAAAGCTGATTTAATAAGGTTTATGTTAATCTATTAACCTTTAGAAATTAAAAAAGCAGGTTTTCCTCACCTTTTAGTGAGTTTTACCTGCTTTTATCATTGTATTATTTTACATGATCAGCTAATTCATCTTGAGCTTTTTTATTAGACTCGGCTTTTTCTTTTTGCCATTTCTTCTTAGCTGCTTCATAGTCCTTCTTCGTGACAGCATCTTTACCGACTTTAATATATTTATAGTAGGTTGAGCTACCTTTACTACCTGTTTGCGCAAATGCACCTGAGAACGGTTGAATGCGTGACACAAAAGTTCCGGCACCTGTTGAAGCCATTGTTGGCAAGACAAGCGAGCTATCTGTCAACCAAGCTTGTGCTGCTGCATATTTTTCATAGCGTTTTGCAATATCTGTTGTTTCTGCACCTGCTTCATCGACTAATTTATTATATTCGTCCAAGCCAACTGCTTTAGCACCGGCATTTTCACTACCAGAGTCAAAACCAAACCAAGTCTTCGTATTGTCAGAAGCCGTTGATTTCAAAATATCAAGATAAGTAGATGGATCTTGATAATCAGGATTCCAACCAACAGCACCTGAAATATCCCAGTCTTCTCCAGCTGCATTTGGAGCATAGTAAGTGACGTTATTAAAGTCGTCTTCTGACATCATATTCAAGTCCATGACAACATTTTCTTTGCCGAGTACTTTTTCAACAGATTGTTTTAAAGACTGCATCCGAGCAACGTAGTTCTTAGAAGTTTCTACAACAGGAACGTCTAAGTGGATTGGGAATTTCACACCTTGAGCTTGCAAAGCTTCTTTTGCTTTTGCAAATTTTGCTTTTGCTTTTGTTGGATTGTACAAGCCATTTTGTGAATCAGCTAGTTTGACACCCTTCCAGTCATCGCCATAGCTTGCTAATTTTTCTTCTACAACATCACTAAATGATTTTTCACCAACTTGAACAAAATTAGATGGTACAAACATATTACGGATTGCTGTGGCAGCACCATCTTTACCATTTACTTGTGCTGCATAAGATTCGCGGTCAAGTGCAAAGTTCAAAGCTTGACGGAAGTCTTTGTTCAACAATGCCTTTTTCGTTGAATTTTTTTCTTCATCTGTTTTCTTAGCCGTATGGTTGTAAGATTGACGGTCAATATTAAGGGCTAAAGCAGCCGTTCCAGAGCCTGCTTCTGCTGTATAGATATTGTCCTTGAATTGTTTTTCAAAAGTTGCAAAGTTTGAACTTGTTGGGAAGAGGCGTGCGTATGAGTATGCCCCATCTTTGAAATTACGAGCCAATGAGTCTTGGTCTTGACCATCATAGTAAGCAAGTTTAATGCTATCAACTTTTACTTTATCTTTATCCCAATAATGTTTGTTTTTAACATACTCTACCGCAGATTTTGCTGTGATAGCTTTCATCAAGAATGGTCCATTATAAAGGATTGAGTTAGGGTCTGTTGATTGGCCAAATTTATTTCCTTTAGATTTCAAAAATTCTGCATTGATTGGCCACATAATGGCAGAGGTTGTCTTAGAATTCCAATATGGTTCTGGCTTGTTCAATGTATACTGAACAGTATAATCATCAACCGCTTTCACACCTACCGTTGAAAAGTCTTTTGTTTGACCATTCACGTAAGCATCTAAACCTTTAATTGAGTTTTGAACCAAATAAAGCGCCTCAGATTTTTTATCGGCAGCATGTTTCAGTCCAGTTACAAAATCTTGCGCCTTGACTTCAGCATATTCTTCACCTTCTGATGTGTACCATTTGGCACCCTTACGAAGTTTATAAGTATAGGTTAAACCATCTTTTGATACAGTCCATGACTTAGCCATTGATGGTACAAGATTTCCATATTTGTCATTTTCTAACAATCCGTCAACTCCATTTGTCACAAGATCGCTAGTGGTTGCTTTTCCTGATGTTACATAATCCAAAGTTTCTGGATCACCAGAATACACATAACCAAATTTTGTTTCAGCTGAGTTCGATTTCGAACCCGAGCAAGCTGTTAAAAAACCAGCAGTTAGTAGGGCTACCCCTGCTACTGCAATAATTTTACTTTTTTTCATAGGTACCTCCGAAAACTATGATATATTCTAATTATACTATATCTTACTAAAAAGTAAAGAATTTTCAAACAAATCTTTTACTAAAAAATGTTATTGTGCTCCAAATGCCTTCAAAAAAACAGATTTACTTCTCGTATCCTATCAGTGAATGCACTGTTTTTATCTCTCTTTCTCTGAACAAATGACATACGTTTCAAACTCTAGATTCGGCATACATTCTGCTAAATCGTTCTCAATGCGCTCCAGTGCTTCCAAACGCATTTCAACAGATGTATGTGCATTCCCTTGAATAATAAAAATGGCGTTTTGGGTTTCATCATCAAATTTATAGTGTTCTCCATCGCGAACATCTAGCCATGCTAAAATTCCTTTTTGATCACGATAAACATAATCAGTCTGTGAAACGTGTTTTTCCGTAGATAAAATCGGTAGAAACACATCTTCTTTTTGACTAACTGTAAATTCAATTTGCCCTTCTATTTTATCCAAATCATGCCCACCGATGGCTAATAAAGAATGTAAAGATTCAACATTATAAATATCAATAATACTATTAATATTCGGGATGGATCCACGATGTCGAATATTCCGAATAAGCGCCAAAACGGTAGGAGGATTCTTCTTGACACTACGTCCGACACTTTGCAATAAATCCTTGTAGCCTTGAATGACTGGAGTATCAGACACCTCATCGATATCGCAATTCAATGCCCACTTTTCCATCTCTTTTTGCTTTTTCAAAAATGAAGCAGGTAAGGGTGCATGTGGGTCTACATTTTTAGCGATGCCAATAACCACATTTTTAATCCCAAGCATTGCGATACTTTCATTCAGTATAAACTTCATCATGATCCACCTCCGTTTCATTATTTATTGAGCTCATCAACTATTCAAATTGTATCATTTTTAGGAGAAAATTTCTTACTTTAGTTTTAAAATGCTGTCTTTCATTCATATTGACAAATTTTTCTCCTATGAGAAATGCTAAAAAGACTGGAATTGCTTCCAATCTTATTTCTCACTATTTTCAACTGCTGCTGTAACAAAAGCTGTATAAAGTCCTTCTGGACGATTAGGACGGCTAGATAATTCTGGGTGGTATTGACAAGCCACAAAGAATTTATTTTCTGGAATTTCAACAATTTCCACCAAGCGATTGTCCGGTGAAACTCCTGAGAATACAAAACCGGCATCTTCAAATTGTTGACGGAATTCATTATTAAATTCGTAACGGTGGCGGTGGCGACGCTGAACAACTTCTTGATTATCATAAGCTGCAGCTGCTTTGGAGCCACGTTTTAGTTTAGACGGATAAAGTCCTAAGCGAAGTGTCCCTCCCATATCTTCCACATCAATCTGATCACGCATCAAATCAATAACAGGATGTTGCGTATCAGGGTTCAATTCTGAAGAATTAGCGTCATTAAATCCTAGCACATGGCGAGCAAATTCGACACAAGTCAACTGCATGCCGAGGCAAATTCCAAGCATTGGCACATCATTTTCACGAGCATATTGAATCGTCGCAATCTTTCCTTCCGTTCCACGATGACCAAATCCACCCGGTACAATAATCCCGTCCGCATCATTCAGCAACTCGGCGACATTTTCAGTTGTGACATCATTCGCATTGATCCAGCTCAGTTTAATTTCTGCATCATTGGCGTAACCAGAATGTTTGAGAGCTTCCACAACAGAAATATAAGCATCTGGTAGTTCCACATATTTCCCAACCAGTGCAATTTTTACTTGTTTCTTCAAGTTCATGACTTTATCAACCATAGCAGACCAATCCGTCATATCTGCTTCTGGCACATCCAACTTCAAGTGATCACAAACGATTTGGTCCATGTTTTGCGCTTGCAGATTCAATGGAATCTGGTACAAATGTTCCACATCCAAGGACTCAATCACTGCTTCTGGTGCTACATCACAAAATTGTGCCAATTTGTTCTTAATATTTTGGCCAGCCGGTTTTTCAGTACGAATAACAAGCATGTTCGGTTGAATTCCAAGACCACGCAATTCTTTTACAGAATGCTGAGTGGGCTTCGTTTTCATTTCCCCAGCAGCTTTCAGATAAGGAAGCAATGTCGTGTGGATATACATCACATTATCTGCACCAACATCTGCCTTCATTTGACGAAGTGCTTCTAAGAATGGCAAGCTTTCAATATCTCCAACAGTTCCTCCTACTTCTGTGATAATCACGTCAGAGTCTGTTGTCGTTGCAGCGCGTTTAATTTTTTCTTTTAGAGCATCTGTAATATGTGGGATGACCTGAACAGTAGCTCCAAGGTACTCACCTTTGCGTTCTTTGCGAAGAACTTCACTATAAATCTTACCCGTTGTCACATTTGAATATTTGTTTAAGTTAATGTCAATAAAGCGTTCATAATGCCCGAGGTCTAAGTCAGTTTCTGCACCATCATCCGTCACAAATACTTCCCCATGTTGATAAGGGCTCATCGTTCCTGGGTCAATATTGATATATGGATCAAACTTTTGAATGGTTACCTTAAGACCACGATTTTTCAAAAGACGACCAAGACTTGCTGCCACAATCCCTTTACCGATCGAACTAACTACACCACCTGTAACAAAAATATATTTTGTTGCCATACATTCTCCTTATCTAAGATACAAAACTCATTTAGAAAACACACGAAAATGGGAAACGACTATTCATAAATCAACCTTTGCTTTTTCGATGTTTTCAGGCGTGTTCACTTCTAATAGCAAAAACAAAAACAGCTCCCTAGAGCTAGGGAGCTTTTGACTTCTTAAAAGAAGTGCCCGATATTATAATATCGCAGAATAAATTTTTTGTCAAATAAGAACAGAAGCAAACGTTAGCGGACTTAACTATTCTTCATCCTCTGAATCCACCTCATCATCTGAATAGTCTTCATCCTCTTCATTGAGTTCGACTTCTTCACCTAAATCATCAGGTGCAATTTCATTGATTTCAGCATCATACGCTTCTACTTCACTCTTTTCGTCGTCCGGATTATCCTCGTCATAATTAAGGGCAGGATCTGCTTCATATGAGTCTTCATCTTCTGGATCATCGTCATTGTAATCAATGGCATTTTCATCTCCGTCCATAAAGGCATTCACACGTTTTTTCTTCCGTTTCTTAGGAGTTTCTTCATCGTTATCTTCAAGGGCGATAATTTCCTCATCCACCTCGTCAATCGCATACCATGAACGCAAGCCCCATTTGTTATCTCCTAGAGGAATGAAACTGCCGTCTACATTTAACTCTGTATAAAAAAGCGGCAAGGCTTCACGAATATCACTATTTGATTTTTCAAGGTAATTTTGAATTTCATTGACAAGGTCATTAAAATACATTTCATGATTGCGACCACGTGTCTCTAAAATAGCACGCGCCACTTCAATCATAGAAAGTTCACTTTTTTCTTGTCCAGCAAATACTTCTAATTCCAAAATTGATCTCCTTTTAAGGTTTAAGAGCTTTTTTAGACTTGCTCTTAAAAATTAATTTGTTGAATTTTCGCTACTTTTCATTGTACGATAAAAATCTTCTTTCGTCAAAAAGAATTTTATTTTCCAATCAAGAAAATCACTCTTTTTCATCAAAATGACTTCTACTTTTATATAAAAGAAGCAAAAAGGCAATTCAGTCGAATCTCCGACTGAATTTGCCTTATGTATCATTAGATTATTTTACTTTTGCAGTACTTGTAATCAATTCAACGGCTTTTTTAATAACAATATCATGTTTCAACATATCTGTTGAAAGAAGTTGACGAACACGCTCCACTTCCATATTGTAGTCAGTTGCAAGTGAAGAAATTTCTGCTTCGATGTCTTCATCGCTCGCTTCAAATCCTTCTGCTTTTGCAACAGCTTCAATCACAAGATTAGTCTTAGTACGTTTTTCAGCGTCAGCTTCATGTTGTTTATGAAGATCTTCTTGAGTTGTACCAGTGATTTGGAAGTACATGTCTGGTGAAATACCTTGACGTTGCATGTTCCCAAGAAATTCATTTACAGAGCGATGAACTTCTTCGTGAACCATTTCTTCTGGCAATTCAACGATTTCTGCATTTTCTACTGCAAGGTCAAGTGCCGCAGATTCAACTGCATCATCAAACGCGATTTCTTTTGATTCAGCCAATTCTTTGCGGTATTTTTCTTTTAATTCATCCAGTGTTTCAACATCTTCATCAATGTCTTTGGCAAGTTCGTCATCTACTTCTGGAACTTCTTTTTCTTTGACTTCATGAATCGTAGTCACAAATTTAGCATCTTTACCTGCAAGATCTGTTGCTTGATAGTCTTCTGGGAATGTCACGTTTACTTCTACTGTTTCACCAGCAGCATGTCCAACTAATTGGTCTTCAAAACCTGGAATGAATTGACCGCTTCCAAGTTCAAGTGAGAAGTTATCTCCTTTACCACCATCAAATTCAACGCCGTCAACTGTTCCAACAAAATCAATCACAACTGTATCACCATTAGCAGCCTTATCTTCTTTCAATACAAGTTCTGCTAAATTATTGCGTTCGCGTTCAATTCTTGCATCTACATCTGCATCAGATACTTCTTTAGAGACATCAACAGATACTTCTAAGTTTTTATACTCACCTAATTTTACTTCGGGTTTTGTAACCACTTCCGCAGTAATGGTCCAATCTTGACCTTTTTCCATAGACGCCACATCAAATTGTGGTTGAGCAACAACTTCGATCTCTGCTTCTTTAACAGCAGCTTCATAAGCAGCTGGGAGAAGAGCATTTAATGTATCTTGGTAAAGAGCTTCTTCACCAAATCTTTGATTAAACACTGGACGAGGAAGATGACCTTTACGGAAACCTGGTACATTCAGATTTTTCTTAACTGAGTTAAATACACGATCCAATTCTGGCTTGATTTGTTCTTGACTAATTGTAAATGTCAAAACTCCGCGATTTGTTTCTTTGCTTTCAAATGATACAGACATTCTGTCATTTCTCCTTAAAATTTATTGAATACAATCAATTATACCATAAATACACGTTATTTCACAAATTTTCTAATGAAAAATTTAACGATTTTTCCGTCCATTTGCTGATTTTGCTCTTTATGCTTTCCGAATTTTATCTTTTTGGTAAGCAGCTCGCGCTCCACCGATTAGTTTTGGACGACTGGCAAGCGCAGTCACATGCGCTTCTCCTAGTTCTCGTAAAATTGGTCGTACTGGAATTTGGACGTGCTTAATATGCATACCAATTGCTGTATCTCCGATATCCATCCCTGCTTGAGCCGTAATAAATTCCACTTCAACTGGGTTGTTCATATATTTAAAAGCTGCTAATTGACCACTTCCACCAGCATGAAGAGTTGGCAACACATTGACAATTTCCAGATTTTGTTTCTGCGCCAATTCTTTCTCCACGACCAAAGCACGATTGACATGTTCACATCCCTGAACTGCCAAGTAAATTCCGCGAAGTGACAACATATCCAACATAGTTTTGACAACAACTTCTCCCACTTCTTGACTGGAATTTTTTCCAATATGCCCTCCAATCACCTCACTGGAAGACAAGCCCAGTACAAAAATATCACCGGAAGATAGTGCTGATTTCTCTAAAACATCTGCTAAAATGGTTTGAGTTTGTTTTTTCAATTCTTGTAAATTCATCATTTTACCTCGTTTCATTTTGTCATAAATACTTCTGAATATATTTACAAATAGAGCTTTTAAAAGCCCAAGAGGACACCGCCCTTATTTGTTTAACTTTTTCAAAACATCTGTCAACAGTTTATTCAAAATAGATCCGACAATTATCCCTAAGGTATTTTGGCAAAAGTTAGGAAATATTTCTGGAAAAGCCGCTCCCCAACCATGCATGATAGTGGAAGCAACAGCATAACCTCCTACCATAACAAGCGTAGCTAACACCAAACCGAGATAACGACTTTTTCCTTTAAAACCTGCAAAATATCCTTGTAAACTATGAAAAATCAAGCTAAAGAACATCCACTGCGGATAACCTGAAAGCAAATCAATGAGAAAGCCAGCTAAACCACCGACGATGGCTCCCTCTTTTCTGCCAAAATAAAAGGCGGTAAAGAAAATACCTGCATCAAGGAACGTTAAAATCCCCGTTGGTGTTGGAATTTTTAAATAGTAGCCCAAAACAACTGTCAACGCAGCAATCATGGACAAAAGGACAAGTTTATATGTCTGATTTTTTTTCATATTGAACAACCCCATATTGATCTGAATGTTGGATAGCTTGGTAAACAAATTTTTTTGAAATTTGAACTGCTTCAACAATTGATTTTCCTAACACTAACTGACTGGCAATGCTAGAAGCAAAGGTACAGCCAGCGCCCGTGTTATTGTTGTCTAAAACAGGTGATTCCAGAAATTGAAACTGCTCTCCATTATAAAAAACATCAACTGCTTTTTGAGAATCTAGACGATTCCCTCCTTTGATAACAACGGATTTAGCACCTAAGAAATGGAAAATTCTAGCCGCTTCTTTTACGTCTTCCACCGTTCGCAACTCTTTTTGAGCCAATAGTTCGGCTTCTGGTAAATTAGGCGTGATAATACTTGCATAAGGGAAAAATTTAATCAGTTCCTCTCGAAGTGCTGAGACCTCGACATCATGAGTTTCCTTGCAAACCAAGACAGGATCTAATACGACAGGAATGCCTGCATGAGCTTTCACAAAATCCAAGGCCAAATCTGCTATTTCAACATTTGGTAAGAGTCCTAGTTTGATGGCTGAGAAAGGCACATTCTTGAGAGAATGAAGCTGCTGAGAAAAAACAGTAGAATCAACAGGAATGACTTCAAAACCTTGCTCTGTCATGGCTGTCAGGCAAGTCACTGCCACAAAACCATGCAGTTGATTGACTGTATAAGTAGCTAAATCAGCGTGCAATCCGCCACCACTAAAGATATCATTCCCTGAAATTGCCAGAATAAGATTATTCCTCATATCGTATCTCCTTTAGATAAAGTCCGTTTGGTGCTGCTGTTGGTCCAGCCAAATGACGATTTTTCTCTGTTAAAATTCTATCAATTTGCTCAACTGGCATTCGTTTATTTCCAATTTTCAATAAAGTACCGACCATATTGCGAATTTGCTTATACAAGAAGCCATTGCCAGAGAAAGTAAAAATCAGAAAGTTGCGCTTCTCATCAAAATCTAAGTATGCTTTTGTAATCGTCCGAACTTTATTTTCCACACTAGTCCCTGAAGCTGTAAAACCCGTAAAATCATGAGTTCCTTCTAACTTTTCAATAGCTTCTTCAATCAAACTCAAATCAAGCGGATAAGGGTAATGGGTTGCATAATGGCGCATCATAGGATTTTTAGGACGCCCGATATCCACTATAAATTCATAGGTCTTGCTGTGTTTACAATATCTTGAATGAAAATCTTCATTCACCTCTTCTACGCTAATAAAATCAATGTCTTCTGGTGTCTGCGTATCAAGTGCGAAACGTAGTTTTTCTTCATCCCTTTTTTGTGGTAAATTAAAATGAATTACCTGCCCCAAAGCATGAACGCCACTGTCTGTGCGTCCAGCTCCATGAACGATGACAGGCTTTCCTCTATTGATTTTAGTTAAAGTCTTTTCAATCTCTTCTTGAACGCTGCGAGCATGAGGTTGCCGCTGAAAACCAGCAAAGTCATGACCATCGTAAGAAATAATCGCTTTATATCGTGTCATGTGTTTATTGTAACAAGAAATAAATTGGAAAACAAGAAACTAAAAACACAACTGTCCGGGGACAGATTTTCATTAAAAATATGCTACACTAGAATACGGAGGAAAGATAAATGACTGATATTACTTTTTGCGAAAAGAAATCTCGATTTCGTTACAAAGCTGCTGCCGTCATTATTGAAGAAGGCGCGCTTGCTTTTATGACCAATCCAAACGAGGATTATTTTTATCCTTTAGGTGGAGCTGTTCAGCTAGGAGAAACTTCAGAAGAAGCTATTCTTCGAGAAATTAAGGAAGAAACTGGACAGGACTACGAAATCGATCGATTGCTGTTCATTCACGAAAATTTTTTCCAACAAAGTTCTGGCAAATTAGCCGGTCTGAATTGCCATGAAATTTCCTTTTATTACTTGATGAAGTCAAAAGGCCAGCAGTTCCCAAGCTTTTCTGCTGCCGAAACAGTTGAATGGATTCCACTAGATCGAATGGATGAGTATCAAGCCTACCCAAATTTTCTAGCAAAACTTGTTTCCACACAACCAACTGGTATCAAGCGCGTCATCACCAAAGATGAAAAACACACAATTTTATCCTTATAATATAAAAGAGCAGCGTCAAACTGCTCTTTTCTTATTGCTCAAAGGCATCTTTCATTTTATCAAAGAAACCTTTTTTCTTTGGATTGATTTTCATATCACCAGCTTCTGCAAACTCTTTCAGTGCTGCTTTTTGTTTGTCGTTAAGTCCTGTCGGTGTTACAACATTGACTGTGACATACTGGTCTCCCATGCTGCCGCCACGAAGACTCGGTGCTCCCTTTCCACGTAGGCGGAAGCGTTTGCCGGTTTGCGTTCCTTCTGGAATGGTTAATTCCACATCACCGTGAACGGTTGGTATTTCCACGCTGTCACCTAAAGCTGCTTGAACGAAATTGAGATTGAGCTTATAATAAATGGTTGATCCATCCCGTTCAAACTTGTCACTTGATTCCACCTGAACGACGACATACAAATCACCATAAGGTCCACCATTGAAACCAGCTTCACCTTGCCCAGATAAGCGAACTTGTTGACCAGTTTCAACACCTGCTGGAATTTTAACATGAACACTATGAGCTTGCTTTTCATGCCCTGTTCCGTGACAAGTTTGGCAAGGGTCTTTGATTTCTTGTCCACGCCCATGACAGACATCACAGGTCACCTGACGGCGCATCATTCCAAGAGGTGTTTGTGTATCCACATTGATCACGCCTGCCCCATGACAGCGGCTACAAGTGACTGGACTGGTTCCTGGTTTCGCACCAGAACCATGACAAGTATGACAGGTTGCCTCACGATTGTATTTAATTTCTTTATCTGTGCCAAAAATCGCTTCTTCAAACTTAAGGTTGACTCGATATTGCAGATCATCTCCTTGACGAGGTGCGTTTGGATTGCGACTTGCACCGCCTCCACCAAAGAAGCTAGAGAAAATATCTTCAAAGCCACCAAAGCTAGAACCATCAAAGCCACCGAAACCGCCAGCTCCACCACCGAAGCCTCCATTGGCACCCGCAGCACCATATTGGTCATAGGCTGCCCGTTTTTGCTCATCACTTAAGGTTTCATAGGCCTCTTGGACTTCCTTGTATTTCTCTTCAGCACCCGGTTCTTTATTGATGTCTGGGTGATATTTCTTTGATAATTTCCGATAGGCTTTCTTGATCTCATCCTGAGATGCATTCTTAGAGACACCTAGACGGTCATAATATTCTGTATTGTTCATTTAAGATACCAAGACCGTAAAATTCGACTGAAAAATAGGAAATCAAGCGACGGAGCGATGCTCCTAGGCTGATTTCTCTTTTTTCTGAGAATTTAGGTCGGGTTCAGTTCCTTTCTAACTTAGTATAAGAAAGAACCGGAAGTTTCCATTCCAATTTCTTTCTTACCGAAAAACAGAGGCTGGGTTACAACCTCTGGATTTCTTCCTATACTTACGATGCAAGATTTTCGAAACGATATTTTTCGAAAATCGAACTAGTAATGCTGAATTGAGTTTTGGCTAAAAACATCGGAAAAAAGATAAGCCATCTTTTGTGCATCGCACAAGGCGATGGCTTCCTATTTTTCTTTCGTTTTCTTAACGCCTCAACATCTTATTGAATCGAGCACGCCCTAACCTCTTGGTGAAAAAGAGACGTAGCTGTTTTCGCTTTAGCGAACTACAGATATGGCTACCTTTAGGTGCAAATCTTTCTAGAAACTAAAGTTTCTGCGTCAGATTTCCTATTTTCACTGTGAGGTTTTAACGGGCTTTGCATCTTATTTTTCAGTAAACTCTCCGTCTACGACGTCATCGCCTGTGTTTCCTGTTGCTTGTGCGCTTTCTGCTCCTGCTTGGGCTTGTTGGGCTGCAGCGGCTTGTTCGTAGAGTTTCATTGCCAATGCTTGAGCTTTTTCGTTGAGAGCTTCCAATTTCGCCTTCATGTCGTCCAAGTTATTGTCTTCTTGCGCTTTCTTAAGTTCATCAAGAGCAGCTTGGGCAGCGTCACGCTCTGCGTCGAAGCCTTTACCTTCTGTTTCCTTGATAGTCTTTTCAGTCGCAAAGATAGCTTGGTCAACTTCGTTACGAAGATCAACTTCTTCTTTACGTTTCTTATCTGCTTCAGCGTTCGCTTCTGCATCCTTCATCATGCGGTCGATTTCTTCGTCAGTCAGGCCGCTGTTAGATTGGATGACAATGTGTTGTTCTTTTTGAGTTCCAAGGTCTTTGGCTTTAACAGACACGATACCGTTCTTATCAATGTCAAAGGTTACTTCGATTTGAGGGATTCCGCGAGGAGCAGCTGGGATATCTGTCAATTGGAAACGTCCCAGAGTCTTGTTATCTGCTGCCATTGGGCGTTCCCCTTGAAGAACGTGGATATCAACAGCTGGTTGGTTGTCTGCTGCAGTTGAGAAGACTTGTGATTTAGAAGTTGGAATTGTTGTGTTGCGATCGATGAGTTTTGTGAAGACGCCACCCATTGTTTCGATACCAAGTGACAATGGTGTTACGTCAAGAAGAACAACGTCTTTCACATCACCAGTGATGACGCCACCTTGGATAGCTGCACCCATGGCAACAACTTCGTCAGGGTTCACTGATTTGTTTGGTTCTTTACCAGTTTCAGCCTTAACAGCTTCCACAACGGCAGGGATACGAGTTGATCCACCAACTAGGATAACTTCATCGATTTCTGACAGAGAAAGTCCAGCGTCAGATAGAGCACGACGAACAGGACCTTTTGTACGGTCTACAAGATCACGTGTTAAATCATCAAATTTAGCACGAGTCAGGGTCATTTCCAAGTGGAGCGGTCCAGCTTCACCAGCTGTGATAAATGGCAGGCTGATTTGCGTTGAAGTCACACCTGAAAGATCCTTCTTCGCTTTTTCAGCTGCGTCTTTCAAACGTTGAAGCGCCATCTTGTCAGTTGATAAGTCAATACCGTTTTCTTTCTTAAACTCAGCTACCATATGGTCAATAATCTTTTGGTCAAAGTCGTCACCGCCGAGTTTGTTGTCCCCTGCAGTTGCCAATACATCAAAGACACCGTCACCTAATTCAAGGATTGATACGTCAAAAGTACCACCACCAAGGTCAAATACCAAGATTTTTTCTTCTTTATCAGTCTTATCCAGACCATAAGCAAGGGCTGCAGCTGTTGGTTCGTTGACAATCCGTTCTACTTCAAGACCAGCGATTTTACCAGCGTCTTTGGTCGCTTGACGTTGTGCATCGTTAAAGTAAGCTGGCACAGTGATAACTGCCTTAGTTACTTTTTCACCAAGATAATCTTCTGCATAACCTTTCAAGTATTGCAGAATCATGGCTGAAATTTCTTGTGGAGTGTACTCTTTTCCGTTAGCAGAAACTTTTTCAGAAGTTCCCATTTTTGATTTGATAGAAATCACTGTATCTGGGTTTGTCACTGCTTGACGTTTTGCAGCATCGCCAACGATGATTTCACCATTTTTAAATGATACGACAGACGGAGTTGTGCGATTTCCTTCTGGATTTGCGATAATTTTGCTTTCAGTTCCTTCAAGAACTGCAACTGCTGAGTTTGTTGTACCTAAGTCAATACCGATAATTTTAGACATAATAATGATACCAAGAACGCCGACAATGCGACTGAAAATTAGGGAACCAACGAAGCATTCGATGAATGCCAGGCGGTTTATCTATTTTCCGAGCATTTCGTTCGGGTTCAAATCCTTTCTTATTTCCTCTTTTTAAAATTTCTTCTTGATATTTCCCTTAAGTGGTGGGGACGTGAGCAACTCCCTACGGGATTTCATCACTTATTTTTGAGCCTAAAGTCTCAAAAATCCCCTGTTTCAGTAGCACAAGCTACTGAAACTTTCACCACGGCGGAAAATATCGGTTTTGCAAGCCTCCGGCTTGCCTCTTATCTTCCTTCATAGTTTATTGTCGTTTCGGACAAGCTTTACGCAGTAGCTGATTGGCAGTTCACTTCGCAAACGCTCGTGACCAGCCTAATCACCCTTGCGGGGGTGCGTCAACGAAATCACAGATTTCTGACTTACCGCCTAATTATAAACAACCACCATTGCTGGTCGAAGAATACGATCGTGAAGTTTGTAGCCTTTTTGGAAGACTTGTGCGATGGTATCAGCTGGGTGCTCGTCGTCAGCTGGAACTGTTTGAATGGCCATGTGATAGTTATGGTCAAATGCTCCGTCCGCTGCGATTTCTTCAATTCCTTCTTCTTTGAGAGCATGAATCAAGCTTTCCTGCACCATCTCTAAGCCTTTTTTGACATCATCTGTCAGACTTTCGACAGCCAGAGCTCGCTCTAAATTGTCCAACGAAGGCAAGATAGCTTTTGCCAGATCCTGACTGCGGTATCTTTGCAGCTGCTGGCGTTCTTCATTAGCACGGCGCTGAATATTTTGCATTTCAGCGTGAGCACGGAGATATTTGTTTTCAAAATCTTCTGCACGCTCATTGGCTAGTTCTAATTCTGTTTTTTCAGGGCTTACTGATTCAACCTGCTCAGCTGTTTCTACAGCTTCCTCTTTTACTTCTACATCTTCTGGATGTTCTTCTTGTTTATGTTTTGCCACAAGGCACCTCCTTTTTAGGAATATTTATACTATAATTAATGGACTTCATAGTGATTACTACTCAGATATCGATAAAAATCAGTCAATTTCATAGTCAGCACACGGTTGACAACATTCATCTGGCTGACCAGCCGTTGGTAATCAAGATTAACCGGACCAACAACTGCCAGCACCCCAAAACCTCGATAAGGAATGAGGAATTTGCTGGAAATTAGAGTCAAATCAGCCAAACAGCTTTCTCTGCTGTCTGCAACGCGCACACTTTGCATCTGATCTTCAGCTAAACTATCTCGAAGCTCAAAAGCTACTTTTTGGGGCTGATCAAAGAACTGATAACTCTCTAAATCTGCAAAATCTAATAATCTTACCTTCCCAGACACAATGACATTTTCTTTGAAAATATCACTAAAGATATGCTCGAAAAGATCCAGAACATTGTCGGTCGTTGTAAAATAACGCTGGATAATCTGAGGAATCTCTGTTCGGATTTTATAGTGAATATCAAGAACTGTTTGTCCTAAAAAACGATCTTGAATCAATTCTTTCAGCTGAACCAAATCACCTCGTAGGAAATTACGGGGGATCACGAACTGGCTGGTAATCGTATTGGACTCATCTAAAGTGAAAACTGCTAAAGCTGTATGTTGGCTGAGAATCACGATGTCAAAAGCAGTCAAGCGTTGTTGACTTGGCTCTACATCAAGTGCTGCCACTGTACATCCGCTCAACATTGAAAGAACATCTGCTGCCTGTTGAAGAACATCCTCTAACTTGAAGAATTCACGATCAAATGCCTTTATCACTTCATAGAGTTCATTTTCAGCAAGACGATCAAAGGAAAGGGAGTGTTTGACAAAGTATTGAAAACCAGCAACACTAGGCTTACGTCCACTTGATGTGTGTGCTTTTTCTAAAAGGCCTTGTTTTTCAAGAATAGCCATATCATTACGAATCGTCGCACTGCTTGATTTGATTGACTCTTGTAGCGCTTTGGATCCGACTGGCTCGTGGGTCTTGGTAAAGATATCAATAATCAAATTCAAAATCTCATTTTGACGCTCCGTGACCACGGCATCACCTCCAATCAAGATTCCAATCTCAATTAGCACTCAATCACCTCGAGTGCTAACCCATGATTCTATTATACACTCTTCTACTCCAAAGTCAAGATAAAAACTCAAAAAATTAGCACTCTTTTTACAAGAGTGCTAAAAATCAGACTTAAGATGAAGTATTTGCACATCATTCTTCTATTATCTTAAACCCTAAGCTAGTGCTATCACGGAGAAACATCTGAACAGTTTCCAATGAATACTCATATAGATCTTTGCCATTGAGAGATAATTTTTGAATCAAATCTGGTGTACAAGTGATAATATCTACACCTAACTCGTCTGCCTGATAAATATTGTATGCTTCTCGTGGACTCGCCCACAGCAATTCCACACTAGATTTTTGATGACATAAAGTCAAAGATTCTTTCATAATCGGTATCGGATCCACACCTGTATCAGCTATCCGCCCCGCAAAGACAGACACGATTGACGGCAGTCCTGCCTTTAAAACTGGCACAATTTCCTTGACTTGTTCTACAGTAAACACCGCTGTCACATTAACTTTAATTCCTTTAGATGTTAATCGATCAATGAGAGGAAGAGTTGATTCACCTCGAGAATTGATGACCGGAATTTTCACATAGACATTTTCACCGATAGAAGCTAAGAATTCCGCTTCTTTCTCCATGATTTCCATCTCGTCTGAAAACACCTCAAATGACACTGGAAATTCTGTAATTTTTGTCAACACTTCTTTGGCAAATTCTACATAACTTGTAATGCCCGCTTTTTTCATTAGACTAGGATTGGTTGTAAAACCCGATACTAACCCAGACTCTAAATCCTTTAACATCTTATCCAATACCGCACCATCTGAGTAAACTTTAATAGATAATGTTTTAACCATATTTTTCTCCTTTATGTTATTCTTCAGAAATATTATTTAAAGCTGTATTTCCCTTTGTAATGATGGATGGTAACAGTAAAACTACGACTAAAACCGCTACAATCAGATAAACACCGATTTGTCCAATGGAATTTCCAACATTACCCAGCAAAATTCCAAATACGCCAAAGTCAAAATCGCCAAACGTTGTATTTGCAAAACCCAATTTTCCTAAAACGGGTAAGAGCGTTGCAGGAAGAAAGGCTAGAAACAAGCCATTTACAAAAGATCCCAAAATAGCTCCACGTCTCCCCCCTGTTGCATTTCCGAATATTCCAGCAGTTGCTCCACAGAAAAAGTGAGGCACCATACCAGGAACAATCAAAACACCACCAATTGCTCCTAACACGAACATACCAAGCAAACCTCCAAGGAAACTAAAAGCAAAACCGAGAATAACAGCCGTCGGAGCATAAGGAAAGAATACAGCACAATCCACAGCAGGAACAGCATTCGGAATCAATTTCATTGCGATACCTTGGAAAGCTGGAATCAAATCTGCCAAAATCATCCGAACACCAGCATAAACGATAGCGACACCAACTGCGAATGTCAAACCGCCTACAATAGCAAAGATGAACGGATTTTTTCCTGCTGCTAATTCTGTTACAGTTTTAGGATTATTGATGAGACAGGCTACAACTGCAATGAGGTAAAATACGACCATTACCAAGCCTGTCGAAATGGTTGTATTTCTCAAAAAACTCCACTTCTCAGAGATATGCAATTCTTCCGTACTGGGACTGTTTTTGCCAACTTTAGAACCAATCCAAGCTGACAGATAGTAACCCAGACTACCAAAATGTCCCATAGCAATCTCATCTCCATCGGTGACTTTCAGAGTATACTTTTGCCCGATAGCTGGCGAAATTGCAGACCAGGCCCCAAGAATAAAGCCGCCAACCGCAACTAAAGCCATTCCTTTAAAGCCAATCGCTCCCAATACTGCAGACAAAAGACAAGCCATAAAGAAACTATGGTGTCCTGTTAAAAAGATATATTTGAATCGCGTGAAACGTGCAAACAAAATATTTAAAACCAAGCCAACAATCAAGATTGACATGGTTTCAACACCTAAAATCTTTTGAGCTACCGAAGTTACAGCTTCATTATTTGGTACAACCCCTGTAATGCCAAAGCCTTGGTCAATCAAAGTAGCCAAAGGAGCTAGGTTTTGTTGGATAACAGTCGCTCCAGCAGCTAACATCAAATACCCTAGAATAGGTCCTAATGTTCCTGTCAACACCTTGTGACTCGGAGTGCGCAAAGCGACTAAGCCAACGAAGGCAATCAGGCCCATCAAAAACGCAGGTTCGCTCAAAATATTTTGTAAAAAAGTCAGTACTCCATTCATCATAAAACCTCCATTCTTATTAAGGATTCATTTCTTCTAAAACTGGGACCAAATCTGCTTCAATCTTTTTACGATTTGTGTAGCTTTTGACAATACAGACTTTGGTTTCTACTGGAAAAATATCTTTAAATTCTTTAACTGTTACGTAAAGATCAGCACCTTTTCCGACTGCAGCATTTGAGTCACAAGACTCTACCTCCACTTCGATACCCAAATCTTTAGCTATTGCTTCCACCTTTAAACGTAGTAAAAGACTGCTGCCGATACCATTTCCACAAACTGTTACAATTTTAATCATAGCTTTCTCCTTTCTCAATTGCTTCTGTGATGATGCATAGTATTTCATCAATTGTTTCCGCCCTAATTAAGCTCCCTACTACTTCTTCATCATCCAAAATCATTGCCAGCTCCTGCAACGACTTTAGATGGGAAGTCGAATCAACTGCAGCCAAGACAAAAATTAGTTGAACTTGCTTTTCCTCATCTCCTTCATCTGTTATATCAAAATCCACAGGTTGTTTGAGTTGCAATAAACTAATTCCCAATTTATCAACTCCGTATTCAGCCGATGCATGTGGAACAGCAACCCTTGGTGCCAGTACAATATATGGTCCCATTTGCTCCACCGAATCAATCACTTATTGATTTACCAGATGACTTTATCATCTCCCTACTGGTTCATTATGTGATTGCCAACATTGAAGTGTGGATAACCCAAGAAAATCCACTCCCACCACAAATCTTCAAAGAAAAATTTTTAACCCTCGTTCACACCTCAATTGATCAATACATATCGTCAGAGAAAACTGAAAACTAACTATCACAAAAGAGACTGAGCAAACAGTTCAGTCTCTTCATTTTAGACTAACTCTAATACATTGAAATAATAGTTGAGGTGAGTTTCTCAAAAAATGCACTAAAAAACACCCAATGAGGTAAACATTGGGTGTTTGTAATCGTTGCTGTAAAGCAGTTCTTAACGTTTTGAGAACTGGCTAGCTTTACGAGCTTTCTTAAGACCTGGTTTGAACAGAGTTAGTTTTAATAAATTTCAAAACCCTTTAAAATCAGCGCTTTCCCCTATTTACAGAAAGCGAATTTTCATCTAATTTTAACTAATTTGATTTGAATGGTGTGAATTTTACCCCACAAATACACGAATTGAGCTGCTAAATACCAAAATTCACACCATTATTGTTTAAAAAACAAAGCAAGTGATTTTCTAACAGTCACTTGCTTTTTGTATCAATGATTTTCTACAAAATCTAAAATATCTTCATAGGTTAATAAGGAAACAATCTATTCAACAGTTAAATGAAGTGTTTTTTATTTTTGATATACGATAAATCATGTTTTCTAAATATCATAGGGTTTGTTATTTAAAATATATTTGTGATAAGGTTTATGTAATGCAGGATGGAGTTTTAATTAGTGATGATAAATTTGTAGTTAGGGGTGAAAATATTGCTTTTCAAAAAAGAAACTTTTGCCTAAAATTCAAATGAAACATTGGAATTTCTAAATCTTAGTTATTATATAAAGACGCTTAACCTTTCTTTATGGGGAAATATTATATTAGAGCTTGCCTATCTGAGATATTGACAATTTTGGTTAGTTAATGTTAAGATATACCTACCGACATATATATCGGTAAGGAGGATAAATGAAAAGAGAACGGCTAACAGCAAATGAAAGAAAATTAGAAATACAGAATATTGCATTGGAAGTTTTTACAATAAAGGGATATAAAAACACAAGTATGCATGATTTAGTACAAGCTACCGGACTATCCGCAGGAGGATTGTATCATCATTATAAAAGTACATCTGAAATTCTTTACGACATGATGATCCGAGGTTGTAAATATAGGGAAGATATTATTAAAAAAAAGATATCTGAAATTCCAAAACCTTTAGGTATAGAGGTGTTAGCTGAACTAATTGTTGATAAGGCACTTTCCAGCAATACATTTGTTCCAGTATATGTTATGTTCTTGCAGTCGATGCAGGAAGATGAAACCTTACAACAACTTTATAAAGATATAAGGGATAGTAATATAAGGGATTTTGAGCAAATGTTAGAGGAAAACGGATGTTTGAAGATTTCTAAAGAATCTTGGAGTCTACTCAATGATTTGGTTAATACTTTCATTTTAGGTTGTGAGACATTAGGAATCAGGGAACATTTAATTTCACAACGTCACATTCTTAAAAAAATGATAATTGACGTTCTAATAGAAAACAGAGAAGAGGTGTAATTGTATGAATAAAAATAGTAAAGAGCTGTTAACAGAGCAGCCATTACAAATATTAATTAAGCTATCATTACCTGCGATATTAGGAATGATTGTTATTGGCTTATATCCGCTAATGGATGGTATTTTTGCGGGTCAAATACTTGGTGAAAAAGCCATGACGGCAGTAGGCATTGCTACCCCATTTACCTACATCAATACTGGGATTGCTACTTTGATTGGTGTAGGGTCGGCATCTCTACTTTCCAGAGCAATTGGAGAAGGAAATCAAAGAACCATTGACAAAGTTATGGGGAATCTTTGCTTTTGGGTTTTGTTATTGTCAACAATAGTTACAATATTAGGTATTTTATTTTGCGGACAGCTTCTTATGGTATTTGGAGCTAAGGGAGAACTTTTAGATCTTTCTACTCGTTATTTACGAATTATTTTTCTTGGATCCCTATTTGTGAATTTTGCACAGGCAGCTAATATGGTAATGCGTGGTGAAGGGTTAATGAAACGAGCCATGTTAATTATGTCATTGGGAGCAGGAATAAATATAGTATTAGATCCGGTTTTAATGATAATGTTTAAAGAACATGGAGTCGAGGGAGCTGCTATTGCTACAGTAACAGCACAATTTATTCAAGCAGTATTTACGCTTTGGTATTTTAAGAAAAAAAGTGAAACTGTAAAAATTGGTTTGATGAGAAAAGAAAAGGAAATAACAGGAGAGATGTTTTCGGTAGGAGTTTCTGCTATGCTTATGCAGGTGCTTACTATTATTCAACAGAGCTTTCTTTATAGTCAGGCATTTCGATATGGAGGAGAAACTTCAGCAGCCATTATGGCAGTATCATTAAGAATACAAGCTTTTTCTTTCATTCCGCTATGGGGAATGAGTCAAGGATTACAACCTGCTATTGGTGCCAATTTCGGAGCGAAGCAATATAATAGGGTGAAAAAAATATTTAATGTTTTTACTATTAGTTCAATCGTATTGGCAGCTTGTTTTTGGATACCAGCAGAAGGATTTGCTAAACAGATTCTTAATTTATTTGGATTGTCTGATGAAACACTACTTTTAGCGGTTCCAAACTTTCGTATAATGTATAGTATTTTCATTGTTTATGGGATAATGATTATGATTATGACATTTTTCCAAGCGATTGGAGATGGTAAAACAGCTGGTATTCTAGTTATGTTAAGGCAAGTGATTTTATTTATTCCAACTATGATTTTCCTTCCGCACATATTTGGAGCACAAAGTATTTGGTATGTTATACCTATAGTTGATGGCATTGTTATATTATTGGGATTGCAGAGATATTTTACAACAGTTAAGAAAATGAAATAGCTAATAAATTATGTAGAAGAGCAGCAAATCGAAAGGTTTACTGTTTTTTCTTGTTTATTATAAAAAGAAAGGAATCTCTATTCCTTAATGTGAGCATACCGAATTTATGATATAATAATAGTAGCACTATACAAGGAGGTTTACCGTGACTCTTGATGTAAATAAAGATAAATTAACAATTTTAGGGATTCCCTTTGATAACTTTTCAGATTTTGATACCGTCTGGTATGCTATTGGGTCATCAATGATTGAAAATTATGAACCTACCGTTCAAGATGTGATTGATTTAAAAACTTATGTTATCAACAGACGAAAGGAATTGAACATTGGTTAAAAATCAATACGAAGGCTACGAGTACATTGACCCTAATCACCAGTATACCTATCCAAATTCTACAGTCTTAATCAACAAACAAAATATTACAAATATTGAAGAAGCTTACCGGAATGAGCATTTATTCGTTACTAGAAGGCTTGCAGACTTACGCTTGAAAACCATTGAAGTCTATTCTATTAGTGATATTTTAGCCATTCATAAATATTTATTTCAAGATGTCTATGCTTGGGCGGGACAATATCGCGAGGTGAATATCTCAAAAAGTGGGAATCCTTTTATGCCAATACAATCTTTCAGTACTGCCCAAGCATATATAAACCGCCTTATTCATACCTATTATCAAACTGCTAATTCAAAAGATGAGATTATTAAACAATTAGCACAAATTCTTGATAATCTTAATTACTTCCATCCTTTTCGAGAAGGGAATGGACGAACTCAACGAGAAGTTATTCGTTCCTTAGCACTATCAAAAGGGTATTCTGCACAAATACGAGTGGAACAAGATGATGAAGTTTACAACCTTTATATGGATGGAACAGTCTATGGAGATTTAAGAAAATTAGAAGAACTACTTTGTAAAATATTGATAGAAATTTAAGAAATAATTGTTTAACATCATAGGCTACAATGATATATTAAAGATTCTCAACTGCACAAAAATGAATGCGGGCAATTTTTAGTTATTACCATGTAGTTCTGTGGCAACTTCAAAATTTAAAAAAGCAAGAATCAATGACGATTCTTGCTTTTTATCTAGTCTACTTCAACTCCTTTTGTATTAGGAGAGTCCATAACAATAGGATTAGTAGTTCTTGTAATTAAATATCCTCCCAATGTACCACGGTTAGAGTCATATGTATAAAAAGTAGTATATTGGCTATCAAAGATAGTTGCCTTTCCAACACTATTAAAGCTAGTATAATCATATAAAGGTCTTTGGGGTGAAGCATTCCGTCCTTCAAATACTAAATAATTAAATCTTTCACCAATAGTCTCATTACCAGAGGCATCAGTCTTAATGTTTACTTTCAAATCTTGACTCATTACATCTTTACCAACAGATTTCTGCAAGTGCTCAAGTGAAGCTTTCTCTTCAGGATAAGTAGCTTCCTTTAAATATGTAATCCAATCTTGTTTGACTTGCTCATACCATTTTGAAAGCTGTTTTATGATTTCTTTGTCAGACATTTTGCTGATATCTCCAAGCTTTAAACTATCTGGTACAGAGTAAATTTTAACCTTACCTTTATTCACCAACCAAATATCAGATATTTCTTTATTTTTATCTACTTCTGAAACTCTATACCATAATTCATTTTTAGCTGTCTTAAAATGTTCATAAATACCAACTGGTTTTTTAAATTCATTTGTTGCTGATTTTTCTGTCTTTTGAGCAGTTTCTGATTGCTTTTGTATCGTGGAGCAAGCACTCAATATCGTTACTACAGATAAAGCTAAACAGATTACTTTTACAATTTTTTTCATATACTCCTTTATCCGTTTCTTCCACGTTTTCTACGTACACCAAAGCTAAGACTTGCTAAGATTCCCATACCTATCAATGCCAGCCATGAACCTTTTTCTCCAGTTTGTGGGAGTTGTTTGTCAGCTCGGCTATAAATATAGCTTGAGTGAATGGTTGGGCGAATCTTTTTGCTTGTGGTCATTGGTTTGGCAGCTTGACGCATTGAAAGAGCTTGTGCTTTTTCTTCTGCTGCTTTCTTAGAAGCAACCCACTCCTCATAAGCCTTCTTCACCGCCTCATACTGACTATTTGCATCCTTTTGGTCTTTTAACAGTTCCGCCAGTTTACTACGCGCTTCTAACGTCTTAGCAACGGCTTCCTTATGTTTCGCACTTGCTTCCAATTGTTTTGATACCGCTTCACCAAGCAACTTATCCGCATTCTTATACATGGCCAGCAAGTTTTGTTGGTCTTTCAACTTGCCTTCCAGCACTGCACGTTCCGCAGCCAATTTAGATTCCATGTTCTTCGCATCGGCTACCGCTTGTTCAGCGGCTACCAATTTGGCATCTTCACGCGCTTTGCTTGCTTTCAGGGTTGCTAAGTTGTTTTCAGCTGCCGTCAAGGCTTGTTCTGCGGTACGAAGTGCCGCTTGTTTTTCTTTGATAGATGCGTTCAAGTTGGCAACCGCTTTGTCTGCCGCATCTTTACGAGCTTGTGCATCCTTGCGAGCAGTCGTTGCTTTTTCTAAGGCTTCATTAGCCGCTGGTGTAGCGTCTTTCACCCCGGTGAGTGCTGCCAATTTGGCTTTGGTAGCGTTGAGCATCTGTTGCGCTTCCATTGCTTTGCTTTCTGCTTCACGAAGGGCGGTCGCAGCCTTTTGAGCCGCTTCTTCTTTGGCAGCCAAGACCGCTTGCGCTTTTTGCAATGTAACTTGTTTTTCTTGAATCGATGCGTTGAGGTTGGTAACCGCTTTGTCTGCACTCGCTTTGCGGGTTTCTGCGCTAGTACGCGTTGCAACTGCTGCACGATGTGCCATTTCAGCGCTAGGTGTTTGGAGCGCTTGGTTGCGTACAGTAGCCAATTCACTTTGTGTCGTGCTCAGTGCTTGATGAGCTGCATCAAAAGCAGCTTGTTTAGCAGTCAGAACCCCATTGGCTTCATTGAAGGCTGTGAGTGCTGCTTGAAAGTCACTTTCGGCTTGACCGGCATATTTATCACTGAATCCCACATAGTGCATACGACCAAGTCCGTTTGGTGTTACGCTAGATGCGACACCGATGACATCATCATCTTGTTCATTACCAAGCATGTTAGACATATGACCAAAATCGCTATGGTAGTCATTTACCATCATTCCAATAATGGTTCCTGCAATAAAACGATACATTTCGGTCATGGTTGTAGTGCGATTGCGAAGTGTGCTGAGATTTTCACTCATCCATGTTAGTTTTGATGAAGCTGTTTCACCAGCAGCCAGTGCGGCATGACTGTGACCAGACGACCATGGTTTGTTTTCTTTGGCATACGCTTCGGCAACTTTTTGGACATAATCCATCGCTTCTTCGGTGGTATAAGTTTTCACCTTAGTACCCCAGAATTGGCGACGAACCGCTGTAATTAAGTGGGCATAATATTGGGTTAAGGCTTTTGCTTGTTCACGGGTCATATGAGCTGGATCAACCGTTGATGGATCAATTGGTACATTTCCATAACGTTCAATGTCGTAAGCACCTTCCTCAATCCACTTATTGAAGACGTTTTGAAGCGCATCTTTATCGGCTTCTTCACGTTCAGAATCCAAATACTTCTTATACGCATCAATCACATATTGTGGTACGGTGATCGTCGATAACTTCTTCTTAACATCCAATTCTTTCTGTAAAGCATCACGTTTGGCTTCGGCTGCTTCTTTGGCTGCTTTCTTGGCTTCGGCATTTTTCTTGGCTTCCGCAAGGGCATTTTCGGCGTCTGTTTTAGCTACAGCTTGTTCTGCTTCTTTTGTGGTTAAGTCTTTGATTTTGGCATCACGATCGGCATCTGCTTTCTTAGCTTCGTCCAATTTTTGAGCGGCTTCCACTTCTTTGGTTTTGGCGTCAGAAAGAGCCTTCTCAGCGGCTTTTTGTTCATCCAAGACCTTTTGAACACCAGTCCCGTCAAGGGCTGCCTGAGCTGTTTCTACTGCCTTTTTAGCGGTGTTAACGTCCGCTTTAGCTGCGCTATCGGCTGCCTTTTTTGCAGCAGCATCGGTTGCGGTGTCGGTTGCCGTTTTGCTTTGAGTGGTTTCTTGGTTTTTCAAGTCCTTGATTTGGGTATGACGGTCGGCATCTGCCTTTTTAGCGGCTGCCAATTTTTGAGTAGCATCGCTTTCTGCCTTTTTGGCATCTTCTAAGCTTTTATTGGCTGCTTTTTGTTCATCAAGAGCTTTTTGTTCCCCGGTGCCATTGAGCGCTGCTTTGGCGGTATCGACACCTTTTTTAGCCGTATCAACTGCTTTTTGTCCAGCTTCTACCCCTTTTTGGGATTGTTCTACCGCTTGTTTTTGGGTAGTAGCCGCGTCAGTCGCTTTTTGTGTGGCGTTAGCTGCGGTATCACTTGCTTTTTGATTTTGTGCAATCTCTTTTTGCGTATCAGTTACGCCTTTTTCCGCTTGGGCAATCGCATCTGGTGTAGCGGCAGCCTTATTCTTTTCCGCTTCGGCTACTTTTGCGGTAGCATCTTCAACAGCCTTTTGGCTGTTCGCTTCAATTTGAGCACTTTCAGCTACTTTCCCAGCTTGGTCGGTCACCGCTTGATCGGCTTGTTGCTTAATCCCATGCGCTTCCTCAACCGTCTTCTCTGTTGGGGTGGTGGTGACCGCAGCACCATCCTTTGTCAATAGAACACCGTCCAAGACTTTAATATTGTGTTCCTTGGGTGCTGTTACATCAGAAGACAGAGTAGTTGACGGTTTGACCACTTCGTCCGCTTGTACAGTTGCCCCATTAGCTACACCAAACGTAGCTAGTGCTATAGCCCCTGTTGCTGTACCTTTAATAACCTTGTTTCCCATAGTTCCTCCTGTTTTTTTACTTTTAGGAAGGCTTGACTACAAAGTCAAGCCTTGTTATATGTAGTATAACAAGCGTTTTTGTCAAGTATTTAGCACTTGTTTAGAACTATTTTAACACAAAATTAGTCTACAGGCAATATATTAGATATTTTTAGCTTGTACGCTGGTTATTTTGTACTTGTAAACTCTGTATCATATTTTATATACGAGGTTATCATTATGACAAAATTTTATTTACGGCAGTACATAGGAAAAAGAGTACGAACTTTACGAAAAATCAAATCAATGAGTCAGCAAGCTTTAAGTGAAAAAGCAGATGTTGGAACGGATTATATTTCAAATTTAGAAACGAAAGGCTCTAACATCAAAATAGATACGCTTGAGAAAATTTTGACTGCATTAGATTCTAATACCGTAGAATTTTTCGAAAGTCAGGTTAATACAGAAAATAAAGAACTTCAAACATTAGTTGATGATTTGCTTGAATTACCCTCATCTGAACAAAAACAACTATTAATTGCTTTTCAAATTCTTATAGAAACTGTAAAAGACAAAGGAAAATCTTAATTTTTTATTTATTCCTTACTTTTATAATGACCTAATTAATAAAGATGAATTAAAATCCGATAAGTTTTTATGTGAACTTATCGGATTTTTTATATTGAATATATTTTTATGTTCGTTGTCTCTAAATTATCTTTTTGAATAAAGTAATTCATATTACTATCTTTTGAGTATGATTAGATAGAGATACTTTTTACTTCTCTAATATATATAATATGAATAATCATTTAGCTGTTCATTAAGCTCATTTAACTTATCACCAGTGATATCATCAGATATAAGACTTAATCGTTTTTTTAAATCTTTTTCCAACTCATCTTCATAAAACTTTTTCTTAGTTGATTTTGTATAGTTAGCAAATAAACATTTAACTTGCAACTCTAACTTCTTAGCTTCAAGTTCTTTTTTTAAATAAATTTCTCTTGGTGTTTTATTAAAATATACTTCAGGACGATTAAACAAATTATTTTTAATATCACTAATCTCTTTTTCATAGTCTTTCTTACCAGTTTCAAAATTATTGTCACATAACTCGATTAATCTTTGTGAAACCCTATTTTCCGTATTGCTTACACAATATTCATACACATCAGATTTTAACTTTTTTCGATTCTCGCTTAATAGTTCAAAGGAATCTATTTGTTGCATAAATGCTATTTTCATTTGAAATAGAAATTCATCAAAATTCTGTCTAACATAATTATTAAACTGTTCTTCCACATCATTTAGGACCGAATCATTCAACTTCAAGTAACGCTTTTCACTATTAGATAAAGGATTATTTTTCCATCCCAAAAAATTCTTAATATCTTCTTCGTATAATTGATCATAGCGCTTTATATTACTATCTTTTGCCTTCTGTATCTCTGGTGGAATATAATTTTCATCTTTCTTCAACTCATTTATAGAATCAATGCCTAATATTATGTTCGTTTTCCTTTTAATATTATCTGTAAGAACTTGATAAAACAAATCTTCGTTAATATATTGTTTTCGTCCTCTTGTTTCACCTTTATTATTAGATATATTTTTTATCCACCTATTTACAGTTGATTTATGGACCGTAATACCAGTTAATCTCTTAAATATTTTTATTAAATCATCATTTGTATATTTTTTTATCATATTCCCTCCTTGAAAAACGCATTTTATTTTTTAAAAAACAAAAGAAAAACGCAATATATTCTATAAACAAATCATTGTTATATAGTTGTTTTATCTCTTTAAATATTATATCAAATAAACTGCAAAAACGCAATTTACGTTATATAATTAAAGCATATTAAACGAGAAAATCGTCTAATAAATAAAAGAAAGAAAGGTATTCTATACTAAAGTTATGAATAATAAAGTTACAAAATTTGTGATATGGATTCAAACTAAATCTAATTATAATGAATTTCAATATTTCGAAAAATTGTATCGATCGTATCGGACTTTGTTAGTAGATTATAATAATTATGTCAAGTGTCAGTATCTAACTGACGATCTGTCTTCAAAATGGCATGCATTAGCTAATTATTTACAAACTCATGATACATATTTGTTTCATTCTCTAATAACAGTTTTAGAACAAGCAAAAATGAAAGGGGGTGATGAAAATGTCTAAAACAAACTGGATTAAAACTTTGGAAGAAGTTCTCAAGCAAAAAACGCAACCTAAAATAATGGTCAGCGAAAAAACTGGCAATGAGTATACGACTGATGTCGTCCCAACTCTTAATGTTTTATCTACCGGTTCTTTTGAAGAAGTGGATGGGAAATTTAAGTATTCAGTCGTTGATACAAATAATGATCTTGAATACACAATTAAAGCACCGAATCAAGTGGAAGTCAAATTTGGTACTGTTCTTCAATTCAAGAATGTGCGGGGTGGTGCAACAACCAATGGTGTTGGATGGTATGCAGCTGATTCCGTAAGTGTGGTTCAACGTAATGCGTAAATACAGAAGAATCAAACGACAATCAAACAGTAAATTTCAAGGTTATCAATTTTCTTTGATAACTTTGATGTTTTCTGTTATGTGTTATCTTGTTTGTATACTAGCTCTGAATTCTCATCTTTTTATTTCAAAATTCTTTGAGAAGCCATCATTATTCTTTTTGACTTGCACTCTGTTATTAATCGCTTTATCTATCTATACATATCTTAAACGTGAAGAAGTATCAACAATTTCTATACCTTCCATGTCTATTCAATCCCAAAAGCTAGCAAAAAAACTAAAGCGATTGTTTAACGATAAACAAATTACAGATGTACTCAAACTATCGAATTCAACACGTTTTGGCGATGAAATGCCTGATGTGCATGTTTGGATTAATCCTGATCTATCCGAGGGCTATATTGCCATTGAAAATATAGCCAACTGGGAACGTGCCGACCGTGAAAAGTTTGAACAACGTGTATCTGGAATCTTAGCAGGTAAATATCAGAGATTTGCAGTTGTGAGTTCGGAATTATCTATCGGAGATAGTTTCATCATCTTTTATTTTGAAGATGTATTAACTTCTCAACGATTATCTATCAAAGGTAAAGAGTCCTTTAATAGCATGATATGTAACAATAAACACTCCATACGCTTATCTGAAGATCTTATTTGGCATTCTGATATTACACCTATGATGAGTATAATTGCTCGTACTAGGGCGGGAAAATACGTACTAGCTGGTCAATACATGGCGCATTTGATGTTACTACAAGACTGGATAGTGGAATATAATTCAGCTAAGTATGACCGATACGTTAAAAAATTTAACGGAGAATCAGACCCTATAAAAATAGTTGAAAAAGCCGAGTATTGGTGCTCTATTATGGATAAACGACTAACCGAAATCAATGAAGCAGGTAAGGAAAAATATTTTGAAATGGATAACATGCCAGATATTGGCCTATTCTTTGATGAGCTGGGAAATCTTAACGCTTCTCTTGAATCATTAGATAAGGTTGATAAAAAGCTCAAAATCACTTCACGGTGGACTACTGCCATTAACCGTTTATCAGCCACTGGTGGAGCTGCTGGTATTCATATCATTGCTGTTAGCCAGTTTGCTACCAAAGAGGGATTTTTACCTAGCTTAGCTCGTGTAAACTGTTCTGATGCTGTTATTATGCTTGGTGGAGCTGCCGACAGTGCTTCATAACGTCAATATTTAATGAGTGGATTTGCTGATATGCCTAAACGCTCATATGGTAAGGGGCAAGGTCTAGCAAGAATTGTTGGAAGTGGACGAAAATGGGAAAATGAACCTCATTTTTTTGAGACACCTTGGTTTGAAGACTGAGATATTTAAATCTATATTTGAAAAAAATTAGCGAAGTCTATCTTGTTTAAATATAGATTCCTGACGCAGCCGACGGGTCACGAGGTCGGTCAGCTTGAAAAGCTGAAACAAATTTTAATTTTAACTATTCTTACGCCTGCACGGCACCGGGCTTGTCAAGTGCCGTGCATATCAAAAAAACTAGCTAAATCAAGATTTTTAGAGAGTGTTTCAAAATCAAAAACCTTGATTTAGCAGTAGAATAGTTAGAAGAATAATTAGAAAGGAAAAATCCTTATTATAGTGAAAAAAGAAGCTAATCTCACAGCTATTATGCTTGTACAACAATTAGAAGATACTTACTGGGAACAGTGGGAAGATAAGACTTTCATTAAGCTAGCACGAGATGGGGACTGTAAGCCTCTACTACAAGCTGTTGTTGATAAATTAAATGACGACAATATAAGCGTCAAAGAAGCATATGGTATCAAGCATGATAAAGATGAGATAACTATATGGAATCAAGAAGAAATGAAAAATGTAACAGAGAAAAAAGCTGAACATGTTCATTTCTTATTCAAATTCGACAAAGGAGCTTCTATCAGCAAAATCGCTCTTGCTGTTGGTGTAGAGCCACAATACTTGGAAAAATTGAAATCTGGGCGATATGGTTATGATAACTGTTTGGCCTATCTTGTCCACGCTAAAGATGAAACTAAATTCCAATATTCCCCCGAAAAAGTCGTAACATTATTAGGTGAGGATTATGTCAGCATCTATAACCGAAGCATGGAGACTTGGATGAAAGGGAGAGCTACTAAAAAAGCTAGGGAAACCTCTCTTAGTCTTGATTGGCTAATTGAAAAAATCCTTTCTGGCGAAATCACCAAAAGCAATATCATGCTAACAGATGAATATTACGCAATTTATGGACAGCATAAGCGAAAAATAAATGAAGCTATAGAAACCTCTGGTGAACGAAAGAGCTACAAAACAATTTCAGAACTAGAAAACAGTGAGTTTAAAAAAACAGTTATTTTTATTACTGCCGAAAGTGGCATTGGAAAAACTGCACTAAGCAAACAGTTAATTCGAATTTTACAGACAGTCGCTATAAAATTCAACCAAAACTGGGATTTTTGCGTAACAGCTTCTACAAATGCCTTTGATGAATATAACGCACAAGATATTCTCTTTCTAGATGACATACGAGGAGATAGTCTAACAGTATCAGATTGGTTGAAGTTATTAGATCCTTACATGATTAGCCCTATCTCTGCAAGATACCATAATAAGATGGGGGCAGCAAAGGTAATCATCATTACAAGCACCAAGAAACCAATTAGTTTTTTTGAATCTGCTAAAGGCAATATTGGAGAAGATTTAAGGCAACTTATAAGGCGTATTGATTACCTATTGACGATTGATAAGTTTTTTAGTTTATCAATACCCATGAAATCCAAAGTAATGGATATATCTTCTAGTTATCCTTGGTACGAACCTAGACACCATTCATATTGTTTCTCAGAATCAGAGCAATATACAAAAAATAATGCTCTCAACCATTTAGTCAAAACAGTAATCCGCAATATGCAATGGAACAAAAAAGAACGTATCACTCACACCGACCAAAGTACGAAAGATACGCTTACTCAACCGAAATAGCAACAAATCTACTATCTCTGTTGCTATTATCTCAAAATACTAAATAATATACAAGAGGTGACAGCATGCAGGTCATTTTACCAAATGAACAGATACATCAAATCCAGCTTTTAATATCCGATTTAATCAAACAAGAAATCAACAACAGACTAAACAGTAGCAATCTTGAAAGTCCGTTTTTGAATAAACAACAAGCCTGCAATTATCTAGGAATTTCCAATAATACGTTGGATAGTTGGATTAAAAAAGGTTTACCAGTTATTCGAATAGGAAAAACAGTTCGATTTGATAAAAGCGAAATCAATCGCTGGATGCAAAAACAGTAGAAATTTTGCAGTGGTTTGTTTATAATAAAATCACGGTATTTTTCTAGCTCAATTCACAAGGAGAATACTATGTCAATTAAAAAAACTCAAAACAATACTTATCGTCTTCGACTGTATATCCCTGATGAAATCAAGCCTATGCTCGGTATCTCTAGTAAAATGTATGAGAAGACTTTTAAAACAAGAAGGGAGGCTAAACAAGTAGAATTGGAAATGCTGTCAAAAATTGATAGCATCTTAAAAGAAGAAGTTACAAGTCCATTTGAAATCAATGGTGATATTCTTTTCTCTGATTTTTATAAGAATGTTTGGTGGGAATCCTATAAAGCTGGTCAAACAACCTCTACTACTAGACCACCAACACAAGCTACTATTGATGGTACTGAAATTGTTTTTAGAAAACATATTTTACCAATGTTAGGTAACTACTCAATTGAATTTCTAAACCAAAATAAACAGGTCGTTTTAAATCTACTGACAGCTAAAGCAGCGGAATACGCAAACTTTAAAGTGATTAGAAGCTACGTTAATTCTATCTTTGATTGGGCTGAAGAATTGGAATATATCGAAACCAACCGTATTTCTAAAACTATTAAACGTATCAAAGCTACTAAAAAAATTAAGTTACAAGAAGCCAAGAACGAGGAAGAATTATATCTTTCACAATCTGAACTCCAGGCTTGGTTTACTGCTTTTGAAGAAGACCTTAAGACAGATAAAATATCATTTAAAGATTATGTATTATTTTATACCACTTTCTTTCTAGGTGATAGAAAATCCGAAAGCTATGCCTTGCAGTGGAAACATATTCTTTTTGAAACTTCTGAAATTAGTTTGATTCAAGCATTGGATAAATATAAGAATCCCAAGTCTACTAAGGGAGAAAAGAAAACAATTTTTGCCGTTCCCCAAGAATTGACTATTCTCTTACATCAATGGAAAATTCAACAAAAAGCAGAATTAGCAAAATTTGGTATCATTCAAACTCCAGAACAATATGTATTTACTTATATTGATACTAAAGGCAATGTGAATAGCCCTTTACACGCTGATTACCTCAATAACAAGATGAAGTCCGTCAAACGTCGTCATAAAGAGCTAACACATGCTACACCACACAAATTGCGTCATACTGGAGCAACACTTGCCAAACAAGCTGGAACTTCACTAGAAGCAATTTCAGAAGCTCTAACGCATAGTGACACCATCACAACCAAAACCTACGTTAATACCTCTAACGTGGTTCCAATGGCAGTTGGCGAAATCGCCTACCGTAACCTAAAATAAATAATGGTGTGAATTTGGTGTGAAAAGTGGTGTGAATTTTGCTAAAAATCATCAAAAAAACACCCCATGGTGTGAACCATGAAGTGTTGTAAATGCTGTATTGTAGCTGGTTCTTAACGTTTTGAGAACTGGCTAGCTTTACGTGCTTTCTTAAGACCTGGTTGGGGCATAGTTTATTTCAGCCACTTTCAAACACCTTTAAAAACAGCATTTTTACGTATTTACAAAAGTCATTATTTAATCTAATTTTAATCAACTTCATCAAAATAAGGTAAATTTTCAATCAAAATAAGCAAAATCGAACCAGAAAATACAGAAGTTTACCTTATATAAAAATTTCTTTTATTACTAATAAGTGGTTGAAATAGTAAAATACTTTTAGATACTTATAGAATACTAAACTCAGATTCCTCATCACATCTGAGTTTTCTATTATCACACTATTTAAGATATATCCTGTTTACAACCTACTCAGGTATTCCAATAATGGTTTTAGTTCTTTTACTATATTCGGATAATTTTTCAACTTTTCTTTACTGCATTCAAGGAGCTTTATAGCCTCATCTATTTGGTGATTACTCACTAACTTTCCTGCACGAATGAACTCTTGATTAAACAAAATTATATCCTCATCTGCTGAATCTCTATCTATAAGTTTTTTTATTTTTCGAGCATCAAAATTAATATTTCTATCCATATAATATTACCTAATTTCATCCTTTCCATTCGCTATTGTCTATTTTTTCAGTAATACCTTAATCTCTTATCTTTTTACTCCATGACCATCCGAATAACTCATTGCCATCTGATAACGATAAAACCGTATTTTTCTTTAATATATTAATTGTATCCTCAGAAAAAGTTTCTTGTCTATCAAATGCTATAAATATCTGTTTCGAAAACGACTGATATAATTCTATTATCTTTTCTGTAGCATTTCTTGATAACTGTTTGAATACATTTGAATCATGTACCAATATAGGTAAATTTGTCAATTTTAAGATTGCTAAATCGAGAATAATTAAAGCTTTCCCTGCCGTCCCTGCTCCAGAATCTTGCGGAGTAAAATATTGAATTTTATTAGCCTCTAAACTTAGATGAGGTGCATAATAATCTTCACTGTAAATATAATTATTGTACACTTCCAATTGATTATTAATATCTCTTTCAATTCTTTTCAATAAAGTAGCATATTCTTTATCTATCCTTTCCTTGCTCTGTTTTTTCTTTTCTTGTAGCACTTTTATATCTAGATATACTTTATTTTCAGATAACATCCTATTTTTTTCAACTACTCGCTCTGAATATGAATCTAAAAGTACAGTAGATATTTTGGGCTCAGCAATTATTTTTTTTAATTCACCATCTAGTTTATTAATTTCTAATCTAAGTTCAGAGAGTTCTGACTCTAGTTCCTTCTTCTCTTTCCTTAACTCTCCTTTAAAAATTTTACTCAAATTAGAATGGAAGTCTTCAATTTCTTCAATCTTTTTTATATTAACTTCTGGAAAAAAAGTAGATAATAGTCCCCAATTTTTTTCTGTATAAGAAAATTTATATTCCAAATCCATATCTATTTTCTTCAAACGAACTTCTAATCTTGCTGACTGCCTCCTTAAGTTAGATAGTTTTGTACTAATTTCAACTGCTTTATTAGATATTACCTCCTGAATGTCAATGATATTGCTATCTAAAGAATCTGAAATCGTTTGTAGCTCACCCTCAATTTTATCAATGGCTTTTAAGTTTGTCTTATACGTAGTAGCCGTTATTTTAGAAACTAAAGAATGTTTCTGTGCATTATTATATACTGTAATTTCTGTTGTAATCTCATCAAGACTATCTTGTAAATCTGAAATAATATGATATTTCCCAAATAGTTGCAGAAGAGGCTTTATGGCTTTTCTACTTGCCTCCCCCTTATAGGCTTCCAGAGGTGCAGTTTCATCAAGTCCACCCTTACCATATATTCTTATAAATCGACTTACTATATTTCTAAAAGTTGCTCCTTTCTCTTTGATATTATATTTTTCTAATAGAAACTTATTATACTGGTCCAAAGTCATGGAAGAAATCTTTTTATAATCTTTATCACAATTCCAAACTTCTGAACTCTTCAAAAAATTTCGAGAAAAATAGAATAAGTCACCTTCAAATTCAAGCTTAAATTTTATATCATGATTATCTATATTCTTAAATATCTCAGATTTCTGTGAATAAGTTTCTCCACCAAATACAAAATCAATAATCAATAGCATTGTTGATTTTCCTATTGAATTATCTCCATCATCAGTTCCTTCAATAACATTCAAGCCTGATTTAAATGCTATTTTCCCTTCTTTAAATTTATCACATACTATTTCAATTAACATAAGTTAAAGTATTTCCTTTCAACTTAACCTTTTCCAATACAAACAGCAATATTACGGCTTCTATGAACTCATCTAAACTATCAAAATATCTACGCACCTTATTAAAAAGTTCAACAATATCCATGGAGCCATTCTGATGTAAAATTTTTAAAATATTTAAAGCTTTACCCAGAACACTTTCTTTTAATGAAGTAACTTTATTTGGTAACACTTTCAAACACCTCACATGATTGCACAAAGTAAGAAATTACTATTTCACAAGCATCTCTAGAAACAGAGAAGCTTTTTGCATCTAACCATTCTACTAAGGCGTAAAATATCTTTTCCTTACTATCTTGCTGCTCCTTCACTTTCAAATATAAAAGTTTAATTTTTGTACCTATTATTTCAAACTTTCCTTTGTCCTTGTTTTTAAATTCACTTTGAATGAAGACATAATACTCTCTAACATTATTTTTAATTTTTCTTTTTAATTGACTACTCTCATTAAGTTTAAACTTTTTATCGATTTTTACTACATCATAATTTAAATCAATCACACTATCAATTTCATCATCCGTTAACTTGGCAAGCCTATCTACTATATTCGCTATATCTTGTTCAAGTCTTTCTTGATTCAAAATATCTCTTATTGCTGATTCATTTAGATAATCTTTTTTTATCTTCAATAATTTCTGATAATCTTCTTTAGTCGTATTATAATCTTGGGTTGAATGACAATCTTTACATAAAGCTATCTTGTTCTCAAACGATTCTGAGTTTTCGCCAAGTCTCTCTACATTATTAAGCTCTTTCTTCTGTTGTGGAGTTGGACTATTTGGATAAATATGAGCAATCTCATAAAGTTTATTCCTTTTTTTCTGCCCATTTGGCTGTAACTCTTTTTTGCATAGTGGACATAAAAAATTGACTTCGCGTAAATAACGCTTTACTTCTGTATCATTTGGTTTCTTTCTAGGAATACAGTATTCCATAATTCCCCTTTCTAATATTATCAGAGCAACATACTGTTAAGCTTTTAACTCAATATCCAATATCTTATTAAAAATCTCAAGATACTTTTCCTCATCATCTACTAATGAAAGTTTAGCAATCAACTTAGCTACCTCATTGTCACTATCCGTAAATGCAAAGAAAGTTTGATAATCTAACTCTAATGCTTCAATTAACTTGTTCAAAGTCTCCAATTTAATATTAGAATTTTGTCCTCTTTCAATTCTACCAAGCGCATTGACATCCATACCCGCTTTATCCGCTAGCATTTCTTGTGTTAGTTGTTTTTTTATCCTCAATTCGTAAATTCGATTAGATACGCTTTCCCCCAGCGACATGTTATCACACCCCTTATCTGATTCTATATACTAAGACTATGATTTATTAGAATCATTTTGTAGGTCTTAAATGTATTTTTTTATTAAAAAAAGATACTTAAATTATGTTTTCGTGGTAAAATAAAAGGTATATAAGTATTGTTTTTGAAAATAATAATACTTAAAATACTAAAGGAGAAAATCCTGAAAAAATTAAAAACTATCTTAATAACACTTTTATCTCTATGCTTTCTTACAGCATGTTCTGCTAGTAATCAAAGTTTAGACGTAACCTACTCTTATGAAAAAGATAGTAGTAGCATGACGATTACAATCGATGGTCGAGACGGTTCACTTAGCATTAAAGCTGGTGATCGTTCGGGCTTACTATTTGGTAAGAACAGTATCAGTACCGACTTTACTATTGATAAAGAGAATAAAAAGTTTAAGTTAGAAGGAGAAGAGTTGAATTACTCCCTCTCAGGTAACACACTAACTGTCAGTGGAGATGGTTTTGGTACTATTAAATTGAAGAAAGAATAACATAAAAATATATAATTATCCCCTCTAGTTTTTAGAGGGGTTTTCTTGTTCGCCAAATAATATTGAAGTCAAGATAATGAAGAAGTCATTAAACATCTGTCTAAGAGTAAGCGAATATAGATTGTACTTATCTTCATTAAGTATATCTACACATATTTGAAAAAGCTCCTCATCTAGTAGTGCTGGGAATTTTCTTGTGAATTCTAAAATATAAGGGTCTATTTCTATTTTCAAACTTGGATAGTCATTTCGTTGCCAACTCATTAAACTATCCTTTCGAGTATATGTTTCAAGTTCATTCAGTAGTCTTCTAGCATATTCACTCTTTAGAACACCATCAGGAACTGTCTTTATTCTATCTTGAAAATATCCAATTCTTTCCCTTGAATCAGAGGGAATATATGTAATATCTCTCGCAAAATCCTCAAGAAAACCATAGGAATAATTTTTCATACGCTTCAACGGAAACTCGCTTCTCTTAACAAACTGTTCCATGGATTCTATAATATCTGTCATCTCATTTATTAAACTTGGCTTTGTAAAATCAGGATTAATAAATTGAATGTTTTTCCCATCATATCCGCCACTATTATTGAAAGCTTTTTGCTCTTTTACTACTTCATGTCCTAATTGATTAGCTTCATAATACGCAAAGAATGGTAATAAAACATTATAAAGAAGCTCTTCCGCTCTCTGTTGATTTTCTTCCGTAATATCAAAAAAGACTACCCCATCTTTTGAAATCCGCCTTTCCGATATATGTAATGACATCAGAATACTATCTAAAGAACTTTTATGGGGAGTAGTTGTTCCTTTTAACCAGCTAGCAACTGTCCTTTTTTCTTTTTTTATCATCTTTGCTAATTGTTCTATCGTAACTCCCTGTTCATCAAGTACAGTTTCTAATTTTTTATAATCAAAATTTTTACTTTCCATATATCTATTATACACTATCTACATGAAATTTCATTTT
>NZ_KV795594.1:0-24761 GCF_001809055.1 Streptococcus sp. HMSC034B05 | reverse complement strand
TCTATTATACACTATCTACATGAAATTTCATTTTTGAAATTTCATTTAAATTTCCTATTCCTTGATATGAAAGGCTCTTTGCTTTTCCAAATATTTTTCTGAATACACTAAAATAGAATTATAAGTAAAATATATTAGTCCCAATTGACGCGCATCAAATGGACGGATTGAAACAATATAATGACTAGCTACGAATAAGCTACTTCTACATATTACTGTTTCACCGTTTCTTTGTTGTGCCTTTTTGTATCTACTCGGTAACTGTAATGATTATTCTGTTTCTTTCCATCCTAGGGCTGGAAAGGATAACTTATGTTAAAAGCCAAAATCAGAACTATCTACAGTAAATTACTCGGAGAAGCTATCAAGCAACAATTGATTGAACAGGAAATCCTTCAGAACTCCATTTTTTACTATGAGTACGATGAACCAATACTTATTTCTGCTCCCACTATTAGTCAAATCCTACAAGGTAAACGGAATATCACTTTAGATACTATAGATGCATTACAAGAAACTTTAAAACTTCCCAATGTAAAAAGTATTTTCTTCCCAAATCTTGCCTTTTGTGAGTCACTCATTGTTCATCTCACAAATCTCATTCTTACTGACAAATATAATTTTGCGAAGCATCTCTTTCAGACGAAAGAAAAAGAAATTCAGAAGAATCTCACTTTCTTAGCAACTACTTTATATGATTTCTTTCCAACCTTTCCTAAAGAGGAAACTTCTTATCAAATAGCAGATAGCATAGAAGAATGGTTGGTTGAATTTGTCGCTCTTGTAGCACAACTTTGACTTTTGCACTTTCAAAAATCTTGAAAGTGTGATTGAATAAAATAATTTAGAATATAAGTGTAGTTAGCTAACACAGTCAAGTTCAAGACTTAAAACGAACACAGCAACAAAGAACTTAGAAAGCAGGTACAATTCTATGAAAACGAATAATCGCAAAAATGCCTATTCAGTCAATACTGCAAATGAATACATTGACCCAAAGCAGGCTATTGTCTGCTTGAGTACAGAACTTGAACCTCAAATCAAATTTGAAGAAGGTCAACCAACAGGAGAGATTATAGCGCACAAAGCTTGGTTTTCACAAAAGGGACTGCCACCTTTCCAAGTCAAATTTGAAACTGAAATTTCTCTTCCAACCTACATGGCAATAATTGAATTTGAAAATCTTCAAGCCTGTGAAGTAGGATTCAATGTTTACTTCAAAGCCGATAATCTAAAAGAGGTTAAATAATGACAAATCGAGAACTAGGACAATATCTGCTCCAAAGCCTCAACATGGGACTTGGAAGTATTGTGCAGGGAGAAAGTAGCTACACTAATAGTTTTGACTGCAAGATTATGGAAGAAGGCTTTCTTTTTCTTCCTCGCTTACCAGCAGGTTATATTATTGATGATGAACTCTATCAGAAAATCTTCCTGATTGCGAACGCAGCTCTCTACCCTCGCTTCACACTTCTCAAGCAAAATTCAGCCTATTTTATGGCACTAGATACGGATGATATACATATCCAGCGTGGTCTATTCTTCCCTTGGAAAGAAGGAATATCTGAACGCCTTGTCATTTCAAATTTGGAAGAGTTCTCACTCTCCCAAAAAGATAATCTCATTCCTATCATGAAGAATCTAAGCATTGATTATAACAAGGTTACTCATATTGCTATTGCTGGAAACAGTGGTTCAGGAAAATCCTACGCTCTCACTTATTTTTTAAGTCTCTTAAAACATATTTCCGACCTCATTATCGTTGATGGTAAATTCGATGAGCCAAGTAGATGGTGTCGTGAAAATGGTATTGCTGTTATACATCCTCAAAAGAATCGCTCGAAGTCAGACTTTGTTTCAGAGATTAATGAAAATCTCAGTTCCTGTCTCAATCTTATCCAACAAAGGCAAGAAATCCTCTACGATAATCCTGAGCATATTTTTGACCATCTAACGATTGTCATTGATGAGGTCTTAGCCCTTTCAGAAGGTATCAATAAAACTATTAAAGATTCCTTCTTTTCACTCTTATCTCAGATTGCTCTACTCGGTCGTGCTACTAAAGTACATCTTCTTTTAGTAAGCCAGCGCTTTGACCACAATACAATCCCTATCTCTGTTCGTGAACAGTTAAACGTTCTTATCCAAATCGGAAACATCAATAAGAAGACCACACAATTTCTCTTTCCCGATTTAGACCCTGAAGGGATTGTTATACCAATAGGTAAGGGGACGGGACTGATTCAAATCATTGATAATGAACATCCTTATCAAGTTCTTCCACTTCTCTGTCCTACATATTATACCAAGAAAGGCATACTATAAGCATGAAAAAGACTTTCTTTCAAAAAACATACAATCTCATTTCCTACCTCCTTCTCTTCGGGCTTACTAGTTTCATGCTAAGCTTCGCTCTCAATCTACTCGTAAAACTGTTTGGTAACTTTGATATTCCGTTTCTAGATAATACTATTGTTCTTATCCAAGACAAACTTAATCTTTTTGGAAACTATACAAAACAAACTGCCATCATACTGTTGCTAATTGTAGCTTCTTTAGTCACTGTTGAGTTAGCTCAACGTATTATCAGTGATAATATCCTAAATTACTTCAAATCGATTTATCAAACAATTCGCTTGCGACAATTTCTAAAGCAAGATGAAAAATCAGAGTCAGTGATCACCATTGATAATCAGACTACCGTAACGAAATTCAACCCTATTCTAAAAAATTTCAATCAAACAGCAAGAAAAGCAAGCGTGGATATTAGAAAAGACTCAGTTGTCGTCTTTCTAAAATACCCTAGAACACAACAAGCTCAAAAACTCTTACGTGATATGGAAGCTCATATCAAAGAGGAAATTTTTAGTAAAAATACTGATTATTATTTCTCTTCTCCAAACAGAGAAGGAAATAAACTATGGTACATAGGTACGAGACGATAAAAGAAGAAGTAGTGCTTGGCCCACGTAGTGAAAGCCAAAAGCACTACTTCTTCAAAATATCTAATCATGCGATGTAATGGGGTTACTACGACCCCCAATTATCCTGTAATCAGTAATCAGAAAGGTATATCAAAATGACAAAAGAACAACGCTCTAGCAAGTGGACATTCCTTTTTTACAAAGAAAGTGCCCCTGCCGACTACCTTGAAGTTCTTGAAGAACTACACATCCCCTTCGTCCTGAGTCCTTGGCACGATAAAGATATTAATCGACAAACTGGGGAACTAAAAAAATCTCACAAACACGGGGCTTTCTTCTTTGATTCTCTCAAAAGTTATAAACAAGTTTCCGAGATAATCAAGGACAAGTTGAATGGCCCTGCTCATGTAGAAATCGTACAATCTCCCAAAGGTCTATTTGACTACTTCATTCATGCCGAAAATAAGGAGAAAACTCAGTATGATATAAATGATATTGAAGTTGGATGTGGTTTTAATCTCGATAAATTTCTTGTAGAAAATAAGTCAGATTATTTCATGCATGAAGTTGTGGATATTATTGAACAGAATGACTTCACAGAGTTTGAAGAACTCGTCTGGTATGCACGAGCTAAACATACACCACTTCTTGGACTTATCATTGAGCGTACCTACTTTTTTGCTAAGTATTTAGATTCACGTCGATGCAATCCAATGAGGAACCAAGATAAGAAGGAGGGTAATAAATGCAAGTAATTCTTCCTGATGAACAGATTCATCAGATTCAACTATTGCTATCCAATCTTATTCAAAAAGAAATTAAACAACAATTAGAAAAAAATACTTTAAGCTGTCCCTATTTGAACAAACAACAGACTTGCGACTATTTGGGAATTTCCAACAATACTCTTGATTCATGGATTCAAAAGGGGCTCCCATCCATCAAAATTGGAAAAACAATTCGATTCCGCAAGGACGCTATTGACCGCTGGCTAAACGGTAACAACTAGAAAAATCAAGATTTTTATTTTATAATAGTCATGATATTTTCTGGTTCGATACACAAGGAGAATATCATGACTATCAGTAAGACAAAAAACGGAACTTATCGCTTAAAAGTCTATATCCCAATTGAAGCACGAATGCCACTTGGTATTGTTAATAGCAATTATTACGATAAGCGATTTAAAACTAGAAAGGAGGCAAGGTACGCTGAGATAGACTTGCTTAGCAAGTTAAATCAAATAGAAGATAATGAATTTACAGGACTAGCAAAAGGAGATATTCTTTTCTCAGACTTCTATAACAATATCTGGTGGGACTCTTATAAAGCAGGACAAACTACATCTACTTCTAAACCACCAAGCAGGTCAACAATCGCTAATACAAAAACCTGTTTTGAAAAACATATACTGCCACTTCTTGGAAACTATACGATACAGTTTCTAAACCAAAATAAGCAAGTTATCCTAAATCTAATGACGTCTAAGGCTAATGAATATGCAAACTTCAAATCTTTACGTAGCTATGTGATTTCTATTTTTGACTGGGCAGAAGAACTTGAATATATAGAAGCTAATAAAGTTGCAAAAATATTAAGAAGAATAAAAGCCACTAAAAAGATTCAACTTGCAGAGTCAAAGAGAGAGGAAGATTTATATCTAACTCATGAACAACTACAAGAATGGTTCTCAGCATTTCAAGAAGATTTAGATAATGATAAAATAACCCTTAAAGATTATGTCCTATTTTATCTCACTTTTTTCTTAGGCGATAGAAAATCTGAAACCTACGCTCTTCAATGGAAACATATAGACTTTTCAAAATCGCAGATTCAGCTAATTCAAGCTTTAGATAGATATGGACAAGTAAAATCTACTAAGGGAAATAAGAAAACTATTTTCTCTATTTCTAATGACTTACTTCAACTTCTTACCTCTTGGAAAGAACAACAAAAATATGAACTAGCAAAGTTTGGCATCATCAGTAATCCAGAACAATTTGTTTTTACATATATCGACACAAAAGGAAACATCAATAAGCCTTTACACGCCGACTATCTAAACAATAAAATGAAAAGCATTAGAAAGCGACATAAAGAGCTGGCACATGCTACACCTCATAAACTGCGGCATACAGGAGCGACACTTGCCAAACAAGCAGGAATGAAGTTAAAAGACATTTCTGAAGCACTAACGCATAGCGATACAGGTACAACTCAAATTTATGTCAATACTTCGAATGTAGTTCCTATGGCAGTTGGTGAATTTGCTTTAAAGTCTCTAAAACAATAAGGTAAACTTTGAGGTGAACTTTCCCAAAAAATATTAAAAAAGCACCCATAAGGTAAACTCTTGAGTGCTTTGAAACGTTGATATAATCGTATTGATTAACGTTTTGAGAATTGTGAAGCTTTACGAGCTTTCTTAAGACCTGGTTTCTTACGTTCAACCATACGGGCATCACGAGTAAGGAGACCAGCGCGTTTGAGTGAATCGCGGAAGTCTGGATCTACTTGAAGAAGGGCACGAGAGATACCGTGACGGATAGCTCCTGCTTGACCAGCGTAACCACCACCGATAACGTTTACAAGAACGTCGTATTGACCAACAGTTGAAGTAACTGCAAATGGTTGGTTGATGACAAGGCGAAGGTCAGCGTGTGGGATGTACTCTTCAACATCTTTTTTGTTTACAGTGATTTTACCAGTTCCTGGAACAAGGCGAACGCGTGCAACAGCGTTTTTACGACGTCCAGTACCTGCATATTGTGCTTGTGACATAGCTTATTTGTTCCTTTCCTTAGATAAGTCCTGAAATATCAAGAACTTCTGGTTGTTGTGCAGCATGAGTGTGCTCAGCACCTACAAATACTTTCAATTTCATACCTTGAGCACGGCCAAGAGTATTGTGTGGAAGCATACCCTTAACTGATTTCTCAATCAAGCAAACAGCATTCTTAGAGCGGAGTTCACCAGCAGTAATAGATTTCAATCCACCTGGGTACATTGAGTGAGTGTAGTAAACTTTATCAGTTGCCTTTTTACCAGTTAATTTTACTTTTTCAGCATTGATAACAATTACGAAGTCACCTGTATCAGTATGAGGTGTAAAAGTTGGTTTATTTTTTCCACGAAGCACGCTTGCTACAACAGCAGAAAGGCGTCCAAGAGGTACATCAGTAGCGTCTACTACGTACCATTTCCGTTCAACTTCACCTGGCTTAGCCATGTATGTTGTTTTGTTCATGATTTCTCCTATATGAATATCGTTTTTGTTTACAGAGCGGATGTTCCGGTCCGCAAGTTATTTGGAAGGTTCCGGGGCCTTACAAATGGGGTAAACAATACCGCCTACTATCATACCAAATTTTAGGGGTAAAAGTCAATATATTTGGTAAATTATTTATGAAAGAACGGTTTCATTCCGTTTAATCTTGATTTTCATGGGCAATACTAAATAATCCCAAAGTTCTAGGACCAGTATGGGTGGCAATAACGGGCCCTAATGGTAGGATTAAAACTTCATTAACCTGATCTGATAGAAGAAGTTGCTCTTTTAATACTTGAGCCACATCCTGACTGTTTGACCCTGCATAAGCAATTACCACACGTGGATCAGAAATACCTTCCAAAGTCATGCGCACTACTTCAGCATGAGCTTTTTTCTTGCCACGAACTTTAGCCACAGAATCTAGCCTACCATCTGCTTTAACGGCAATAATCGGCTTGATATTGACCAAATTCCCCATGAGAGCTGCCGTTTTTGAAATCCGTCCGCCTCGCATGAGATGGTTCAAATCATCCACGAGGAAATAAGTACGCACTTTTGGCAGTAAGGATTCTATCAAGGTTACTACCTGTTCTAAACTTTGCCCAGCAGTTTTTGCCTCTACCGCTTTCATCACTAAAAGACCTTCTCCCATAGATGCAGCCTTGGTATCTATCATTTGGATGACAGCTTCTGGAAAATCTTCTAAAACTATATCCCGTGCCATGACTGCACTCTGATAAGTTCCTGATAAAAGAGATGCAAAAGCAATATAAAGGACTGGCATGCCGATCTCAGCATAGTGACGAAAGATAGCTTCAAACTGACCAACATTGATTTGACTAGTTGTCGGCTGGCTACCGGCTTCCATTTTAGAAAGAAGCTGCTCACTCGTTAGTTTCTTATCTCCGACTGTTTCATACGTCTCTCCATCCAGCTGAATAGTCAGACCGAGAATTTGAACATCATTTTCTAAAGCCCAGCTTTCTGGAAGATCTGCTGTTGAATCCGTTAAAATCTTAAAAGTCATCTTTCTTTTTTCTCCATCATTTTCTATAAATTGCGTAAGGTTGGATTGTCCATAGGACATAAAGGTGGTTTTCCCATTTGAAGCTGTTGGCTCATTTGATTCAGATCCGACTTTGTAATAGCTATTTTCTTTTCTAGTTCACAAGCCGAAACACGCAAAGTTCCTTGGGCAAAGACAGTCCACTGCTCATTACCACAGATGATTGAGCTCGTGGTTTGCTACTTCATATCAATGCCATCATCTACCATTTCGTTCTCATCAATCAAAACGACTGTCACACTGAATAAGTTCTGATGAACACTAAGCATCTCTTGGAGCATTGAAGTCACAAATTCTTTCCAAATCTTAAAAATCAGCCTCATTCCTCAATTTATCAGGAAAAAATTTCGTTCTACACTCCGTTCGCTCTGGTTTAAAAATGGACCAGTTTCCTTTCAAAAGGCAGTCATCCGGCAAGCATAAACTAGTAAAATTTGTCTTTTCATAAGCGATTTCTAAACACTTCATACATGAGAATGGCTGCAGCCACACTAGCATTAAGGCTCTGCACATGTCCATTCATAGGAATGGTAATCATTTCATCTACATGCTTTTTAATATTAGCAGAAATGCCTTTACCTTCGTTGCCGATAATCAGAGCGAGTTTGCCTGCTGTATTCCACTTAGTAGACGGAGTTCCATTCATATCCGTTCCAAAAATCCAAAAACCTGCATTTTTCAGCTTGTCCAAAGTTTGGCTGAGGTTGGTCACCCGAGCGATCGGAACGTGCTCTACAGCTCCTGTAGAGGTCTTAGCAACGACCGGCGTGACACCAACTGCTCGATGCTTCGGAATAATGATGCCTGTAACATTTGTCGCATCAGCCGTCCGTAAAATAGAGCCTAAATTATGCGGATCTGTTAGACCATCTAAAATGAGCAAGAGAGGATTGTTTTCCTGAGTTGCCATTTTCAACATCACCTCAAAATCCGTATAAGCAAATTCTGAAACACGCAAAACAAAACCTTGATGAACGGCACCACCTGTCATTTCTTGTAATGTTTTTTTGGTAGTCCAAGAAATGGAAACCTTTTTTTCTGCTGCCAAATCTTTCATCTTAGCAACATTTTTCCCACGTAGATCATCTTGAATATAGAGTTTATTTCCAGTATTGGCCATGAGAGCTTCCGTCACAGCATGTACACCGTAGACAATATCGTTATTTTCCATGACTTTAGTATAACATAAAATTTAAAATGCTTCTTCTTATTTATAAATCACTTTACCGTTAAATCCAAATTTTCTTCTATAAAAAACGCAGGAGTCTTGTATTAAAAACAAGGCATCCTGCATTCTCTTATTAATTATTCTAAAGGCATTGTAAATTAATAAACTGTCTTTTCTGTTTCTGGATCAAAGAAGTGTGCTTTGTTCAAGTCAAAGCCAAGGTCAATACCTGCTCCAGCTTTGAGGTAATCACGAGCATCTACTTTAGCAATAAATTCATTGTCAGCCACTTGGCAATACAAATGAGATTCCGAACCAAGCAATTCGGATACAGAGATTTTAGCATGTACTACTGAATCTGGGAAGGTTTCAAGGAAAGCAGCTTCTGTATTGATGTCTTCTGGACGAATACCAAAAATGAGTTTCTTGCCTTCATAGCCTTTTTCACGAAGTACCTTCAAGGCACCTTCTGGTACTTTCAGAGAAAGGTCTTGTGCTACAATTTCATCACCTTTCAAAGTTACATTGATGAAGTTCATCGCTGGGCTTCCGATAAAGCCTGCAACAAATTTATTAACTGGGTTTTTGTAAACTTCTTGTGGGGTACCGATTTGTTCTATACGTCCAATTGTACCCGTTCCTGAAGGATTCTTTGTTGCAGACATGATAACGATACGATCAGCCAAAGTCATTGCTTCTGTTTGGTCATGGGTAACATAGATAGTGGTTGCCCCAATACGACGGTGGATTTTAGCAATTTCTGCCCGCATAGATACCCGCAATTTAGCATCCAAGTTAGAAAGCGGTTCATCCATAAGAAATACTTTTGCATCACGAACAATAGCACGTCCCATCGCTACACGTTGACGTTGCCCACCAGAAAGGTCTGCAGGTTTACGATCTAAAAATTCTTTCAAGCCAAGAATCTCTGCTGCTTCATTTACACGTTTTTCAATATCATCCTTGCTGTATTTACGAAGTTTCAAACCAAAAGCCATATTATCATGCACAGTCATGTGTGGATACAAAGCGTAGTTTTGGAAAACCATGGCAATGTCACGATCTTTTGGCGCAACATCATTGACCACGCGACTATCAATTGAACATTCACCTTCCGTGATATCTTCAAGTCCAGCAATCATACGAAGTGTAGTAGATTTCCCACATCCTGAAGGACCAACGAAAACGATAAATTCCTTATCTTTTATATTCAAGTTGAAGTCTTCTACAGAGTAATGTTCGCTGTTTGGATATTTTTTGTAAATATTTTTTAAATTTAATTCTACCATAAAATAGAACTCCTTTGTTGTTATGATTTCATTCTATATGAAAACGCTTTATTTTTCTATGGCAATGTGAACAAATTTAAAAGAAAATGTCTTGTGCAGGGTGCACAAAACATTAGAATAAATCAGTTAAAATAACATGATAACATAGCGTCAAATCTGTTAGGTCTTTTAGCTGTAAACCCGTCAATTCTTCCCATTTATCGATGTGATATTGTAACGTGTTCCGATGAATATACAACTGCTGAGCAGCTTTTGTCACAACCGCTGTATTTTCCCACAAAGCGGCAATAATATCAACGAGCTGATCCTGACTTTCAATCAATTGATGAAGTTTCTTTGTTAAGATTGGCAATATGAAATCCTTTTGGCTAATCCCCCATAAAAAGAGTTGGGAAAAAGAATGCACATTAGAATGCTGAGCCTGTTCCCACCACTTAGTAAAAAGGGCATTCTCTGCTTGAAATAGCTCAAAGTAGCTCTCTTCAAACATTTGAGACCAAATCTGTCCGATTTGAATTGTGAGAGCTAGGCTAAAGTCATATTCGATGGCTGATAAAGTATCACGAAGGACAGCTTTTACGGGGATAAGTTGCGTCTGATCTAATACAAAGATATAATCCTGAGAAGACAGCTGAAAATCTGCTATTCTATTGGGCAGTATGGTCCGCATCATTTCTAACCAAGATCCGATTGTTTCATTTTCATAATGGAATAAATGACAATGAACAAATTGTATCTTTTGTACACTTTTTGGCAATTTGCCACGACTATGAACCAGATAATCGTACCAAGGTCCACCATCAAACGCTGACTCTTCTCCAGTCAGTAAAGAAACAAGCTGTTGTTCTCTTTCTGTCAAGCTACTCATTTTTAATAATAGCCATTGATTTTTTGATAAGGGAATTGCCACTTCATCTTCTTTTACGCTCGGATTGGATTGAAACTTCCCTTGAGGAAACCATTCTAACAAATTACTTTTTATCATGATTTGTGCTCTCCACTCTGACAATGCACCAGTCAATTAACTCTTCTAAGCGCTCAATAGCTCCCGTCATATGTAGGTAGCCCATAATAGCCTCAAAGCCTGTAGACATGCGATAAGTAATGATATCGGCATTTTTAGCTTTTGTATGACTATTGGCATTGCGTCCACGCTTGTAGATTTCTTCTTCCTTTTCTGTCAGGATTCCCTCTTCTAACATGAGAGAGATGAGATTGGCTTGCGCTTTAGCCGAAACATACTTAGTCGCTTCCCTATGCAGCTGATTGGGCTTGGTCAATCCCTGAAAAATTAGGTGACGTCGGATATACATGGAGTAGACAGCATCTCCCTCAAAAGCGAGGGCGATGCCGTTAATCAAATTGACATCAGTCACGGGTCCACCTCACTCCGTCCTTACCATCTAATAGCTTGATTCCTTGTGTTGCCAATTCATCACGGATCTTATCAGCTGTCGCAAAATCCTTGGCAGCACGCGCTGTTTGGCGTTCCTCAATCAAACGCTCAATGTCTGCATCCAAGACTTCTTCTACAAAGACGATGCCAAAAACTTCTAAAAGCTTAGCAAAGGCTTCCTTGACTTCAGCGGTGTAGTTGCCAGAGTTGATCCACTTGGCTAGCTCGAAGACAACCGTGATGCCATTAGCTGCATTGAAATCTTCGTCCATAGCGGCAGTGAACTTATCCAGCAAGACTTGAAGCTGAGCTGAATCTGCCTGATCAGTGAAAGGCTGCTCATAGGTATTCTTCAAATATTTGAGATTAGTCGCTGCATCATGAACAGCTTTTTCTGTGAAATTAATCGGCTTGCGATAATGCTGGGTAGCAAAGAAGAAACGCAGTACCTGACCGTCAATGGTCTTAAGAGCATCATGAACGGTGATAAAATTGCCTAGAGATTTGGACATCTTAACGTCGTCAATATTGACAAAGCCATTGTGCATCCAGTAGTTGGCAAAAGTCTGACCGGTCTTGGCCTCTGACTGGGCGATTTCATTGGTATGGTGAGGAAACTCTAAGTCTGCTCCACCACCGTGGATATCAATGGTATCGCCCAAGATCTCTGTCGACATGACCGAACACTCGATATGCCAGCCCGGACGACCTGCTCCCCAAGGGCTATCCCAGAAAATCTCGCCCGGTTTAGCCGCCTTCCAGAGGGCAAAGTCCACTGGATTTTCCTTGCGGGTGGTCTCCTCATCTGTCCGACCAGAAGCGCCTAACTCTAAATCAGCCAAGGTTTTGTTAGCTAGTTTGGCATAATTGTGAGACTTTTCCACTCGGAAATAGACATCACCCTCTGACTCATAAGCGTAGCCCTTATCCACCAAAGTCTGCACAAAGTCAATGATATCCTCCATAAAGTCAATCACGCGCGGATGCTGAGTAGCTGGCTTAACACCTAGTTGATTAACGTCAGCACGAAAAGCTGCGATGTACTTGTCAGCCACTTCTTTTGGTGTGATACCTTCTTCCTTGGCTCGATTGATAATCTTATCATCTACATCTGTAAAATTGGAAATATAATTGACCTCAAAGCCTCGATACTCAAAATAGCGACGAACCGTGTCAAAAGCTACTGTTGAGCGGGCATTACCGACATGGATATAGTTATAAACAGTCGGACCGCAGACATACATGCGAACCTTGTCCTCCTCAATAGGCACAAATTCACGTAGGCTGCGAGTCATAGTATCATAGATTTTGATCATATTTACGATGCTGAGAGTCCTTAGAAAGCAGATAAGATCAACTACAGAAGCAGTCTTCTATTTTCAAACTTTCTGTTCCTACTCAGTTCCTTTCTAGTTCCTTTGCTATTGTCAAAGCGATCGTGAAAAAAGTCATGGCAGCAGCCTTCCGTTCGTTATGGCGAGCATCCCAGGTTCGGTTATGATGATCCACATAGTCAGCTGTGTAGAAGAACTGATAGACTTTGGTCTTGCGAAATTGGCTCCAAGCCATAATAGCTGAAGCTTCCATGTCCACCACTTGGGCTCCAGCAGCTAAGCGACGCTTGACCTTATCAGGCGTTTCCCGATAAAAGGCATCAGTCGTCCAAGACTTGGCGCGGATATGCTCAATATCGTGCTTGTCAAAGATAGCTTCCAGCTGAATCAACAGGGGCTCGTCATAAGCGATTTCATCACCCGGTGGGGCATAGTGATAGCTAGTGCCTTCATCTCGCAAAGCAGCAGCAGGCAGGATAATCTTGTCCGCCTCAATCGAGCGATCCAAAACGCCACAAGATCCTAGAATGATGAAATTCTTGAAACCTCTGGCTGCCAATTCCTCCAATTGACCAATCATTGATGGAGCTCCAATAAGCGCTGTCATGACTGCAACTTGATTTCCATCACATTTATATATATACCAAAGAAATTGACCGTTCAGATTTTTTAAACAGCCTCCTGGATAAACTTCTTCTGACTCAATCAAACGTTTCAAAATTTCTCCGTTAAAAGACAAGATGATAGTTTTACAAATCTCTCCCTTAGCAATAACCTGCCTGTCTGTTGGTTCAATAACCCCAGCTACATCTTCAAATTCCTCTAATAGCACGCTATATACACTTTCTTTTGAGCCTACATTCAACCATTTCTCACTACAATTTAGATGAGTAATAACTTTCTTCGCGGATTTCTTCTAAATTCTTGATAGTTGGAGTATCTTTTTGACCATGCACACGGACGATTTTAGCCGGTATACCAACAACTGTCACATCACTTGGTACATCTGCCACCACTACTGCACCCGCTCCTACCCTGGCATTTTCACCGATTTCAATCGGACCAATGAGTTGCGCATGAGCGGAAATGAGTGCGCCTTGGCGAACCGTTGGGTGACGTTTCCCAGCATCTTTACCAGTTCCTCCAAGAGTAACACCATGATAAAGCATCACTCCTTTTTCCACAACAGCCGTCTCACCAATCACTAAGCCACTCCCGTGATCAATGAAAACACCCGAAGCAATCTTTGCTCCCGGATGAATCTCAATCTGGGTCCAAAAACGCCAAAATTGACTATGCATCCGAGCTAAGAGTTTACAACCATGATTCCAAAGAAAGTGAGAAATCCGATGAGCTGCTAAAGCCTTAATACCAGGATAAGTCAACAGCACCTCGAGCAAGGAGCGAGCTGCTGGATCATTTTCTTTTACAATCGCTATTGTCTCTTTCCACCAACCCATGATGACTCCTTTCTAGCTTTAGACTGAAAGTAAACACTTAGCTACCTTTCTAGTCTTGTGCCTTTTCTTCTCGAACAACTTTATGCTCTTTATGTGTTTTATGATGATGTTTTTTCTCCTTATCCTCTTTAGGAGGGCGCGGAAGCAATGCTTTCATAGAAGCATCCACACGACCTTTTTCATCAATCTTGATGATTTTGACATCTACTTCATCACCAAGTTGTACCAAATCTTCAACTTTATTAGTACGCGTCCAAGCCATTTCAGAGATATGCACTAAGGCATCTGTCTTGTCAAATAGATTGACAAAAGCACCGAATTTCTCAATTCGAACCACTTTGGCATGATACACTTCATCTACTTTTGCTTCACGCACAAGTGCTATAATGATTTCCTTAGCACGATTAATCGCATCTTGATCGCTAGAGTAAATAGAAACATTTCCTTCCTCGTCTATATCAATCTTGACACCTGTTTCTGCGATAATCTTGTCAATCGTTTCACCGCCCTTGCCAATGACAATCTTAATCTTATCAACATCAATCTTAATGGTGTCAATCTTCGGAGCAGTTGGAGCGAGTTCTGTGCGAGGAGCTGGAATCGTACGTTCAATCAAATCTAAAATTTCAAAACGTGCTTTCTTAGCTTGAGCCAATGCTTCTTGCAAGATTTCAGCAGTAATTCCTTCAATCTTGATATCCATTTGAAGAGCAGTAATTCCTTCACGTGTACCAGCCACCTTGAAATCCATATCTCCGAAATGATCTTCTAAGCCTTGAATATCTGTTAAAATCGTGTAGTTGCTACCATCTGAAATGAGCCCCATAGCGATTCCGGCTACAGGTGCTTTAATTGGTACCCCACCGGCCATGAGAGCCAGCGTCCCGGCACAAATTGAGGCCTGTGAAGATGAACCATTTGACTCAAGAACTTCTGCTACCAAACGGATTGCATAAGGGAAATCCTCTAGACTAGGGAGAACTTGCGCAAGTGCACGTTCACCAAGAGCTCCATGACCGATTTCCCGACGACCAGGTGCTCCATAGCGTCCCGTTTCTCCTACAGAATACTGTGGGAAATTATAATGATGCATAAAGCGTTTCTTGTACTCTGGATCAAGTCCGTCCACAATTTGCGTCTCACCCATTGGCGCCAAGGTCAAGACAGATAAAGCCTGCGTTTGCCCACGAGTAAAGAGACCAGAGCCATGCACGCGCGGCAGATAGTCAATTTCAGCATCCAATGGACGAATTTCATCTACCTTACGACCATCTGGACGAATCTTGTCCTCAGTAATTAAACGCCGTACTTCTGCATGCTCCATTTGCTCTAAAATTTCAGCCACATCACGCATGATGCGGTCAAATTCTTCGTGGTCAGCATATTTTTCTTCGTAAAGGGCTATTACTTCGTCTTTGACTGCTTGCGTTGCGGCTTCACGAGCTAATTTTTCTTCTACCTGAACGGCTTTTTGAAGATCAGCATTATAACCGGCTACAATTTCTGTTTGCAATTCTTCATCAACACGAAGAAGCTCAACTTCTGCTTTTTCTTTTCCAACTACTGCCACGATTTCTTCTTGGAAAGCAATCAATTCCTTCACTGCTTCATGACCTTTCAAAAGGGCTTCCAGCATCACTTCTTCTGATAATTCTTTGGCACCAGATTCCACCATGTTAATCGCTTCTTTAGTTCCTGCAACGGTTAATTCCAATAACGAAGCTTCTTTTTGTTCTTGACTTGGATTGATGACCAATTCTCCATTGACATAGCCAACTTGCACACCAGCAATTGGACCATTAAAAGGAATATCTGAGATTGATAACGCAAGAGATGAACCAAACATAGCTGCCATAGGTGCTGAAGCATCCGCATCATAAGAAAGAACAGTATTGATAACCTGAACTTCATTGCGGAAACCTTCCGCAAACATGGGACGAATGGGACGGTCGATTAAGCGAGCGGTCAAAGTCGCGTCCGTCGAAGGGCGTCCTTCGCGCTTGTTAAAGCCACCAGGGTATTTCCCAGCTGCGTACATCTTTTCTTCATAATTGACTTGAAGCGGGAAGAAATCGCCAGTCGCCATTTTCTTTGACATAACGGCTGCTGTCAAAACGGTACTTTCACCATAGCGCACCACTACGCTACCATTCGCTTGCTTCGCCACTTGTCCAGTTTCAACCACTAATTCTTTGCCAGCAAAAGTGGTTTTAAATATTTGTTTTACCATAATTATTCCTCTTTGAGTCTATGCTCAATTTCTAATTTTTTATACGTCTTGCCTACAAAGATCAAGATAGATTTAGGATATTAAAAATGAATCCTGAGTTTCATTCCAAAAATTTCTGCTTGCATAATTAGGCATAAGCTTTGTTTCAATAAAATAACTCATTATCCTGTTCAGCACACCTTTTTCCATAGCCACGACTGTTGATAGAAAGTTTAAGCATTTTTTATACTTTGTCTATCCTCATCTTTGTATCAAGCACGTATAAATTTTATTTTATCATATTTTACACCAAAAGAAAAAGCCTTAAAATAGCTTTTTAGCAAGAATTTTTGAAATGTTATCTATTATTCTTATTTTTTGCTATACTAGAAAGAAAGCTAGTAACAAGGAGAATAGATATGGTTGAACAAAAACAACGTTCTGAGTTTCCAGAAAAGGAACTGTGGGACTTAACAGCTCTCTATCAAGACCGTGAAGATTTCCTGAGGGCGATTGAAAAAACTCGTGAAGACATTAACCAGTTCATACGGGATTATAAGGACAACCTTCATACTTTTGAGGATTTTGAAAAGGCCTTTGCTGAATTGGAACAAATCTATATTCAAAGAAGTCATATCGGCAACTACAGTTTTATGCCACAAACAACGGACTACGGTGATGAAAATTTTGCACAGATTGCGCAAGCTGGTACAGATTTCGAAACAGGAGCTAGCGTTGCTCTCAGCTTCTTTGACGACGCCCTGGTCGGCGCAGATGAGGCTGTCTTGGAGAGACTAGGCCAAGAAGCCCATTTGACCTCAGCTATCCGCCAAGCTAAAATTAAAAAAGCCCACTATCTGGGAGCGGATGTCGAAAAGACTCTGACAAATCTTAGTGAAGTTTTTTACAGCCCACAGGATATTTACACTAAGATGCGGGCTGGCGACTTTGCCATGGCTGACTTCGAAGTAAACGGCAAAGTTTATAAAAACAGCTTTGTTACCTATGAGAATTTCTATCAAAACCACGAAAATACAGAAATCCGTGAAAAAGCTTTCCGCTCTTTCTCAGAAGGCCTTCGTCAGCACCAAAATACTGCTGCTGCCTATCTGGCTCAGGTCAAATCTGAAAAGCTTCTAGCAGATATGAAAGGCTATGACTCTGTCTTTGACTATCTTTTGGCTGAGCAAGAGGTAGATCGCTCTATGTTCAATCGGCAAATTGACCTCATCATGACTGAATTTGCACCTGTTGCACAAAAGTTCCTCAAGCACGTTGCTAAGATCAACGGCCTCGAAAAAATGACCTTTGCAGATTGGAAGCTGGACTTGGACAGTGCACTCAATCCTGATGTCACTATTGAGGACGCTTATGACTTAGTGATGAAATCCGTTGCTCCACTCGGAGAAGAATATACACGCGAAATTGCCAATTACCAAAAAGAGCGCTGGGTGGATTTTGCAGCGAATGCTGGCAAGGACTCTGGTGGCTATGCCACTGATCCTTATCGCGTGCATCCTTATGTTCTTATGAGTTGGACAGGCCGTATGAGTGATGTGTATACTCTGATTCATGAAATTGGTCACTCTGGTCAGTTCATCTTCTCTGACAATAGTCAAAGCTATTTCAATACCCACATGTCGACCTATTACGTAGAAGCTCCTTCTACCTTCAACGAACTCTTACTTAGCGACTATTTGGAACATCAATTTGACAATCCACGTCAAAAGCGATTTGCACTCGCTCACCGTCTAACGGACACTTACTTCCATAACTTTATCACCCATCTCTTGGAAGCAGCCTTCCAACGCCGGGTTTATAATCTCGTTGAAGCAGGCGAAACTTTTGGTGCTGCGAAGCTTAACAGTATTATGAAAGAAGTTCTTACCGAGTTTTGGGGTGATGCAGTCGAAATCGACGATGATGCTGCGCTCACTTGGATGCGGCAAAGTCACTATTATATGGGACTATACAGTTATACCTATTCAGCAGGGCTTGTCATCTCTACTACTGGCTATCTTCATTTGAAAAATGACAAAAATGGAGCTCACGATTGGCTCACCTTCCTCAAATCTGGTGGAAGTAAAACGCCACTTGAGACTGCTCGTATCATCGGAGCTGACATTTCCACAGACAAACCACTCCGCGACACAATTCAGTTCTTGTCTGATACAGTTGATCAGATTATTACCTACAGCGAGGAATTAGGAGAATAGATTATCTACACAGCTTCAGATTTCAATTTGAAGCTGTTTTATATGAATTGATTTAAAACAAAATTTTTAAGTTTGTGGTAATTTGAAAAATTTCACTTCCTAGTTATTGAAAGCGATAACAAGTTGTGATATGATATTTTCGAAAACCAATTTATGTGAGGGAAATATGAAAAAGTGGAAAAATAATTCTAGGCTCAACATCGTTCTTGCTATCATGAGTGTTGTTCTAATCATCTTATTGGCTCCAATTACAATGCCATTAATGTTTCTAGGTGGTGTTTTTGGTATTTGGTATTTCGCAAAGCGAAATCCAAGTGTTTTCAAAAGAAATATAGCAATTGCTGCAGCGATAATAGGAATACTAGGAAGCTATACAGTAAGTAAATTCAATCTTGAATCCTCCGAAAGCCAACAAAGTCAAACTCAAGTAGTTTCTTCTACATCTAGAACTTCATCTTCAAACTCTTCAAAAGCAAGCAGTTCCTCCTCAAACTCCGATTCTAGTAGAGAAAAAGAAGAAAAACTCGAAAAAGAAAAGAAAGAGAAGAAAGCGGAGGAAGAGCGAAAACAAAAAGAGGCGGCAGAGAGAAAAGCTAAAGAAGAACAAGCTCAAAAAGAAGCTCAAATTCAGCGCATCACCCAGCAAGGTGAACAGGCTGTTAAACAACTTGAGGATAATCAAGTAGCCGAGAACATTGCTCCAGCTCAAGCTGCCGTTGAGCAAATTACCGATCCAAATAAAAAAGGAGCTCTTCAACATCGAATTAATCTTGTACAAAATGCAATTCAGCAACGAGCTGAGCAAGCTCGACAAGAGGCAGAGAGAAAAGCAGCATCTCAACAAGAAGAGACTGTAGCTGCTAGTGGCTATTTTAGAGATAAAAGGGGCAGATGGCATCGCCCAAATGGTCAATATGCTTCAAAGAAGGAAATTGCAGAAGCGGGATTGCCTTGGTAAAATACATCTCTACAATATATTAAAAAGAGAAATGAGATCTTGTAACAAGAGACATTATTTTCCATCATAATTCCCATCAAACAGGTAGTTTACAAGCACACATGATTGGAGACTGGGACGAAAGTTTCTAGCTTCAAAGGAGACCGTTTAATAAATTAACGATGCTACAGCTGACCACTCCAATAGTCTACTGGATTATTGGATGTCGGAAATAAAACATCCATAAGGATGTGTCAAAAACACGACTTTGAATTGGTGGATTTTGCAAAGCAAGTCCTCAAGTCTATTGCTTTTCAAGCTCGGAAGAGCGCCTAATCATCCTCGTAGGAGTAAGACAACGGACTAGATTTTTTTCAAAATGGGTTCTGTCTCACTCCCTTTTATTTTGTATAAGATAAACTATATACCTTTTTACGCCATATTTTCCCCTTTCGCTTTATCGTAATCCTGAATATCTTTATTGTATCGCATTTGGAGTTTTTGGGTATAACCAACATTACGCACCCGCATAATAAGTGGTTTATTTGTCTCGCACCTTACGGAGCGAGACGGACTAAAAGTCACAAAATAAAAAACTCTCTGAAATCAGAGAACTAATTTGAGCTCGGGCTAAAATCCATACAAAACAAAAAGGCTACCCAATTTAGAGTAGCCTCATTTTCAAGATATGCTCAATTGAACACGGCCTAAGCATGCTGATAAAAACACAAAGCCCTCTGAAGTCAGAGAGCTGATTTGAGCTCAGGCTAAAATCCTAGTAAAAAAGATGAAACTCCTTGTGTTCATCGAACACTATATTGTTTCCCTATTTCATACGGATTTTTGGCGCCCTTAACATCATGATTCTTGCTGGATAAAACGTTTATAGACAAGGCGACGAGCCGAAGATTGTACTGATGATACATCGAGGCGAAGCCAACGAAGTATAGAAACGTTTTAGACGCAAGATTAGCGACGAAGTCCAAGAGAGTTGATTAACTCACGGTAACGGTTAACGTCGTTCTTACGCAAGTATGCAAGAAGGTTACGACGGCGACCGATTTTCTTCATCAAACCACGGTAAGTAGCGTGGTCTTTTTTGTGTTGTTTGATGTGTTCGTTAAGGTGGTTGATTTCCCAAGTAAGGACAGCTACTTGTACCTCTACTGAACCAGTGTCACCTTCGTGACGTGCATATTGTGCAATGATTTCATTTTTTTTCTCTTTTGAGATTGCCATGATAAGCTCCTTTTCTTTACGCTTCATCCGAGTGACAGGTTTGGCATGGCCTGCAACCAAGAAGAAGTTATTTGTCTCTATGACATTCTTATTTTACCAAGAAGGAAAGTTTTTGTCAACTGATACAAATTATAAGAGTTCTACGCCAAATCGTTTGAGACTTTTTATTTCTTCCTGTGTCAAACGACGAAAAGTTCCTGTTGCCAACTCTTTATCCAAACTTAATGGTCCCATAGCAAGGCGCTCTAAGTCTGCTACTTTTTTACCACAAGCTGCAACCATTCGCTTCACTTGATGAAATTTTCCTTCAGAAATTGTAATCTCTACAAGAGAAGTCTGTTGCTCTTCATTTACTTTTACTATGGTCAACTTTGCAGGCTGACAGGTAAAGTCCTTGAGTTCTATTCCTGCTTCAAAATGTTCCACATCTTTTTCAGTTATAATCCCATCTACCTTTGCACGATAAACTTTTGCTACATGCTTTTTAGGAGACAGCATAGCGTGTGCCAAAGCTCCATTATTGGTTAATAACAAAAGTCCGTGAGTGTCAATATCAAGTCGTCCAACTGGAAAAACTTCTTTCTGGCGTGCACTTTCATCTAACAAATCCAAAACTGTTTGATGGTTAGCATCTTCAGTAGCTGAAATGACGCCTTTCGGCTTATTTAAAAGATAATAGACAAATCTTTCATAGTCCAATACTCGATTATTGACTGAAATTTCATCTTGATATTCATCTACTTGTACTTTCGCTGATGTGACAGCCTTCCCGTTGACCAAAACTTGTCTCTTCTTTAAAAGTTGCTTGACTTCTGTTCGTGAGCCAAGACCCATTTCTACTAAAAACTTATCTAATCGCATCTTTTTCCTCGTTTTGTTTATGAGTGACAAAAGCCGCTAAAGTTGACGTTGCCATCATGAAAACTCCTAACACACTAAAAATAAAGATTGGGGCAGAAGAAATGATTCCAATCAAAGATAAGACGAATGTTGATACCGAAGCACCGCTACTGCAACCCAAAACGACAATCGCTGTTGCACGATTTACCAAATGAGTAGGGATTTTCTCCGATACAATATGAAACACCGCTGTTAGAGATACACTATAAGCAAAGCCAGCCAAAAGAGCACTCAAACTTAAAAGCCAAATCTGACTTGAAAATCCAATCATCACTTGACTTAGACCAAAAACAATTCCCGTTACTGTCAATAAGCGATTTTTCAATACGCTCACTAGACTGGCAAAACTAACACCAGCCAAAATTCCCACTAGTTGCATACAGCTAAGAATCCAGCTGGCTGTTTCAGCGTTGCCGATCTCTGCCTGTAAGACTAGACTAGGGATCCGTAAAGTGATAGCGACATTAGCACAAACAATCATACCAGCTATGAAAGCTAAAAAGATACTCAAATTTATTTGTTTTCTAGTCATTTTACGAACAGATTTGAGATGTTTATGCTTATCGGATTCATTCTTTTCATAAGGAACAAACATAAGATACAGTGCCAAAACGATGAAACCAACTGTATAAACCAAAAATGTAGTTGTCCAACCAAAGTGTAAGAGTTGTCCGACCGCTAAAGTCAACAAGGCCATCCCAACAACTTCCGCTGAACCACGATAGCCTAACATTTGCACACGCTCTCTCCCTTGAAAGCGCTCGCTAATAATGGCAATTGCTCGAGGATTCATCATACCTAGACCTAACCCAAAAACAAAGCGCGAAGCAAAAACGAGATTATAAGATTGATTGAAAAATGGGATAAGACCACAAATAGAATACAGAATTAGCCCTAGTATAATCATGAACCGCTCAGATACAAAGCGTTCCAAAACACTATTAAACATCAACAAAGACATGATCCCAATGGACGGTAAGGAGACTAATAATTCTACTTGGCTGGAAGAGTAATTCTTATAATACTGGAACATAGCCGGCAAGCTACTAGAAATTGAAAATGCCGTTGTTAAAACCAATGATAAAGCCAAAATGCTAGCTTTTTCCATGAATCTTTTCATCTTATCTTCTTTCTAAAATCACACTACCACTATCATACAGTTTTTTACGAAAAGACGCAATCTAGCAACGTATGAAAACAAAAAAGAAATCAAGACTGCGCATAAGATACAACATTGATTTCATTTTACATTTGTCATACACTCAAAGTAAAATTCACGACATAAGGCATGAGGACTATGAAGCAGAAATGCATAGTCTCCTTGAATAATTTTCTCTGTTTCCTCGCGTGTTAGAGGATCTGTTTCTTTATATAATTTTCAAATTTTCTCTTTCTTTCCAGCTTGATACTACGTTCACTGAAATTATACACTCGGATGCGGTATTTTTTGCGATTATAAGCTGCATCCTCATATGAGATAGATAACAATTCATTTCTTTCATTTAGCAACTGATTTTCTTTTTCTAACATTTCCTTCTCATCTTGGTATTTCATCTGGATAATCCCACAAATAAGAGCGACAAACATATAAGCCGCAAAGGAAATCCATCTATCTGTGTTATATACGATTGATTGCCAATTTCTCCCAGAAAAAAATAGTTGCTACAAATAATCCGATTATAGAAAGACTTCCTGCAAAAATTCCATAGATTGTTCCAAAAATAATATTAATCAAACTAACAAAAAGCAAACAGATGTCAATTAATTAAAAACGTTCAACATTGCGCTCAATACCCTAGGCAAGAAAAAAGCAAATAAAATCTCAGCTATCTTTTGATAAGTCTTATTCGATTTTTTACTTTCTTTAATAAAATTTTTATACAAATCGGCTAGATCATCTAAAAGTGAATAATGAATAAACCATCCATAAGTTGTCTTAAATTATCTTCATCTTATGGAGTGGTAAAGACAAAGTTCAGGTGATTTGGAATCAATCACTATTTTACTTTTATAGAATGCCAGCTCTTCTAACTTTTGTGCAACATGCTGAAAAGTAATTTCAAACGGATTATAAATGTTTAAAATTTCTGTTTGCTCATTCCAACTATCAAAAATTTTGCTGATCAGCTCTACTAAATCTTCTGAATTGATAAAATTCGCAATTTCATTGGGGTGCTTTTCGACATGAGCGGTTGTGCCTTTTTGAACCTTATCAAATAAACGATAGAAATAATCTTCCAGCAGTCTGGAAGAATACAAATAAGGACTACAGACTATTTTAAGAGATTGTCTGTTCACTTTAGCCCAGTGTTTACAGAGACTTTCTGATGCTATTTCTAACTCTTGAGGATAGTTAAGCACCTCTGGACCTGTTACATAAAGAATCTCAGAATGAGATAATTCCTCGGTACAATTTAAAAAGTTTGCAGTCGTTCTGGTTCCCCTACTTAAAAAGTAATCTTATTTTTTACTAGTAATATTTTAGGTGCCCAACTGCATGTCATACATATTTTTGCTAGAAACTTTAAGCAAAATAAACTAATTTTTTACTAATTTATTTGTACACACATTCTTTACATTGCTATTTACTTGTATTTCTTTCTCCTTTCTTTCTCCTCTATTTTATGTTATATTTAACGTATATCAAAACAATTTAACTTGGAATAAAAATCCAATTTGAAAACAAAGGAGAAAAGATGTCTGTTATTGAAAAATTAACAAAACCGGCTCATTCAATTGATATGAATGATATCATTCGTGAAGGGAATCCAACGCTTCGAGCAGTAGCAGAAGACGTTACTTTTCCACTTACAGATCAAGAAATTATCTTGGGTGAAAAGATGCTTCAATTTTTGAAAAATTCACAAGATCCTGTAATAGCTGAAAAAATGGGGCTTCGCGGCGGGGTTGGTCTAGCAGCTCCACAACTAGATATTTCTAAGCGAATTATTGCCGTCTTAGTTCCAAACATGCCAAACAAAGATGGCAATCCCCCTAAGGAGACCTATGCTTTACAAACAGTTATGTATAATGCTAAAGTAGTGGCACATTCTGTCCAAGATGCGGCACTTGCTGAAGGAGAAGGATGCTTATCAGTTGACCGCGAAGTTTCTGGTTATGTTGTTCGCCATGCACGTGTCACTGTTGACTATTTTGACAAAGAAGGCGAAAAACACCGCATCAAACTAAAAGGGTATAATGCTATCGTTGTGCAACACGAAATCGATCATACAAACGGTATTATGTTTTATGACCGTATCAATGAAAAAGATCCTTTCGCTATCAAAGAAGGAATGTTAGTGATCGAATAGAAAAAGTAGAGTCTGGGACAATAGTCCCTTTGCTACAAAAA
>NZ_KV795593.1:16534-59090 GCF_001809055.1 Streptococcus sp. HMSC034B05 | reverse complement strand
ACAAGACGGAGCGGCAGATGTTCCAAGAGATTTCTGATACCTTAACGGTCATGGCAAGTGAGGTGGGGTAAGGTGTTTAGATTAACCGGAAAATTAGCGATTTCTAATCTGATAAAAAATCGCAAACTTTATTATCCATTCGCTTTAGCCACTTGCTTAGCGGTAGCGATTTCCTATATTTTTAGTTCTTTAGCCTTTAATCCTCATTTGCAACAATTGCAAGGAGCAGACTCCATTGTGTTTGTCTTAGCTCTTGGTGTGATTATTGTGACAATTGCTGCGGCAATTATCGTTTTTTATGCTAATAGCTTTGTCATGAAAAATCGCTCCAAAGAGTTAGGACTTTACGGGATGCTGGGTCTAAACAAACGCCATCTCTTTATCATGACGTTTATTGAGTTATTCATTTTAGGGATAACAACTGTTACTATTGGAATTAGTCTTGGTGTTGTTTTTGATAATTTAATTTACGCTTTCCTCCTGAAATTGATGGGGTTAAAAGTTGTCTTGGTTTCCACTTTCCAATTGCCTGTTCTAATTTTTGTTGTAGCAACCTATGCCTGTATCTTTGCGGGCTTAGTGGTTATCAACGGCTTTCGTATTATGCGTTTCAATGCCTTGCAGTTGGCGAAGGAAAAGAGTAGCGGTGAGAAAAAAGGCCGATTTTTATGGTTGCAAACCATTGCTGGTCTTGCCTCTCTTGCGTGCGGATACTATTTGGCCTTAAATGTGAAAAATCCTTTGGCAGCTATCTTTATCTTTTTTGTAGCGGTTCTCTTTGTTATCTTAGCAACTTATCTGCTGTTTAATGCGGGTGTTACAGTGTTTTTACAGTTACTAAAAAAGAACAAAGGTTATTATTATCAACCTAATAACTTAATTTCTGTGTCCAATCTGATTTTTCGGATGAAGAAAAATGCGGTTGGACTGGCAACGATTTCGATTCTTTCAACGATGGTTTTGGTGACTTTGTCTGGAGGGATTAATGTCTATGCGGGCAGCCAATATTTGCAAAAAGTCTTATTTCCGAATGATTTTTCCGTACGAGGAAAGGGTGCTCATGCTAAGCAACTAGAACAGGTCTTGACTGAATTTGCTCATGAAAATAAACTCCATGTTACTAAGCGGCAGGCTTACCAGTATTATTCCATGGGAATCAAGTCTCAGAAGGGAAAACAATTTGATATTTATGCTAAGGGTGAACAACAATTTTCACCACAGGCTTACATTCTGCTGTTTTCCACTGATGATTATCAGAAAATGACTGGCAAAACATTGCATTTAAAAGATAATGAGACAGCAGTTTTTGCAAAGGGAATGAACATTTTACAAAGTCAGCCGCTCAAACTAGCTGGTCAGACGTTAACTGTTAAGAGAATCTTGAAGAATGATTTTGTCGTTGGTAATATTCAAGATCAGTATAATATCATTATCCCTCAGTCACTTTTTATGGTTGTCAATCATCCTGAACGATTAGAGGCTATAGAAAAGGATAAATGGAATATTAATCCAGAATTATATGGTGGCTTGAATATCGAAGCTTCTGATAAAACCAAAGCAAAGCTGGATAAAATTTATCAAAAGAAATTACGGAACTTTAATCAGACTTTGCCAGATCCAGCAGGTGTTTATGGAAATACAAAAGCAATTTCTAATCAAGAAATCATGAGTATGTTAGGTGGTATTTTCTTTATTGGTATTTTCCTTTCAATTGTCTTTATGTTGGGGACTGTTTTGATTATTTACTACAAACAAATTTCAGAAGGCTTTGAAGATCGTGAGCGTTTTGTCATTTTGCAAAAGGTTGGTCTGGACGAAAAACAAACTTATCAAACAATTCGCAAGCAAGTGCTGACTGTCTTCTTTTTGCCACTTGCCTTTGCTTTCGTGCATCTGGCTTTTGCTTATCACATGCTGAGCCTCATGCTGAAAGTGCTCGGAGTACTGAATGCCACTTTGATGCTCGAAGTAACGCTCGGTGTCTGTGTTGTCTTCTTCATTGTGTATATTTTAGTATTTCTTGTCACATCACGCAGTTATCGAAAGATTGTGTCGATGTAAGTTGGAGATTAGTGATAAGCATAATGAAAAATGTTATTGACATAGTAATTAAAACAGGAGTAAGTTAAATCTTACTCTTGTTTTAATTTCCTTCATAAAAAATAGTCTGTCGGATTCCTTTTTAGTTGCTTTTATGGTAGAATAATTCAATCTAGGAAATTGGAGTTTGGGATGGGTATATTTAGAAAAAAAGATGTTAGTCGAGATCGGACTAGCATGCGGCGTCATTTACGATTGTTGGATTTGATTTTGTTGGGAATTGGCGCTATGGTAGGAACGGGGATTTTTACGATTACTGGAACGGCAGCTGCCACATTAGCTGGTCCTGCTTTAGTTGTTTCGATTATTATTTCTGCTCTTTGCGTGAGTATGTCTGCTTTCTTTTATGCAGAATTTGCGTCAAGAATTCCTGCAAATGGGGGTGCTTATAGTTATCTTTATGCTGTTCTTGGTGAGTTTCCAGCTTGGATAGTAGGCTGGCTGACCATTATGGAATTTATGACAGCTGTATCTAGCGTGGCATCTGGTTGGGCATCCTATTTGAAAGGTTTGCTGAATGGATTTGGTTTGAGTATGCCCAAGATGCTCAATGGAACCTTTAATCCGCAGGCGGGGACTTATATAGATTTACTGCCGATACTGGTTTTGGTATTTGTAACTGGTGTGGTGCTGTTAAATTCTAGAGCAGCTTTGCGGTTTAATTCTGCTTTGGTTGTCTTGAAGTTCTCGGCACTTGCTCTTTTTATTCTGGCAGGAATCTTCTTTATTAAGCCTGAAAATTGGTCTCATTTTGCTCCATTTGGGTTTGGTAAACTGTATGGTGGTGAAGTTGGTATTATGGCTGGTGCTTCTCTGATGTTCTTTGCCTTTTTGGGTTTTGAGTCCATATCTATGGCGGTGGACGAGATAAAGGAGCCACAAAAAAATGTTCCACGAGGGATTGTGTTGTCTCTATCCATTGTAACAGTTCTTTATATATTAGTGACATTGGTTTTGACAGGGATTGTTCACTACAGCCAGTTAGATGTAGCCGATGCAGTCGCTTTCGCCCTTCGTAGTGTGGGGCTTAGCTGGGCGGCTAATTATGTGTCGGTAGTGGCTATTTTGACGTTGATTACTGTCTGCATTTCCATGACTTATGCTCTGTCGCGCATGATTTATAGCATTGCGCGTGATGGTTTGCTGCCAAAGTCCTTTAGAAAATTAACTGCTACTAGCCGAGTTCCGAAAAATGCTACGATTTTGGTGGGAATAGCTGCAGCAGTTTGTGCGGGGATGTTTCCTTTAGCAAGTATTGCCTCCTTTTTGAATATCTGTACATTGGCTTATTTGATGTTGTTAGCAGTTGCTATTCTGAAGCTTCGAAAGGACAAAGGGCTTCCTCAAGCAGGGGAATTTAAAACTCCTTTGGTACCTTTGACGCCTATCCTATCGATTATTATCTGCCTGTCTTTCATGAGCCAATATGGCTCTGACACTTGGCTAGCATTTGGGCTTGCTTTACTAGTCGGAACGATAATCTATTTTATCTATGGCTACCACCATTCGGAAATCAATTGATGAGTTTTAATCCAGACAGCCAGCTAGGCTGTTTGTTGATATAATAGAAGCAGAAATGAGGTGTTTTGATGATTTGTCATGCAAAATTGTCAGATGCAGCAGCTATCCAAAAAATCAACTTGGAGATCTTGGGTTACAATTATGATGTTGGAGCAACGAAAGCTCAATTAGCACGAGTTTTGCAGCAGCCAGAACAGATTATTTTAGTAGCCAAAAACCAAGCTGGACAAGTGATTGGCTATGCTCATGCAGCTAGCTATGATTGCCTCTATTTTCCGCCTTTACTCAACCTGTTGGCATTAGCAGTTGACAAAGATTTTCAAGGTCAGGGATATGGCAAAGCTTTGATGCAGGCCATTCGTGAAGAGGGTGTGGCAGCTGGTTACACAGGTATTCGAATAAACTCTGGTATTTCACGAATGAAGGCTCATGAGTTTTATCGAAAATTGGGTTGTGAGGAAAAAGCTGATCAGAAACGTTTTTATTGGGAATTTTGAGAAAGGACATCTATGAAGATTGAACCATTAAGGCAAAGTAATGCAGAAGAAATTGCTAATAATTGGCATTATGAAGGAATTTATAGCTTTTATGATATGCAAGCAGATCCTGAGGATTATGAAGAAATTTTATCTCCTGAAGCGCGTGGCAATCACTATTATCAAATTCTCAAAAATGATGAATTGTATGGTTTTTTCTGTCTTTTCCCAGTTGGTAAAGACAAGCAAGAACTAGGTTTAGGGATGAAGCCAGAGTATTGTGGTAAAGGTCAAGGGGAAGAGTTTTTACAAACCATTCTGCAGTTTATTGAAGAAAATATCTCAGTAAAAAGCCTAACTCTCTCAGTTGCAGATTTTAATCAAATAGCTCAAAAGCTCTATCTTCATTGTGGTTTCAACGTGATTGGGCGGCAGCCTCAGGAAAGCAATGGCGATAGTTACCTTTTTGTCAAAATGGAAAAGGAGTTGAAATGAGAGTTGCGGTTATCCAAGGAACCACTCGAAGAAATATGAATTCGCTGCTATTTGAATCTGTAAAAAAAGCAGTCCAAGCGTCTGACGAAGTGCTAAATTTTGGTATTTTTGAGGAGGAGAACGAGCAGTATTCTTATGTTGAGATAGCGATGATGATTAGTCTCTTAATCGAAAGTGGAGCAGTGGATTTTGTTGTAACAGGTTGCTCTTCAGGTCAAGGTATGATGCTTGCCTGTAATAGTTTACCAGGTCTTTTGTGTGGCTATATAGAGACCCCACAAGATGCTTTCCTCTTTGGACGAATCAATGGAGGAAATGTTGCTTCCCTGCCATTAGGGTTGAATTTTGGTTGGCAAGGAGAATTGGACCTACAATATACATTGGATAAATTATTTGATGGTGAGTTTGGTATGGGTTATCCTGAAAATGAAGCAGAAAGAAAACGGTTGGAAGCAAGTAGCTTAAAGGACCTGAATCAGTTGACGAAACGAAGTTGGGAAGAATTAGTAGAACAACTTCCAACTGATACTTTCACTAAATTGTTGCAAAGAAAGATAGTGATGAATGCTATTATAACGAATGGAACCAATGAAGAGTTCATCCGTTTGCTGAAAGAAAAAATAGGTAAAAAGTGAAATGAAAAAGCGGAGGCACTAAGTAGATGTCCCTACACATTTCATTATCTTTGCAATTTTGACTGTTTATGGTAAAAATTGAGCTTGACATTATAACGTCATTTTAAAACAATAAAAAGACTGGGATTTCCAGTCTTGTCTTGTTTTATGCTAATGTTGTAATATTGACTGCTTGAAGACCACGCTGACCTTCTTCAATGTTAAACATTACTTTGTCACCTTCATTCAGTGATTTGAATCCGTCGGATTGAATCGCTGAAAAGTGAGCAAAAACGTCTGGTCCATTGTCCTGTGAAATAAAACCATAGCCTTTTTCAGCATTGAACCATTTTACTGTACCTTGTGTCATACATCTTACTTCCTTTCTCTAAAAGATTGTGTAAAAAATAGAAAAAGTAAAGATGAAAAACAAAAATACTTACTCAAAATTCCTTTACTCTTGCTAGTCTAGCAAAAGTAGCAGCAAAAGGCAAGGAAAAAACAGCGTAGGACATCATATTTTGCTATACTAGTTATATGAAAAGAAGAAAGGGGTATAAGATAATGACATTTGAAGAAATTTTACCAGGTCTGAAAGCTAAGAAGAAATACGTTCGTACTGGTTGGGGTGGGGCAGAGAACTACATCCAGCTTTTTGACAGCATTGAACAAAATGGAGTGACACTTGATGTGACTCCGTACTTTCTTATCAACGTGTCAGGCGAAGGAGAGGGCTTTTCCATGTGGAGCCCGACTCCTTGTGATGTCTTAGCAGATGACTGGGTGGAAGTTCATGACTAAGACAGTATTGGTGACGGGAGTCAGTTCAGGAATTGGACGGGCACAGGCACAGCTCTTTTTGGGAAATGGCTTCCGTGTTTATGGTGTAGATCAATCTGAACATCCGAATCTAATGGGCGATTTTCATTTTTTACAGAGAGACTTGACAGCATCGCTTCAGCCGATTTTTGACTGGTGTCCGCAGGTAGATGTCCTCTGCAATACAGCTGGAGTACTAGATGATTATAAACCTTTACTGGAGCAGACTGCTCAAGAAATCCAAGAAATTTTCGAGATTAACTATGTGACACCGGTAGAATTAACTCGTTATTATCTGACACAGATGTTGAAGAAAAATTCAGGCATCATTATCAATATGTGCTCTATCGCATCGAGTTTAGCTGGTGGTGGCGGTCATGCTTATACCTCTTCTAAGCATGCTTTAGCAGGATTTACCAGGCAATTAGCACTTGATTATGCTGAAGCAAGAATTCAGATTTTTGGAATTGCACCAGGAGCAGTCAAAACCAAGATGACTGCGGCAGATTTTGAACCAGGTGGCTTAGCAGATTGGGTGGCAAATGAAACCCCTATTAAGCGTTGGATAGAACCAGAGGAAGTAGCTGAGTTGACTCTATTTCTCGCCTCAGGAAAAGCTCAGCCCATGCAGGGCGAAATTCTCAAAATCGATGGTGGCTGGAGTTTGAAGTGAGGGAATCAAAGGTGAAAGCAATGAAGACTAAGTATTTTTACTCTTGGTCTAAAAACATGGTTGTTTACGGCTTGGATGCTGGCCTAGGGAAGCTCTTCATAAATGAATCTGAGACAGCCTGCCTATACCAATTAGGAAATTTCATCTTTCCGGCTGGTCAGGCGGATTCAGATTTTTGGCAGGAGTATAGCACTAAATATAGCTTGGCTGACAAGGTCATTATCTCCGAGGAGCTTAGTTGGAAGGAGTTCTTGGATAGCCAGAGTGAGCTGCATCGGTTTACTCGCTATGCTTTTGCGGACAGGGTCGACTTTGACACAGAGGCTTTGGAGAAATGGCAGAGCAGGATACCAGCAAACTGCCAACTTTTTCTGATTGATGAAACGAGATATGAGCGTCTAGCTGAGGAAGTTTGGTCCCAGGATTTACAGGGTGACTTTGCTGATTTTAAACAGTTTCAAGCAGCGGGTGGTTTTGGCTTTATACTCTGTTCGGGAGAAGAAATCATTGCTGCTGTATCAACAGGATTGGTCTATCAAGGAGCCCTTGAGATTGAAATTGCCACAAAGCCAGCATACCAAGGGCAGGACTTGGCCAAAATCCTAGGAGCCCAGATGATTCTAGAAGCTCAAAAGCGCTCACTCTTTCCTCTATGGGATGCGCACAATAGAGCTTCCAAGAAGGTTGCAGAAAGCCTCGGCTATCAGTGCCTAGGAGCTTATCCGGCTTATGAATGGAAAGGGAGTTTTGACCAATGAAGAAAAACCAAACCTATTTCTTAAAAGACATCATTGAGGCTGTAAAATCGGAAAAGCTAGATGATGATTTCTGTTTGTATGATAAGGACAAGGGAAGATTGAATTTTCAGACTAGCTACTTGCTTGCTGATTATCCTCAAGTGGTGGATGCTAAGGATGTTTACCCTACACAGGTAAGGGAGCAAGAACTGGAGCTGATTTATTATGGTGAAGATTTTGCGGATGTTCTCTAATCAGTCATGGAGCAGAAAGCAGAAGCGACTGATGAAGAGTGCTTGCAGGCTCTGCTTTACTATTATGAGCATGATGACTTTTTAGATTTTGAATGAGAAGCTTTATTGACTTTGATAAAGATACAGATTTGTAGGAAGATTTTTTATAAATAATAATTTTCACTTTAGAAAGGCAGGAGTAAATATGACTCCAAAAGAAATGTGGCAGGCATATAGGAAAATCAATCCAGCTATTGGCGATAAAATCAATGCTTGGGCATTTGGTGTAGAACCAGACCAGCTAGCTGATTTGGTGCTGCGTGGAGAGAAGACAGCGACAGCTTCGGCTTATGAACTTTATAAGATTGAAAATGAACCCTTGCCGCAAGCAGGAACCTTTGATGTCATCTTAGACAGTCAGGGCAGGGCCGTCTGTATCATTAAAATTACTAAAGTCTCTGTAGTGCCTTTTTGTCAGGTCTCAGCAGACCATGCTTTCAAGGAAGGAGAGGGAGACAAATCATTGACTTATTGGCAGCAAGTCCATCAGGAACTTTTTACAGAGTGGTTGGCAGAAGTCGGTTTGGAATTTTCGCAAGAAAGCGGTGTTGTCTTAGAAGAATTTCACAAGGTTTATCCGCTATAAAAGATGTAAATTAAAGCATTACAGAGAGAATCTTAACAAATGATACAAAAAGTGATATAATAAAGTAAATTTACTTTGATAAAAGGAACTATTATGACAAATTATGCAATTATTTTAGCAGCTGGAAAAGGCACTCGTATGAAATCAGATCTACCAAAAGTGCTCCACAAAGTTGCTGGAATTTCCATGTTAGAACATGTGTTTAGAAGTGTTACTGCCATTGCACCAAGAAAGACTGTGACGGTGATTGGGCACAAAGCAGAAATGGTTGAGCAAGTATTGGCAGGTCAGACAGAATTTGTCCGTCAGACCGAGCAGTTGGGAACTGGTCATGCAGTTATGATGGCAGAGCCTGCACTGAAAGGACTGGCAGGACAAACATTGGTGATTGCAGGAGACACTCCTTTAATTACAGGAGAAAGCCTGAAAAATCTGATTGACTTTCATATCAATCACAAGAATGTTGCAACGATTTTGACAGCAGAAGCGGAAAATCCATTTGGTTATGGTCGGATTGTCCGTAATCAGCATGGAGAAGTACTCAAAATTGTGGAGCAAAAAGATGCTTCGGATTTTGAAAAACAAATCAAGGAAATCAATACTGGAACTTACGTTTTTGATAATGCTCGTCTCTTTGAGGCATTGAAAAATATCAACACCAATAATGCGCAAGGAGAATACTACATCACAGATGTAATCAGCATTTTCCGTGAAAATGGTGAAAAAGTCGGCGCTTATACTCTGAAAGATTTTGATGAAAGTCTGGGAGTTAATGACCGCATAGCGTTGGCAACAGCAGAAGGCATTATGCATCGGCGCATCAATCAAGCTCACATGCTAAATGGTGTTAGTTTTGTTAATCCAGAAGGGACTTATATTGATGTAGATGTAGAAATTGAACCAGAAGTCCAAATTGAAGCCAATGTTACCTTGAAAGGAAAAACGAAAATTGGTGCAGGCAGCATTTTGACAAACGGTACGTATATCGTTGACTCTATTATCGGAGAACAAACTGTGATTACAAATTCGATGATTGAGGAGTCTACAGTTGCAGATGGTGTAACGGTAGGACCTTACGCTCATGTCCGTCCAAATTCACATCTTGCTAAAAATGTACATGTAGGAAATTTCGTTGAAGTGAAAGGCTCTTCTATCGGTGAAAATACCAAAGCTGGACACTTGACCTATATTGGAAATTCTGAAGTGGGAGCGAATGTTAATTTTGGTGCTGGAACGATTACAGTGAATTATGATGGACAGCATAAATTTAAGACAGTCATTGGAAATAATGTTTTTGTAGGTTCTAATTCGACCATTATTGCGCCAGTGGAGCTTGGAGACAATTCTCTTGTCGGTGCAGGCTCAACCATTACTAAGGATGTACCAGCAGACGCTATTGCCATCGGACGTGGACGTCAGATTAACAAAGATGAATACGCAAAACGCTTGCCACATCATCCAGATAATAAGTAGGAACGGCTATGGATTTTGAAGAAAAAACGCTAAAACGAACAGAAATTTATCAAGGTCCTATTTTTAACCTTGTCAAGGATAAAGTTCAGCTACCGGCTGGAAAAGGGACAGCTTACCGTGATTTGATTTTCCATAATGGTGCTGTAGCAGTTATTGCGTTAGCCCCAGAAGACAAAATGATTTTGGTCAAGCAGTACCGCAAAGCTATTGAAGCAACCTCTTATGAAATTCCGGCAGGCAAGTTAGAAGTCGGTGAAAATGCGGATCCTAAAGCTGCTGCTTTGCGTGAATTGGAAGAAGAGACCGGCTATACAGGTGAATTGGAACTGCTCTATGATTTCTATTCGGCGATTGGCTTTTGCAATGAGCGAATCAGACTTTATAGTGCTAGCCATTTGACAAAAGTTGAAAATCCTCGTCCACAAGATGAGGACGAGACGTTAGAACTCTATGAAGTGACCTTGGAAGAAGCGAAAGCTCTCCTTGCTAGTGGTGGTATTTGTGATGCAAAAACTATTATTGCACTCCAATATTGGGAAATGAAAATGAATCGAAGATAGGGGAACGCTTATGGGAAGACCTTTATTAACAGATGAAATGATTGAAAGGGCAAATCGTGGTGAAGATATTTCAGGTCCACCTTTGCATGATGAGGAAGAAACCAAAATTTTAAAAACGACCAGAAGTCAATTTGGTTATTCCTCTCAAAATAGTGGCTTCAATCAAGATACGCTGCAAATTGATGTGGAACCAACGGTAACCAAAAGCCGACGCATTGAAAATGCAAAACGTGGAGTATTTCAAGCGAAATTAAACAAAATTCTATTTTGGATTGTCCTGCTTTTGATGGCTTTGATTGCTGCTATTATTTGGCTATAAAAAAGCGAGAAGCTTAGACTTTCGCTTTTTTTATGATAGAATGAGAGGAAATAATGAAAATCGGAATTATTGCAGCTATGCCTGAGGAATTAAAAATCTTAGTGGAAAACTTAGAAAATGCTGAAAAACACTTACGTTTGGGGCATGTTTACCATACAGGAAGTATCGGTCGACATGAAGTCGTGCTGGTAGAAAGCGGCATCGGCAAGGTCATGTCTGCTATGAGTGTAGCTGTTTTGGTCAATGACTTCAAGGTTACAGCTGTCATCAATACAGGTTCTGCTGGAGCGGTGGCAGAAGGTCTGGCTATCGGCGATATTGTAGTTGCTGACCGTCTAGTATACCACGATGTAGATGTAACAGCTTTTGGTTATGAATACGGACAAATGGCACGGCAGCCGCTTTATTTTGAAGCTAGTCGCTATCTGGTTGCTGAAATGAAGAAAGTTTTGGAAAAGACACATCAGACGAGTCGTGTTGGTTTGATTGCGACAGGTGACAGCTTTGTTGCCGGTCAAGATAAGATTAATCGCATCAAGGAGCATTTTCCAGATGTCTTAGCTGTCGAGATGGAAGGCGCTGCTATTGCCCAAGCTACTCACTCGATTGGCCTACCTTTTATGGTTCTCCGAGCTATGAGCGACACTGCTAGTCATGATGCTAATGTTACTTTTGATGAGTTCATTCTTGAAGCTGGTAAACGTTCTGCAGAAACACTGATTCAGTTTCTGAAAGAGTTGGTTTAAATAGGGGAGGAGATAGTATGTACAAAGAGTCTTATTTTGATGGTGGTCTATTTTCTTATATTGGTCATGCTATTTTAGCTATCTTGATTACAGTTTTGACGCTAGGTATCTGTGCACCTTGGGGCATGTGTATCCTATATAATTGGAAGGTAAAGCATACGGTCATTGACGGGCACCGTCTCTATTTTGACGGTACGGCCATGCAGCTTTTTGGAAATTGGATTAAGTGGTGGCTCTTGACGCTTATTACTTTTGGTATTTATGGTTTTTGGCTTAATATCAAACTGACCCAGTGGATTACTAAGCATACTCATCATGCGAATTGAGAACAAGCAAGCGAGACTTAAGTGGCTCGCTTTTCCTTTTCTTCTGTCTTGCCAAAAAATCTCTTTTGATGGTATAATCAAGGAACTGCAATCAATGATAGAGGAGAAAAGATGAGTATTTTAGAAGTAAAAAATCTCAGCCACGGTTTTGGTGACAGGGCTATTTTTGAGGATGTATCCTTCCGTCTACTCAAGGGTGAGCATATCGGCTTGGTTGGTGCTAATGGTGAGGGGAAGTCAACCTTTATGAGCATTGTGACAGGGAAAATGCTACCGGACGAGGGTAAGGTTGAGTGGTCTAAATATGTAACTGCTGGCTATCTGGATCAGCATGCTGTGTTGGAGCAAGGCCAGTCTGTCCGCGATGTCTTGCGCACGGCTTTTGACGAGCTTTTCAAGACAGAGGCTCGTATCAATGAAATCTATATGGGCATGGCTGAGGAAGGAGCCGATGTTGATGCTCTTATGGAGGAAGTGGGCGAGCTACAGGATCGCTTGGAGAGCCGAGATTTCTATACTCTAGATGCTAAGATTGACGAGGTCGCACGAGCATTAGGTGTTATGGACTACGGCATGGAGAGTGATGTGACAGAGCTATCTGGTGGGCAACGGACTAAGGTTCTCTTGGTTAAGCTGCTTCTGGAAAAACCGGATATCCTACTCTTGGATGAGCCAACCAACTATCTGGATGTTGAGCACATTGACTGGCTTAAACGCTACCTACAGAACTATGAAAATGCCTTTGTTCTGATCTCGCACGATATTCCTTTCTTAAACAATGTGATCAATATCGTCTACCATGTGGAAAATCAGCATCTGACTCGTTATTCTGGAGATTATTATCAGTTTCAGGAAGTCTATGAAATGAAAAAATCTCAACTGGAAGCAGCCTATGAACGGCAGCAGAAGGAAATTGCTGATTTAAAAGACTTCGTAGCGCGCAACAAAGCCCGTGTAGCTACTCGGAATATGGCAATGTCCCGTCAGAAAAAGCTGGATAAGATGGACATCATTGAGCTGCAGAGTGAAAAGCCCAAGCCTTCCTTTGACTTCAAATCTGCTCGCACGCCTGGTCGCTTTATCTTTCAAACTCAGGATTTGAAAATTGGTTACGATCGTCCATTAACTTCACCGCTTAATTTAACTTTTGAGCGTAATCAGAAAGTTGCCATTATAGGAGCTAACGGAATCGGAAAAACCACCCTGCTAAAGAGTTTGCTAGGTATCATTCCTCCAATAGCTGGTCAAGTAGAACGTGGAGACTATCTGGAATTGGGTTATTTCGAGCAGGAAGTTGAAAGCGGCAATCGTCAGACGCCGCTCGAAGCAGTCTGGAACGCCTTCCCAGCTCTTAATCAGGCAGAAGTTCGAGCAGCTCTGGCTAGATGTGGTCTAACTTCTAAGCATATCGAAAGTCAGATTCAAGTCCTATCCGGAGGGGAGCAGGCCAAGGTTCGCCTTTGCCTCCTCATGAACCGAGAAAATAATGTTCTGGTGCTGGACGAGCCGACCAACCACCTGGATGTAGATGCCAAGGAAGAGCTGAAGCGAGCTCTGAAAGAATACAAGGGCAGCATTCTCATGGTCTGCCACGAGCCTGATTTCTATGAAGGCTGGATGGATCAGATTTGGGATTTTAATCAATTAACGTAAGAATAAACAAAACGGGGGGTGGGATAAAAATCGGTATTTCGTAAGAAATCTATTTTACCATCTTACCTCTGCAAGGTCTAGTAGGTCCGTAAAAGCTGAAGCATTAGCGCATTAGAGCCCACTCAACTACTGTGTATAGAAAGCAAACGAGTCTGGAACATTTTTGTTCCAGACTCTGTTTTGTCTTTATTTCTTAAATGTATAATCTTTGATGATTTCAATTTTCTCAATTTTAATCTCTTTTTTGGGTTTATCGTTTTCACTGGTTTCTGTTGTAGCAATTTTATCTACAACTTCCATACCAGAAGTAACTTGTCCAAAAACTGTATAATCGCCGTCTAAGCTAGGATTCCCCCCTTTTTTATAGGCTTCAATGATTTTTTCAGGATAAGCCTCGCTTGATAGTCTGCTAGAATTATCTTTATTGTTTTGATTGATAAAGAATTGGCTACCGTTAGAATTTGGATCTGAAGAACGAGCCATTGATAACGCACCACGGATATTGTAGAGATAAGGAGAAATCTCTGTTTTAAATCCGCTTCCAGAATCAATCTTTTCATTCTTTCCTTTCCAAATTGATTCCCCGCCAGTACCATTTCCTAGGGGATCTCCTGTTTGAATCATAAAATCTTTGATGACACGATGGAAAATCAAGCCATTGTAATAACCTTCTTTAGCATGAGTCAAGAAATTTTCTACAGCCAGCGGAGCATATTTAGGAAAAAGTTTTAGAGTGATAGCACCTTCCGTCGTTGTTATTTTCACTTGTGCTTCATTATCTGCGACTTTATCAGACAATTGTGGGAAAGAGATATTCTTATCTGTCAATACTTTTTTTCGTTCTTCAGCTAATTTATCTGTGGTATCTGAGCTGGATGTTGTTGTACTTGATCCCGAAGTCTCATTTCCCCGAATAGCTTTTTTTATGCTGCCACAGCCTGTTAAAAATAAGGCTCCAGCCAATGCTAAAATGAGTAATTTTTTCATACATGTCCTTTCTGAATTTAAAACTATTCACATTTTACTATAAACAAGCTAATTTTTCAAATCTTTTGAGGGTTATCTATGCTAACTAAAAGGCACTATCGGGCTCTTTTTTTGTACTAAAACAGCGTTTAGCAATAAAGAAATGAGGCATTTGCTGCCTGAGAATTTTAGGAAATCATTATTTTTTACAGTCCTCATGTGTAGCATGAGGGTTTTGGAAATGAGCATTTTGTAGTTGTCTGTTGTAGGGCATTTTTGGGGGATTCATTTAGCAATGGGATATGTGCCAGGATTGTTTATCGCTTTTTTCTTGGACCTACTTGTAGCAGAATCAGTTGTAAAAGAACTTGCTTTTAAATTTTTAACGGAATACCATAAAACTTGGTAGAAAATTATTCTTGTTTCAGGTGGTATGGTTCTGATCATGGTTTCACCGATGCCTTTTTATGGTATATTTTTTAACAGCGTACCGCTTTCACTAGCCAATTATCTAGGAACTTGGCTAACCAATTTTATTGTAGCTTTTCTTTTGAATTTTCTGATTGTTGGACCAATTTCTCACTTTATTCTAGGTCGATTGCAAAAGTAATGTTTTTAATCCTGCTGACGATGAATTTTTGACAATTAGTATACGGAAATTCTTTATTAGATTAATTTAATGATAAACATTTTATGTTATAATAAATCTATAAAGGAGGGATAGAGAATGGCTAAAAGATTGACAAGAGACGTGCGAAATAAAAAAATTGCGGGTGTTTGTGCAGGTGTTGCAAATTATTTTGACATTGATCCTACCATTGTACGACTAATCTGGGGAGTAGCATTTTTTGTATATGGAATCGGTCTGATCCCTTACTTGATTTTGTGGTTTGTCTTGCCAGAAGATGATGGGAATGATGATGTGATTTGGAAGTAAGCAATGTTGTTTAAAAAGTGGAAACATGGAACTTCTACTTTTTTTCTTGCATTGGATTAGTGTGTGATTTGTGATATAATAAAGTTTATGGCAAATAAGAAAAATAGTAAGAAAGGTCGGACAACAAGACGGCCGACAAAAGCAGAATTAGAACGTCAAAAAGCTATTCGAAGGATGTTAGTAACTTTCGGAGTTGCTTTTTTGCTTCTTTTTGCAGCCTTAAAATGGGGTGCCGTTGGAATCACTCTTTACAACCTTATTCGATTGTTAGTAGGAAGTTTGGCCTATATGGCTATTATAGGTAGTCTCATTTATCTTTTCTTTTTTAAGTGGGTCAATAAGCATGAAGGTTATAAATCAGGCTTTTTCAGTATTTTTATTGGCTTTCTACTCATATTTCAAGCTTATTTTGTAAATATTTTAAATTTAAAAGAGCAGGTTCTGAGTATAACCTTGTCACGGATTTTAACAGATTTAAGCTCATTTAAAGTCAGTGCTTTTGCTGGTGGCGGTTTATTAGGAGCTGCTCTTTATGCTCCTGTGGCCTTTTTATTTTCAAATATTGGTTCTTACTTTATTGGTGTTCTCTTGATATTGTTAGGTTTCCTTCTTATCAGTCCATATTCAATTTATGATATTTTTGAAAAATTAAGTGAAGTTTATCATACATGGAATGAAAAGCGGGAAGCGAAGCGCCAACAACGATTTGTGGAGAAAGAAGAAAAAGCTGCACAGGAAACAATGAATGCTATTCAGATGGAGCAAGATGAATCTCAAATTGATCCTGAAATGGGAGAAATTTTAAATGATGATGTTTTGGCGCATACTCCGATTCAATTTGAAGAGGGAGAACCGGAAATCTACGATTATGATGAGGATATAACTGAGAAATCACACGAAGAAGATCAGCAAGATGATATAGATGAAGATGTGGAAGTGAATTTCACTCCTAAAGAAAGTTTCGATTACAAACTGCCAACGATCAATTTGTTTGCGCCTGATAAGCCTAAAAATCAATCAAAAGAAAAGAAAATTGTCCGCGGAAATATCAAGATTTTAGAAGAAACCTTTGCTAGCTTTGGTATTCGTGCTACTGTTGAACGAGCTGAAATCGGACCATCTGTGACTAAGTATGAAGTTAAACCAGCTGTCGGCGTGCGGGTTAATCGTATTTCCAATCTTTCTGACGATTTAGCTTTGGCTTTGGCCGCTAAAGATGTGCGGATTGAGGCACCCATTCCAGGTAAATCTCTGGTCGGAATTGAAGTACCAAACTCAGAGATTGCGATGGTCACTTTCCGTGAACTCTGGGAACAGTCTAAGACAGATGATAAGAAATTACTCGAAATTCCTCTAGGAAAAGCCGTCAATGGATCTGTTCGGACGTTTGATTTGGCAAAAATGCCTCACTTGCTAGTAGCAGGATCGACTGGTTCAGGGAAATCTGTTGCAGTCAACGGCATTATTGCTAGTATTCTCATGAAAGCACGACCAGATGAAGTCAAGTTCATGATGGTCGATCCTAAAATGGTTGAATTGTCTGTTTATAATGATATTCCTCACTTGCTTATCCCCGTTGTGACTAACCCTCGCAAGGCGAGTCGAGCACTGCAAAAAGTGGTAGATGAAATGGAAAATCGTTATGAGCTCTTTTCTAAGGTCGGTGCTCGCAATATTGCAGGATACAATGCTAAGGTAGCTGAATACAATGCAAGTCAACCGGAATATAAACAAATTCCTCTTCCTTTGATTGTGGTCATTGTGGACGAGTTGGCAGACCTCATGATGGTAGCTAGCAAAGAAGTGGAAGATGCCATTATTCGCTTAGGGCAAAAGGCACGAGCAGCTGGGATTCATATGATTTTAGCTACCCAACGTCCGTCAGTTGATGTTATTTCTGGACTCATCAAGGCCAATGTTCCGTCACGAATTGCTTTTGCTGTCTCTAGCGGAACCGATAGTCGAACGATTCTAGATGAAAACGGCGCTGAGAAACTCTTGGGACGTGGGGATATGCTCTTTAAGCCGATTGATGAAAATCATCCTGTTCGTCTGCAAGGATCGTTCATTTCTGATGAAGATGTAGAGCGCATTGTAACCTTTGTCAAGAATCAGGCAGAAGCTGATTATGATGATAATTTTGACCCGGGAGAAGTATCTGAAAATGATATGGATTCAGGTAGCGAGAATGAACAAGGAGATCCACTCTTTGAAGAAGCCAAGGCTTTAGTTATAGAAACTCAAAAGGCCAGTGCTTCAATGCTCCAACGTCGATTGTCTGTCGGATTTAATCGTGCAACTCGGCTTATGGAAGAGCTAGAAGCTGCTGGTGTTATCGGACCAGCAGAAGGAACCAAGCCAAGAAAAGTGTTATTGAACAACTAAAAATGGACTGTGCTATTGAAAAGTTTATACTCCTTGAGGTTGAGATAAGAAGATTTTCTAATTTGTTTGATTGAAACAAATGTTCTTATGAAAAAAGTCATTTTTGTTGTAGAATCGCTTCTTTTCATCAACTTTCAAAAGTTCTGTAGAAAAAGTATGGAAAATCTCATGTTTTTCAATTCTGTAACTTTTCTACGGTTTAAACTCGACTTTTTTGATAAAATTAGACCATGACTTGTAAATGGAGGCTATATGTCAAAAGAGATACTTACAGGGCTTAGTCAAAAAGAAGTTAAAGCACGCGTCCAAAAAGGCTTGGTCAACGAAGTAACGGTTAGCACGGAAAAAACAACTTGGCAAATCATTCAGTCGAATGTGTTTACTTATTTTAATTTTATATTTTTTGTCCTTGCTGTGTTGCTAGTTATTGTACAATCATGGAATAATTTACTTTTTTTACCTATTGTTATTATTAATTCTTTGATTGGAATTGTTCAGGAATTAAGAGCTAGAAAAATATTGAGTAAAATGCAGTTGCTTCATCACAATACGGCAATTGCCATGCGAGACGGAAGAGAAGTTCAGCTAGACACGAAAGATCTAGTACAAGATGATCTCGTTCTTTTTTCCGCAGGCGATCAAATTTATGCAGACGCTTGCCTTGTATCAGGTGGTTTGAGGGTCAATGAAGCACAATTAACTGGTGAGGCTGACGAAATTGTAAAGAAAGAAAATGACACCATCATGTCAGGTAGTTTTGTCGTATCTGGCAAGGCTTATGCTCGTTTAGAAAAAGTAGGCGATGATTCTTACATCAATCAACTAACGTTGAAAGCTAAGGAAGTATCTGGAAAAGAAGAATCTGAAATGGTTCATTCTGTCAATAATCTGGTCAAGGCGATTGGATTTTTGATTATTCCTTTGGGACTCATCTTATTTTTCCAAAGCTATGTGACCAATCATGAAAGTTTTCAGGTTAGTATTGTCTCGACAGTAGGGGCGATTATTGGTATGATTCCAGAAGGTCTCTACCTGTTGATGACTTTAGCCTTAGCTTTAGGAGCGGTTAGTCTGGCGAGACAGAAAGTTTTGTTAAATAGCATGAAAGGGATAGAGTCTCTTTCTCGTGTGGATGTTTTGTGTGTAGATAAGACTGGGACCATTACGGAAAATACGATGAAGGTCACACAAATTTTTTCTGTCCATCAAAACGAAAATACCTCACGCGAAGCCCTTAAACAATATCTCGCTGCAAGTCCAGATGAGAATGAAACGATTGCAGCGATTCGAAACTTTTTTGTGTCAGAAATAGCAAAAGAGTCTTGGGCTGTATTGTCAACCTTTCCGTTTAGCTCAAAAAACAAATTTGGTGCCATTTGCTTTAACGAGGGAACCTTTATTTTAGGAGCTCCAGAATTTGTATTAAAAGAAAAACTGGAAGAATATCGCAGCTATATCCAAAAGTATGCAGAAAGTGGAACGCGGGTTCTTGTTTTTGCTGAGTCAAAAGAACAACCATTTACAGGTGAGTTAACTCAAACGATAGCACCACTATTATTTATCCTTTTGGAAAATCCAATTCGAGAAAATGCGGCTGAAACATTTTCATATTTTAATGTTCAAGGTGTGGAAGTTAAAGTTATCTCAGGAGATAATCCTGTCACAGTTGCGGCAGTTGCTGCCAAAGCAGAGATTCCTCATGCAGATAATTATATAGATGCACAAACGTTAGATACTGATGAAAAAATCACTCAAGCAGTTGAAAAATATACTATCTTTGGTCGAGTAACTCCTCAACAGAAACAAAAATTTGTTCAAGCGCTTCAAGCCAATCAGCACAAAGTCGCCATGACAGGGGATGGTGTAAATGATATCTTAGCGATGAAGACAGCAGATTGCAGCATTGCTATGGAATCTGGCAATAATGCTACTAAGCAAATTGCACAAGTTGTTCTGCTGGATTCTGATTTTTCACATATGCCCCACATTGTGACAGAGGGACGCAGAGTTGTCAATAACATTCAACGCTCTGCTAGCTTATTTCTTGTAAAAAATATTTTTTCCATTTCGCTAGCTATTTTATCTAGCTTGTTTGCTTTTACTTATCCATTACAAGCTTCCCAAATTTCTTTGATTAGTGCATTTACGATTGGAATTCCGGGATTTATGTTAGCTCTGGAACCGAATAAACAACGCATTCGAGGGCGTTTTATTAGAACAGTTTTGCAGAATGCTATACCGGCAGCGCTTGTTGATTTGCTAGCCGTTTTGATTGTCATGGTGTGCGGTCGAATTTTTCGATTATCTACGCAAGAAGTTGCAACTTCATCAGTTATCTTGTTAGCCGTAGTTGGTTTTATTATTATCATAAAACTAATCCAGCCACTTAATCGAATGAAAACGACGATAGTACTTTTTAATATTATTGGGTTAATAGTTTCAGGATTATTATTTCACTCTATCTTTTCTTTATCTAAAATCTCACCTATCACCATTATCCTCACAATCATTCTCTCTTTAATGTTAGAATCGCTAATGAGATTCTTTCAATATATTAGTAATCGATTATTTGCTACATGTGATCAATGGTTGAACAGATATCAAGCAGCAAAAAAAATATCGGAAATCTAAAACTTCCGATATTTTTTCATTTTGATAAAAACAAACCAATCACCATAGCGAGATATAGAAAGCAGGTCAAAATAAAACCAGCTCGCCAGAAGAATTTAAAAAATCTGGGATAGTAAAAACTGCGTTTAACTCTAAGAAAATAAACGGTAATAGCAATTGCTAAGGTAGAGAGCGCTAAAGTCAGCTCTGGCAATAAGCTGTGATAGAAAGCTTTATCTGAGATGACATAGAATTCTAGCACGAGAAGTGGAAAGGCCAAATCTGCAAAATTTAAGCCAAATTGTTTCAGACGAAATAATTTGGTGATAATAATAGTTAAAATAATAGTTAAAAAGATAAATAAAACAGAAGCTATTTTTAATAATGTCATAAGTTTATTTTACCATAAAAACTGGAGAAAGATAGAAAAATTTTTCGTGTTTTTTCTTGCAATTTAGCAGCTTTAGTGTATAATAGAAAAGTATGCATAAGCATACTTGTGGGAGGTAAAAATATTACGTTACCGCCAAAACCACAAAGGAGGATTTAAAAATGGCTAAAAAAGTCGAAAAACTTGTAAAATTGCAAATCCCTGCTGGTAAAGCTACTCCAGCTCCACCAGTTGGTCCTGCGCTTGGTCAAGCCGGTATCAATATCATGGGATTCACAAAAGAGTTCAACGCTCGCACAGCTGATCAAGCTGGCATGATTATTCCAGTTGTTATCTCTGTATACGAAGACAAATCATTTACTTTCGTTACAAAGACTCCACCAGCTGCTGTTCTTTTGAAAAAAGCTGCTGGTGTCGAAAAAGGATCAGGTACACCTAATAAAACGAAAGTTGCAACAGTTACTCGTGCACAAGTACAAGAAATTGCTGAAACGAAGATGCCAGATTTGAACGCTGCAAACCTTGAGTCTGCAATGCGTATGATCGAAGGTACTGCTCGTTCTATGGGATTCACTGTTGTTGACTAATCAATAACACCCAAACCCGCAAGACTTCATCAGACGAGAAGGACGTGGGAGATGAAAATCGATTGAACCACTTACAAGGAGAATAGAAAATGGCTAAAAAAAGCAAACAACTTCGTGCTGCTCTTGAAAAAATCGACAGCACAAAAGCATACAGTGTAGAAGAAGCTGTAGCACTTGCAAAAGAAACAAACTTTGCAAAATTTGACGCAACTGTAGAAGTTGCTTATAACTTGAACATTGATGTAAAAAAAGCGGATCAACAAATCCGTGGTGCAATGGTTCTTCCAAACGGAACTGGTAAAACTCAGCGTGTGCTTGTGTTCGCACGCGGTGCAAAAGCAGAAGAAGCAAAAGCTGCTGGTGCAGACTTTGTTGGTGAAGATGATCTTGTTGCAAAAATCAATGACGGCTGGTTGGACTTTGACGTAGTAATCGCTACACCTGACATGATGGCACTTGTAGGTCGCCTTGGACGTGTCCTTGGTCCTCGTAACCTGATGCCAAACCCTAAAACTGGTACTGTAACAATGGACGTTGCAAAAGCAGTTGAAGAGTCTAAGGGGGGTAAGATTACTTACCGCGCAGACCGTGCAGGTAACGTACAAGCTATTATTGGTAAAGTTTCATTTGAAGCTGACAAGTTGGTTGAAAACTTTAAAGCATTCCACGATGTGATTGCCAAAGCAAAACCAGCTACTGTAAAAGGAACATACATGACAAATCTTACTATCACTACTACTCAAGGTGTAGGTATTAAGGTTGATGTCAACTCGCTTTAATTTAAGAATAAAAACTCTATCGATGGATAGGGTTTTTTATGAATAACTCATATTTAAATGGAGTTTATCAGACTGATAAAAATAGCAGATAAAAGCAACAACATTTTTGGAATAAATCAATTAATCTATTAAGAGAAAAAAGGATATGCTACATACATTATTGAAGTAGGAGTCAGTCAAAAAACTAAATTTCTTTTGTTAATTTTGATATTTTAAAAAATAGGACTATATAAAAATTAGAAATTATGGTAAAATAGTACAGATAAAATAAGGAGAGTAAAAATGGTAGTCCCGAAATATAAACGTATTTTAATCAAGTTATCAGGTGAAGCTCTTGCTGGTGAGAAAGGGATAGGAATTAACATTTCAACCGTTCAAAAAATGGCAGAGGAAATCAAGGAAGTGCATGATTTGGGTATTGAAATCGCCCTTGTTATCGGTGGTGGGAATCTCTGGCGTGGAGAGCCTGCGGCAGAAGCAGGAATGGATCGTGTGCAGGCTGACTATACTGGAATGCTTGGGACCGTTATGAATGCTTTGGTGATGGCTGATTCATTGCAACAAGTAGGTGTGGATACTCGTGTCCAAACTGCGATTGCAATGCAGCAAGTGGCAGAACCTTACATTCGTGGACGAGCACTTCGCCATCTGGAAAAAGGTCGTATCGTCATTTTTGGTGCCGGTGTTGGCTCACCTTATTTCTCAACGGATACAACAGCTGCCCTTCGTGCGGCCGAGATTGAAGCTGATGCGATTCTTATGGCGAAAAACGGTGTTGATGGGGTCTATAATGCAGATCCAAAGAAAGATAAGACAGCTGTGAAGTTTGATGAATTGACTCACCGTGATGTGATTAACAAAGGATTGCGGATTATGGATTCAACAGCTTCTACCCTTTCAATGGACAATGATATTGATCTTGTTGTGTTCAATATGAACGAATCTGGTAATATTAAACGGGTTGTTTTCGGAGAACAAATCGGAACAACTGTTTCAAATAATGTAGAAAAAGAAGAGGATTAAGTTATGGCAAATGCAATTGTAGAAAAAGCGAAAGAAAGAATGACCCAATCACATCAAAGTTTAGCGCGTGAATTTGGTAGTATTCGTGCTGGGCGTGCGAATGCTAGTCTTTTAGATCGCATTACAGTAGAATACTATGGAGTGGAAACTCCGCTCAATCAAATTGCTTCTATCACAATTCCAGAAGCGCGTGTGTTATTGGTAACACCTTTTGATAAATCATCTATCAAAGATATTGAACGTGCTTTGAATGCTTCTGATCTGGGTATTACACCTGCTAGTGATGGTTCTGTTATCCGCCTCGTCATTCCTGCTTTGACGGAAGAGACTCGTCGTGATTTGGCTAAAGAAGTAAAAAAAGTTGGAGAGAATGCTAAGATTGCTATCCGGAATATCCGCCGTGATGCTATGGATGAAGCGAAAAAGCAAGAAAAAGCAAAGGAAATTACTGAAGATGAACTGAAAGGTCTTGAAAAAGACATTCAAAAAGTGACAGATGACGCTGTTAAACACATCGATGAAATGACTTCTACTAAGGAAAAAGAATTGCTTGAAGTGTGATGTTTCTTTCCATGATTGAAAATGAAAAACTAAAACTCAGTTAGTTTGGCTAGCTGAGTTTCTTTTGAAAGGGAGCTGAAGCAATGCTCCTTTAAATGGTAGAAAGAGAAAAATGAATACAAATCTTGCAACATTTATAACAGGTCTAGTAACCGATGAAAACGATCGCTTTTACTTTGTTCAAAAGGATGGTCAGACTTATGCTTTAGCTAAAGAAGAAGGTGAGTATCAGCTAGGAGAAACGGTCAAAGGTTTTGTCTATAGTGATATGAAACAGAGACTTCGCCTGACGACTCTCGAAGTCACAGCAACTCAGACGACTTTTGGTTGGGGGATGGTAACAGAAGTTCGCAAAGATCTGGGGGTCTTTGTCGACACAGGACTTCCGGATAAGCAAATCGTAGTGTCGCTGGACATCTTGCCGGAGATAAAAGAACTCTGGCCAAAAAAAGGGGATCAGCTTTATATTCGCCTAGATGTCGATAAAAAAGACCGAATCTGGGGACTTTTGGCCTATCAGGAGGATTTTCAGCGCTTAGCGCGTCCTGCATACAATAATATGCAAAATCAAAATTGGCCAGCCATTGTTTATCGACTCAAACTCTCTGGCACCTTTGTTTATCTGCCGGAGAATAATATGCTGGGCTTTATCCACCCCAGCGAACGTTATACCGAGCCACGTCTCGGTCAAGTGCTAGATGTGCGGGTGATTGGCTTTCGGGAAGTTGATCGTACCCTCAATCTTTCACTCAAACCTCGCTCTTTTGAGATGCTGGAAAATGATGCTCAAATGATTCTGACATATCTAGAAAGTCAAGGAGGCTTTATGACTTTGAATGATAAGTCGTCCCCAGAGGATATAAAGACTACCTTTGGCATTTCCAAAGGACAGTTTAAAAAAGCTTTAGGCGGTCTGATGAAAGCTGGCAAAATCAAGCAGAATGGGACAGGGACAGAGTTGATTTAAAAAGAAAATGCTTGTTGTCAATTGAAACAAGCATTTGTTTTTTGTACAATAGAGAGTAGTAAGAAAATGAAGGAATGAATATGTCAATACATAATACAGAAGCTAGTCAGAGAGCAGAATTACACCGTAAAATCTGGGCGATTGCTGACGATGTACGTGGAGCTGTGGATGGATGGGATTTCAAACAGTATATACTGGGAATCCTTTTCTACCGTTTTATTTCAGAACACATGGCAAACTACTTTGACCATGCTGAACATGAAGCAGGTGATTTGGACTTTCGCTATGCTGACTTAGCAAATGAAGAAGCAGAAGAGGATTTCCGACCTGGAACAGTTGAGGATAAGGGATTCTTTATCCTTCCTAGTCAACTATTTGAAAATGTGGTCAAGAATGCTTCACAAAATGAAAATTTAAACGAAGAATTGGCCAATATTTTCCAATCTATTGAGAAGTCAGCGATTGGTTTTAAATCAGAGGACGATATCAAAGGCTTGTTTGATAATTTGGATACACGAAGCAATATCCTTGGTGGGACTGTACCAGAAAAAAATAAGCGCCTCTCTGACATTCTAAATGGTATCAATAGCATTAATTTTGGCAACTTTGAGGAAAATGACATTGATGCCTTTGGAGATGCCTATGAGTTCTTGATTTCCAACTATGCTAGTAATGCTGGTAAAAGTGGTGGTGAATTTTTCACACCTCAGACAGTTTCTAAATTACTGGCACAGCTAGTCATGGTTGGTAAGGACAAGATTAACAAGGTCTATGACCCAACATGTGGTTCAGGATCGCTCCTCCTTCAGATGAAAAAACAATACGAAGAACATATCTTAGAGGATGGTTTCTTTGGTCAAGAAATCAATATGACCAACTATAACTTGGCTCGGATGAATATGTTCCTGCACAATATTAACTACAATAACTTTGATATTAAGCGAGGAGATACCCTTTTAAATCCTCAACATTTAGAAGAAAAGTCTTTTGATGCTATCGTTTCTAACCCTCCATACTCTGTCAAATGGGTGGGAGATGGAGACCCAACTCTGATAAACGATGACCGTTTCGCTCCAGCAGGTAAGCTGGCTCCCAAATCAAAAGCCGACTTTGCCTTTATCATGCATAGTCTCAACCACTTGTCTAATAAAGGTCGAGCAGCTATTGTTTGTTTCCCAGGCATTTTCTATCGTGGAGGTGCTGAAAAGACCATTCGTCAGTATCTAGTAGATAACAACTTTGTTGAAGCGGTTATTGCCCTTCCAGATAATCTATTCTTTGGAACCTCTATCGCAACGACAATCTTGGTTCTGGCGAAAAATAAACTGGAAAACAAGACGCTTTTTATCGATGCTAGTAAAGAATTTAAAAAAGAGACCAATAACAATGTCTTGACCGATAGCAATATCGAACATATTGTCGAATTATTCTCTAATTATCAAAGTGTGGACTATAAAGCAGCTCTTGTTGATAATGAGGTGATTGGATCAGAGCAGGATTACAATCTTTCCGTCTCAACCTATGTCGAACAAGAAGATACTCGTGAGAAGATTGATATTGATGTGCTCAATAAAGAAATCGCTGAGACTGTTGCTAAGATTGACCACTTGCGTGCAGAGATAGATAAGATTGTAGAGGAACTTAGCCATGACAAATGATGTGATTCTCTATAGAACTGATGACGGTGAGTCCGCTATTGAGCTTCACTTGGATAATGGAACGGTCTGGCTGACCCAACAAGAACTAGCTGAGCTCTTTCAAACTTCCAAGCAAAACATTAGTAAACATATCAAGGCTATTTTTGATGATGGTGAATTAGCGGAAGAGGCAACTGTCAACTATAAGTTGACAGTTCAAAATGAAGGTAATAGAAGTGTTCAGCGAAATGTTGCCTACTATAATCTCGATATGATTTTGGCAATTGGCTATCGTGTGCGCTCCCCTCGTGGAATCCAGTTCAGACACTATGCTTCGACAGTCTTGAAAGAGTATCTGATCAAGGGCTTTGCTATGGATGATGAGCGTTTGAAAAACTTGGGTGGGGGCTCTTACTTTAAAGAACTCCTGGAAAGAATCCGAGACATTCGCTCGAGTGAAAAAGTCTTTTACCGTCAGGTTTTGGATCTTTTCGCGACATCAAGCGATTATAATGCAAATGCACCAGAGGCAAAGAAATTCTTTGCGACGGTTCAAAACAAGATGCATTATGCCATTCACCACAATACTGCGAGTGAACTCATCTATAACCGTATCGATAGCGAAAAGGAGTTTATGGGCTTGACCACTTTTAAGGGAGACCTTCCTACTTTATCCGAAGCAAAAGTTGCCAAGAACTATCTGACAGAAAAGGAACTACGTGGGCTTAATCAGCTTGTATCAGGATACCTAGACTTTGCTGAAAGGCAGGCTGAGCGAGAAGAAGTCATGACCATGGCTGATTGGGTGACGCATGTGGATCGTATCCTTCTAGCTACTGGAGAAGACTTGCTGGATAACAGTGGTTCTATCTCTCGTGAACAAATGAAGCAGAAGGTAGATAAGGAATATAAGAGCTGCCAAGCCAAGACCCTTAGTCAAGTTGAAAAAGATTACCTCAAGGAAATCAAAAGCATTGAAAATCTAGCCAAGGAAGGAGGTAAGTGATGAACATCCTAGAAGAAATCCAAAACTGTCCCGTTGAGTGGAAAGAGTTGGGGGAAGTGTGTGAAATAGAAACAGGCAAATTGAATGCCAATGAGTCTGTTGAAGATGGGAAGTATCTTTTTTTTACAACAGCAAAAGAAATAAGTCGAATAAATTCTTTTCGGTGGAATACAGAGGCATTATTGATTGCTGGAAATGCAAATGTTGGAGATGTTAAGTATTATTCAGGGAAATTTGAAGCATATCAAAGAACATATGTTTTGACAAATTTCTCACATAATGTGAAAGCTAGATTTTTGCTACACATTATCAAACAGGGACTCAAATATTATTTAGAGAATAATACAAATAAGGCGGCTATGTCTTACATTGTTATTTCAACTTTAAAATCATTTCCTATTCCTATCCCACCACTAGAAATTCAAGAAAAAATTGTGCAAATACTTGACAAAATGACTGAGTATGTTACAGAATTGACCTCAGAATTGACCTCACGTAAGAAGCAATATTCTTTTTATCGAGATAAGCTTTTATCGTTTGAAGATGAGGTTTATCAGGTTGAGTGGAAGACGCTGGGAGATATTGGTAAAGTTTCGATGTGTAGGAGAATCTTAAAAAATCAAACTTCGGATGATGGTGAGGTTCCTTTTTATAAAATTGGGACATTTGGTAGAGTTGCAACTTCTTATATTTCTAGAGAATTATTTGAGGACTATAAATTAAGGTTTTCTTATCCTAAATTGGGAGATGTTTTAATTTCGGCGTCTGGCACTATTGGTCGAACGGTTGTATTTAATGGTGAGGATTCTTATTTTCAAGATTCTAACATTGTTTGGCTTGATCATGATGAGAGCCAAGTTCTAAATCGCTACCTATATTATTTTTATCAGATGAATCCTTGGAAAGTTTCAGATGGTGGGACAATCAGTAGGCTTTATAATGGAAATATAGAAAAAACAAGAATCCCAGTTCCCTCTCTCGAAATCCAGTCCCGCATTGTTCAAGTTTTAGACAACTTTGATACGGTTTGTAACGACTTAAATATTGGACTGCCCAAGGAGATTGAACTGCGTCAAAAACAGTACGAATTTTTTAGAGAAAAACTCTTGACATTCACCGCCGAAGGCGTGTATCCTGACAGTGGACAGTGGACAGTGGCATGGGCACAATCTGACCTAATTAAGCTATTGAACTGGGTATTTGGTCCAATTCGAGTGGAGTTGGGACAAGTTGTCAATTTACAACGTGGGAAACGCCTTGTTAAAAAACAATTAACTGCTGCAGGAAGTTTCCCAGTTTATCAAAACAGCTTGACACCCTTAGGATACTTTGAACAATCAAACAGGGTAAAAGAAACCAGCTTTGTGATTTGTGCAGGAGCAGCCGGTGAAATTGGATATAGTGATACAGACTTTTGGGCGGCAGATGATGTTTATACATTAGAGACATCAGAAGATATTTCTGATAAATTTATGTATTATGTCTTGTTAAGTAAGCAAGATAAACTCAAATCACAAGTTCGAAAGGCAAGCATTCCAAGATTATCTAAGGACGCAATTGATAAAGTAACATTCTATTTACCATCCTTCGGGGAACAAGAAAGAATCGTCTCTATACTTGATAAATTCAACATCTTAACTCACTCTCTTTCTGAGGGTCTTCCTAAAGAAATAGAACAGAGACAGAAGCAGTATGAATACTGGAGAGAACAATTATTAAACTTTACTAGATAAATATCTTCAATCATCTTGAGAAAGAATCTCAATTAATACAATAAAAGGAAGCATACTATGGTTGATTATTCAAAAGTACATGAAGTAATTGCGCAAACAAATGAAGGGATTCTCTTGGCTGAGTATCAACCAGAGTATCATACAGATAGAGAATTTCAGTCTGAGGCTGATTTGGAAAATCAGTTGATTTCTGATTTGGTACATCATCTTAACTACGAACGTTTAGATATTCACACACCTACCGAACTCTTAGCAAATGCTAAGGTTCAGATTGAAAAGCTCAATAAGGTGACTTTTTCGGATGCTGATTGGAATCGCTTTGTGGTGGAATATCTGGATTGTCCTAATGAAGGGCTAGTTGAAAAAACTCGAAAAATCCAAGAAAATCATATTTACGACTTTGTCTTTGATGATGGACGGATTAAAAATATTTTCATCCTTGATAAGAAAAATATCCACAATAACAGCATGCAGGTCATTAACCAAGTAACCCAAGTGGGTAGCCATATCAACCGTTATGATGTGACCATCCTAGTAAACGGGCTTCCTCTAGTTCAGATTGAATTGAAGAAGCGTGGAGTTAGTCTGCAAGAAGCCTTTAATCAGGTTCACCGTTATAGCAAGGAAAGCTTCAATAGCGAGAATTCTTTATACAAATACATTCAGATCTTTGTTATTTCCAATGGAACTTATACACGTTACTTCGCCAATACGACGGCTCAAAATAAAAATCACTATGAATTTACTTGTGAATGGGCAGACCGCAAGAATAAAACAATTCACGATCTAGAAGACTTTACGGTCACTTTCTTGAGCAAGCGAGTCCTCTTGGAAGTCTTGACCAAGTATTGTGTTTTTGATGCTGACAATACCTTGCTTATCATGCGCCCTTATCAGATAGCAGCTACTGAGAGTATTTTGCGCAAGATTCATTCATCTAATGAAATGAAGAACTTTGGCACTATAAATGCCTGTGGCTATATCTGGCATACGACGGGTTCAGGGAAAACCTTGACCAGCTTTAAGACTGCTCGTTTGGCGACAGAGTTGGACTATATTGACAAAGTGATATTCGTCGTAGATAGAAAAGACTTAGACTATCAAACCATGAAGGAATATCAAAAATTCCAACCAAATTCAGTCAATGGTAGCAATAATACAAAAGAACTCCAACGTAGTATCGAAGAAAATGATGATCGAATTGTTGTGACGACCATTCAAAAATTAAATAAGTTTATCATTGCAAATCCAAATCATGAAATCTATGATAAGAAATGTATTTTGATCTTTGACGAATGCCACCGTTCTCAGTTTGGTAAAGCACAGAAGCGCATCAAAAAAGCTTTTAAACAGTATGCCTTATTTGGATTTACAGGGACACCAATCTTCTCAGAAAATAGCTTGACGGGTGAAACGACACAAGAAGTTTTTGGAGAACAACTTCATAATTACGTTATCACGGATGCTATTCGAGATAAAAAAGTATTGAAGTTTAAGGTCGATTACAACTACATCAAGCCTGAAATCAATAAGTACAGAGAAGCGGAGGAAGCAGTTGGCCGAGAGATTGATGAGAAGAAACTCAAAAAGATGGAGAAAAAACTTCTCCTACACCCAGAGCGGATAGCAACCATCACAGAATACTTGCTTCGAGTGTATAATACAAAAACACACCGAAATCAATACTATACCCATAAACAAAAACAACTAGCAGGATTTAACGCTATGTTGGCTGTACAAAGTATTGAAGCAGCAAAACTATACTATGAAGAACTCCAACGGCAACAGGCGGTATTACCAGAAGCTAAACGATTGAAAATCGCAACCATCTTTAGCTTTGCGCCAAACGAAGAACAGTCAGCTTATGGTGAAATTCAAGAGGAAGATCTAGAACCTCAAGATACAGCTATGCCTCTATCTTCTAAAGAGTTCCTTTCTAGAGCAATTGACGACTATAATCAAATGTTCAAGACCAACTTCTCAACCGATGGGAAAGAGTTTCAAAATTACTATCGTGACCTTTCTAAACGAGTTAAGTCCAAGGAAGTGGATCTACTGATTGTAGTAGGAATGTTTTTGACAGGATTTGATGCTCCGACTATGAATACTCTCTTTGTCGATAAAAACCTACGTTATCATGGCTTGATTCAGGCTTTTTCTAGAACCAATCGGATTTTTAACAAGGTTAAACCTTTTGGGAATATTGTTTGTTTCCGTGATTTAGAAAAGGCTACGCAAGAAGCCATAAAAACATTTGGTGATACTAATAAGCTTGACATCATCTTAGAAAAAAGCTTTAGTGAATACATGGATGGTTTTGTGGATCAGGTAACTGGTATCGAGGTCAAAGGATATACAGCAGTCTGTCAGGAAATTCTTGAGAAATTCCCGAATCCACAAGAAATTGAAAAAGAGCATGATAAAAAAGAGTTTGTTAAGCTATTTGGTGAATTGCTGAAGCTTGATAATGTTCTCAGAAATTATGATGAATTCCAAGAGATAGACAAGCCTATCTCTGAAGGTTATCTTCAAGATTTGAAGAGCGCCTATGTGGAAATTCGAGATGAATTCTTAAACCTTAAAAACTATGAAAAGAGCAAAGATTTAGAGGTTGACCTTTCAGATGTTGAATTTGAAATGGAACTCTTAAAAACAGATGAGATTAATCTGGATTATATCCTTGCATTGATTGTTGAGAAATCGAAGAATTCTGAGTCTAAAGAAGATTTGAAGGCTGAAGTTAGCCGTGTGATTCGCTCCAGTATTGATATTCGTGCTAAGGAAGATTTGGTTATGGGCTTTATCAATAATGCTGATCTACAAAAATTGAAAGACCATGATGGGATTATCAATGCTTTTTATGCTTATGGTAAGGAGTGTAAGGCAAGAGCTATCCATGAGTTGGCTGAGTCTGAAAAGCTAGTAGATGGCTATCAATTATTCATTGATCGAGCGATTCAACGTGGATATGCGGAAAATAGTGGAACAGATTTGGATGAAATCATTCCACCAACCTCTCGTCGTAAGGGAGCTCGAGAGTTGAAAAAACAGCAAATTCTTGTTAAAGTTCAGCACTTAGTTGAGATTTATAAAGGTATTTAATTTAATAGAATAAACAACACGTGAAGAGAGAAACGTAAATTTATAAAAGGAGATCATGGTGTTAGCGATTGAAGAGTGCAAAGCTGTAAATCTGACAAATCTACCTAGTTTGACGATTTTGACTGGTGATGATACAGGACAATTTGAATGGATGAAATCACAATTTTTGCATCAAATTCAATATGATGTTGCAGATTTAAATGTAGCTTATTTCGATATGAAAGAAGCTGCTTATCCAGATGTGGAGATCGATTTAGTGAGTTTGCCCTTCTTTTCCGAAGAGAAAATCGTTATTTTAGATCATTTTTTAGATATAACAACGGCTAAAAAGCGCTATTTGACAGATGATGAATTAAAATCTTTTGAGCAATATTTAGAAAATCCTGCAGATACGACAAAATTAGTCATTTTTGCAGAAGGAAAGTTAGACAGTAAACGGCGAATTGTAAAATTGCTCAAGCGAGATGGTAAAATTTTTGAAGCAAGTGAGCCCAAAGAACAAGACTTACGCACCTATTTTAGTAAGCAAGTTCAAGAACAGGGGTTAGAACTTCGTTCGCAAGTTTTAGAAGAATTGCTTATTAAATCTGGTTTCGATTTTAGTGAAATTAGTAAAAACTTAGCTTTTTTAAAGGATTATAAAAAAGATGGCATCATTACAAGCGAGGACATTGCTGAAGCAATTCCAAAAACTTTACAAGATAATATTTTTGATCTTACCCAGATGATTTTGCATCAAAAGGTGGACGCAGCGAGAAGTTTGGTACGAGATTTGACCTTGCAAGGTGAAGATGAAATCAAGCTGATTGCGATTATGTTGGGCCAGTTTCGTATATTTGCACAAGTGAAAATCCTCTTTGAAAATGGACGTAATGAAAGTCAGATTGTAGCAGATTTGTCTGGTTATTTAGGACGAAAGGTGAATCCTTATCAAATTAAATATGCCTTGCGCGATGTCCGCTCATTATCCTTGGAAATTTTACAAAAGTCTCTCTACTGCTTGATTGAAACAGATTATCAGATTAAATCAGGGGTTTACGAAAAAGATTACTTATTTGACTTAGCTTTATTAAAGATTGTAACCCACAACTTATAAGCAAATAAGTTGAAAATTTTGTGGGTCTACGTTATCATTTTCATATAAAATGATAAAGGGGAAAAACCAATGGCAATTATTTTACCTGATCTACCTTATGCTTACGATGCTTTGGAACCGTATATTGATGAAGAAACCATGCACTTGCATCATGACAAACACCACAATACTTATGTAAATAATGTAAATGCGGCGCTAGCAAAACATCCTGAAATCGGTGAGGATTTAGAGCGACTTTTAGCTGATGTTGAGACTATTCCAACCGATATCCGTCAAGCAGTAATCAATAATGGTGGTGGTCATCTCAACCATGCTCTTTTCTGGGAATTGATGACATCAGAAGAAACAGCACCATCAGCAGAATTAGCAGCAGATCTTGAAGCAACTTTTGGCTCATTTGACGATTTCAAAACAGCCTTTACGACAGCTGCAACGACTCGCTTTGGTTCAGGCTGGGCTTGGCTAGTGGTAAACAAAGAAGGTAAGCTAGAAGTGATGTCAACTGCTAACCAAGATACGCCAATCTCTGAAGGAAAAACACCTATTTTGGGAATTGATGTTTGGGAGCATGCTTACTATGTGAAATATCGCAATGTTCGCCCAGACTACATTAAAGCTTTCTTTTCAGTTATCAACTGGAATAAGGTCGATGAATTGTACAAAGCAGCGAAATAGAAAAAGACGAATCTGAAAAGGGTTCGTCTTTTTCTGTTGTCATATATCATAAGAATTACTTATAAATTCCAGCCAAATAAAACCAGATTTGTTCCTTGAGAAATTTTAGAGAATGATCATTGGTTCGATCAATGACACCGAAAACAAGATAGTGATTTCTAAACAGCAGTTCATAATCAATATGTTCTCCAATAAGGACAATTTTCCCTCTTTTATCGTATTTTCGGATTGTTTCAATTCTTTTGGTGGCATCTTTAAATGAGAAAAATTTGGATTGTACCACAAAATAAGTAGTTGGACGAAAAGTTCTTTGTGCAGAATGCGTCAATTGCAGCTTTATTTTAAATAATTGATGGATCGTGCGAAGATAGAGAGCGATAAAATATAGCGACATAGAGCTAATAAACGAAAAAGGTTGAATTTGAATCATTATGTTTCCTCCTGACTTATATCCTACCATATCAAATGAAAGATAACTGAGCAAATCCTGAACGGTCTATTATAGGTCCTGAACGGTATTTTTTGAACCATTCAGGACCTTATAGCTACCATTTGGGATTTTTACAATGCTTTTCAGAAATATTTTGAGATAATCAGAGTATAAAAAGGAAAGGAATTCTTCTGTGTACATGTTCATTTTAGAAAAAATATTTTATATTTCAAATACTGCATTATTACGACTAGAAAAATTTCAAAATTGGGGAAATAGCAATGCCACAGCACTGTTTATTCTTTTTTTTTTTGTCACTCAGCTATTTATCCATTCTATTCCCATATTAAGTATACTACTAACCGGCTCTGCTTTTAGTATGATGATAAGTTATGTTTTAATAGACGCTTATCTCAAATTACGTGTCTACTATTAGCTACGTAAAAAATAATCCGAGTTTATTTTAGAAAGGAAATCATTGTTGTGAATGTTAAGAAAACATTTGTTCCTCAAATAGATGCAAGAGATTGCGGTGTCGCTGCGCTTGCTTCCATTGCAAAATACTATGGTTCAGACTACTCTCTTGCACATCTGAGAGAACTTGCTAAGACAAGTAAAGAAGGGACAACGGCTCTTGGAATTATTCAAGCAGCACAAGAAATAGGCTTTGAGACACGACCGATTCAAGGGGATATGTCCTTGTTTGATATGGAAGCTATTCCCTATCCTTTTATCGTTCATGTTCAGAAAAAAGGTAAACTCCCACATTATTATGTTATCTATAAAAATACGAAAAAAGGTCTGCTAGTTGGAGATCCTGACCCAAGTGTAAAAATAACCAAGATCTCAAAAGAAACATTTGCAACAGAATGGACTGGTGTTGCTATTTTTTTAGCACCAGAACCTAGCTATAAACCACATAAGGATAAGAAAAATGGGCTTACTAGCTTTTTACCACTCATCTTTAAACAGCGTTCTTTGATTTTTTATATTGTCTTAGCTAGTTTGCTTGTGACCCTCATCAACATTGTTAGTTCATATTATCTGCAAGGGATTTTGGATGAATACATTCCAAATCAGATGAAATCAACTCTTGGAATCGTTTCAATTGGGCTTATCATTACTTACATCTTGCAGCAAATGATGAGTTTTTCCAGAGATTACTTATTGATTATACTTAGTCAGCGACTAACCATCGATGTAATTTTATCATATATTCGACACATTTTTGAATTACCGATGTCTTTTTTTGCTACGAGACGCACTGGAGAGATTATTTCTCGTTTTACAGATGCTAATTCCATTATTGATGCTCTCGCTTCTACAATACTTTCACTCTTTCTTGACCTTTTTATTTTGATAATGGTAGGAGGGGTACTATTATTACAGAATACCAACCTTTTCTTCCTCACTCTGCTTGCTATTCCTATCTATACAGTGATTATTTTTGCTTTTATAAAGCCTTTTGAAAAAATGAATCATGACGTCATGCAAAGTAATTCCATGGTAAATTCTGCTATTATCGAAGATATTAATGGCATTGAAACGATAAAATCTTTAACCAGCGAAGAAAGTCGTTACCAAAAGATAGACAGCGAATTTGTAAATTATTTAGATAAATCTTTTACGCTTAGTAAATATTCTATTTTTCAAACAACTCTTAAACAAGGCTTTCAATTAATTTTAAATGTGCTTATTTTATGGCTCGGTGCGCATTTAGTTATATCTGAGAAAATCTCAATTGGGCAGCTCATCACATTTACGGCTCTACTTTCTTATTTTACAAATTCTCTTGAAAGTATTATTAATCTGCAAACTAAGCTGCAATCGGCTAAGGTTGCCAACAAGCGGTTGAATGAAGTTTATTTAGTAGAGTCTGAATTTAAAACTAAGCAAACACTTATAGAGAAAGGTTTCTTGACTGGTGATATTACGTTCCATAATGTCTCCTATAAATACGGCTTCGGACGAGATACGTTATCGGATATTAACTTAACAATAAAAATAGGAGATAAGGTGAGCTTAGTCGGTATCAGTGGTTCGGGAAAGACAACGCTTGCCAAAATGATGGTTCATTTTTATGAGCCTTATAAAGGGCAAATCCGTCTCAATGGAAATGATCTTAAAATGATTGATAAGAAGACGCTTCGTCAATATATCAATTATTTACCACAACAAGCCTATATTTTTAGTGGTTCTATCTTAGAAAACCTTACATTAGGGACGAATCAAATATTTTCTCAAGAAGAGATTATTCGCGCTTGTGAAATTGCAGAAATTCGTTCGGATATTGAACAAATGCCTATGGGATATCAAACAGAATTGTCCGATGGAGCTGGTCTATCAGGTGGACAAAAGCAAAGAATTGCTCTAGCACGCGCCCTCTTAACAAAGTCACCAATTCTTATTCTTGATGAGGCAACGAGCGGATTGGATGTTCTAACTGAGAAAAAGGTCATTGACAATCTGATGGGCTTAAAAGACAAAACGATTATTTTTGTTGCTCATCGTCTCAGCATTTCAAAGCGGACAAATCAAGTGATTGTTCTTGATAAAGGGCAGATTATTGAAACTGGATCCCACGCTGAATTGATGGAAAGACAAGGCTTTTATCATCATTTATTTAATAAATAAGGAGTGAATTATGAATCCCAATTTGTTTAAAAGTGTAGAATTTTATCATCGAAGATACCATAACTTTGCGACCGTTCTTATTCTTCCTTTGGTATTGTTCGTTCTATTTCTGGTTCTTTTTTCCATTATTGGTCAAAAGGAAGTGACTGTCAAATCTATCGGTGAAATTACGCCAACGAAAGTCATTGCTATAATCCAATCAAGCAGCAATAATACGATTTTGATTAACCATTTAGCTGAAAATAAGGCAGTCGTAAAAGGAGAGTTGTTGATTCAATATGTAAAAAATATGGAAGTCTCTCAACAAACAGCTATTAAAACTCAACTTGCGACTTATCAACGACAAAAAGTTGGCTTAGAAACACTCAAATCGAGTTTGCATCAAGGGATAAATCTTTTTTCGGGTGAAGATGAATTTGGCTATGCTAATACTTTTAACAATTTTATCAAACAATCACAGGATCTATCATTAGGAATTTCAAAAAGCAATATCGAAGTCAGTAAACAAGCTTCTTTGGCTCATAACACAATTGCTGCGATTGATCAGCAAATCAATGATTTAACAAAACAGATAAATGATTATCGTGAACTGCATCAGGTCATCTCAGAGAATGCTTCACATTTACCCAAGAGTAATCCACATCAAACAACATTCAACATGTATAAGAAACAGTATCAAGCTAATCCAGATACTTCCCTCACAAATCAGTATTTGTCTCAAATTGATACCAATATATCCAATTTAAACTCTTCCATTGCGAATCTAAAGATTCAAAAAGCTGGTACTGGAACTGCGGCGACTTATGACAATAGTCTTTCTACGAAAATCGAAGTACTCCGCACACAATTTATCCAAACGGCTGACCAACAGTTAGCAACCCTTATAACGCAAATCACTGATTTACAGAATCAATTGAATCAAGCAAATGTACAGCTTCAAAACAATAGATTAGTCGCTCCCGAAACAGGTGTTCTGCATATTAGTGAAAAGTTAAAAGGGAACAACTTATTACCTAAAGGAACTGAAATTGCCCAAATCTATCCAGATATCACCAAAACAAACGAAGTCCTTATCACTTATTATGTACCTTCAGCCTATATGACAAATTTAAAAAAAGGACAAACCACTCGTTTAACTTTAGAAAAAATTGGAAAGCAGTCCATCACCATTATCGGAAATATCAATAAAATTGATACTTCCGCTACTGAAACAAAACAAGGAAACCTTTTTAAAGTAACTGCCAAAGCTAAAATTTCTAAGTCCAATGGACAAGTTATCAAGTATGGTCTACAAGGAAGAGTAACTATTGTCATTGCGAAAAAATCATTCTTTGATTACTACAAAGACAAACTGTTAAACAATGTCGAATGACCGTTTAGGACGAAATCACTACCGTTTAAGATTTAACGATTCATTATTCAACAGTTGGATTATAATAAATATATCAAAAAGGAGGTTCCTATTATGGACAAAAAACAAACATTGGATCATTTTCATACACTTACAAGTCAAGAACTCGAACAAGTCGTCGGTGGTGGCTGGTTGGAAGACTTATTTAGTCCTTATTTAAAAAAGTATAAATTAGGCAAACTTGGACAACCTGATTTAGGATAACATAAAAACCATTACTGTACTTGATATTACAGCAATGGTTTTCTTTAATTCAGATGAATCTCAAGGACATGCTGGAAACGATAATTTTGACTAGCGCTAGTAAGAGAAACATTTGGGTACCTATCCAGAATTGCTAAGACATTTGATAATCCAATTCCTCGCCCAGCTCCTTTAGAACTAACTCCTGCATCAAAAATACGGGACATGTCTATATGTTCCTCTTTTATAGTATTTTCAATGGAGAATACCTGCTTGTTTTCTGACAAAACATAAGCAATCGTCATAGTTGGAGCAGCAGCTTCAATAGCATTATCACACAAAATGGAGACAATGGTGATAAAGTCAACTAATTCCATTCCTTGCGGGTAAATATCTTCTGGAACCTCCAATGAAACGGCTACATTATGCTCTTGAGCTTGTGCAAATTTAGCAGCTAGCAGGCTCTTTAAAGCTTCATTTTTGATATGGACTAACCGTCCGATATCATACTTGGGATTGCGAAAGCGCTTATTGGAATCTTTCAAAACAGAATGATATACATTCTTTACAATACTTAGATTATTTTGTTCAATTCCTAATTTTAAGGTCATTAAAATATTTTCGTAATCATGCCGAAAATTCCGAACTTCTGTGTACAGTTCTTCAATGTGATGACTGTAGTTTTCCATATTTTTTAACTGTAAATCTTTTTGAAGCATTAAATCATTTTGGATTCTCTCTCGTAAATGACGGTCTAAATAATTGGCAACACTCACAAAAAGGATAAGATAAAGAACTACTAAACTTTCTCTAAAATTTAGTGTCTGTATGTTACTCTCGTTTTCTAAATAAGATAGAACTTGAACAATAAGATGATAAACAATCATGCTGATATTTACAAAGATGATAATTTTCTTATCGTTGTGATTAATTTTTTGAGATTTTAATGTCTTAAAATTATATTGAATTAAACGCAAAAAAAGTAATACTATCAGCGTTGCCATAATTGATGTGACAATCGGACCAAAAAAACTTTTATTGAGGCTTTCTACACTAAAACTAAATAAAGGAGATATGAAAAAAATAATCAAGCGTTGAATTAAATTCCATAGTGTGATTGGAAAAAGTCCGTAAAAAATTTTTAATGTTTTGTTGTAAGATTTTCCAACAATCCAAGAAAAAATTAAAAAATAAGTTGGACCTATCAGATAAGAAAATAGACTATTTGGAATAAAAGAAAAAATTATACTATAAAGTAAATTGGTTAGAATTGCTATCAGATATGTTCTAGTTGTTAATTTTTGTCCACTAATGTAGGAAAACAGAAACAACAATAAAAACATGTCTATGATAATCAATGATAATTGCACCATCATATCATTCCCTCCGGTGCAGGGCTGCAATGGCTTCTGTTAACCCTTTTATTTTTGCTCTGGAAATAAGACAAGTAGCACCATTCTGGAAGTGAAGGATATGATTTACTTTATCCACTTGATGGACATTAGCTGGATTAACAACAAAGGAGCGATGACATTGGTAGAACCGTTTTTCTTTTTTTAAAATATCTAAAAGATTAGCAGTAAATTCCGTACGTCCTCTATGTGTGTAAAGAACTAAGCGGTGAGGACGAGAGGAAGTTTCAATATAAAGAATATCTTTAAATGGCACTTGTATTTGTGTATGAGGTGTTTCAAAGAGAAGAGCATCGTCTGCCAGCCCTTTACCTGTTAGGCTTTCAGTATGTAGCAGTGCAGTTTCGATCCGTTTTTTAAAGATTTCTTTTGATAACGATTTGTCAAGATAATCAAGGGCACCCACTTGCAGCTTAAACGCTGTAGGCATCAATTCAGAATGACTGGTTACAAAGACAATGATGGCATAAGGATCTATCTCGCGTATCTTTTTAGCAACGTCTAAGCCCTTTTCTTCCTCGGTTTTGATTTCAATGTCTAAAAAGAAAATCTGATGGCTTCCTTTCTCAGATATGGCTTCTAGTAATTGTTTAGGTTTTCCAACAACTTCAAAATGATGATATTGAAGATGATGTTTTTCGATAATTTCTTCAACAATAGTCTCCATATAATATTGTTGAGTAAGATCATCTTCTAAAATAAAAATATTCATTTTCATAATGTTCCTGATTGATAAAATATGTAAGAATTATGTGTAATTCTAGTATTTATTATATAAAAAGGATTGGAAGTTAACAAGAACAAAATATAAAAATATTCGATAGATTCAAAAAATAAACAAACTGATAACACTTTATAGCTATCAGTTTGTTTTTGCTTACTAAAAAAAGAAATGAAAATAAATCCAATTATAAAGGATATACCAGATAGAGGCTATGAAAGTATATAAATTCCATGATACATGAAAGAGAATCTGAAGTCGGATGTTTTGACTATAACGGTAAAATAGAGATAGTGCCAATCCACTTAAAAAGTAAAAACTGAGATTGACCCAGTCTCTCTGAAGCAAGACCATGTGGCCTAATGTAAATAGACTAGCAGAAAGCAAGACGTCTAAATAATATTTTGAGTTGGTAAAGAACCGAGACATGATATACCCTCGATAAAAAAGTTCTTCTACAATCGGAGCAATCAATATCGTTATGAGAATACTACAAATATCAAAGATTTTTCCTCCACTCCAGATACCAACCTTACTGTAAAGTTTGGCATTCATAGTCGTTCGCGCCATATATTGCACCAAGTCTTTCCTTATGTCTGCCAATAAGAAAAAGATGAACAGTAAAGCAAGAAAAGCTATGATGTCGCGTTTATGGATTTTCTTCCTTTTAAAAATAGAGTGTAAATTTGCTCGTTTCAAGAGATAAAGAATGAAGAACAGCATTAATATCTCTTGAATCAACACCATAACACCAACTGCTGCCAAATTCCACTGAAACAAAATAGCAATATGAAGGGCTAAAGTTTCTGGAAGACCTGCCAGTAAAATAGTAAAAAGTATTATAAAAATGAGTGAAAATGCTAATTTCTTCATCGTATCTCCTATTTTGAGGTAACCTTATATTCTTATTCTACAAAATTTTTATAAAAGATTTCATTGAAATCCCAAATGATAGCTTTGGTGTCCTAAATGGTTAAAAATACGATTCAGGATGTCAGAAGTACCATTCAGGATTTATAAATTTATAAAATATATTATATGCTATACTAAATTTGTCAGGTTGCAACAGGACAAAAATATGAAAATAAAAAGGAGGTATTCATCATGAATACAAACTCACTCGAAAAATTTGAAGTACTGAACTCTGAAATGCTAGCAAGTGTTGAAGGGGGCTTTGGATGGGGCAATTTCTTTGGTTCTGTTTTGGGAGCTTTAGATGGTGGTGGACCAACTCTAGATCAACTAAATGGGGGAGCAACCAGAAACTTTAGAGCATGTTCTTGTTCTCCATCTGGTACGGGTGGAACACCGAATTCTTGCAATTTCTGTTAAATTTTAAAATAAATAATAAATGTGAAGGAGTGTAAATGAAAGCAATTTATAAAAATCAAATAGCTGATGTTTGGAAAATTAGCAGAGAAGCTGAACAACCCGATTGGGTGAAAGAAGCGTTTGCTAAAAATTACTTGTATTGGTTGGACGATCATCTTCGGATTTTAATGGCAGGGTTAAATCCTTCTACTGTGGAGAATTTAAAAATTGGTACAGTTGGAACAATAGGTGGTGGATTTGCAGGTTATGGTATGTATGTGTTGGGCTATATTGGTGATTATTTGGATGTTACCAATCATCGGGTAGTTTCTCAAAAAACATTTGAAAAAGAATACCGTATTCAAGAGAATTTGTAGATAAATAAATTGATTTTTCTGACCACTTTTATCGCATTTCTAAAAAGGCTCTAGGTTATAATTCACTTAGAGTCTTTGATTTTTAGCAGATTAATTTAGAACAATCACTATTCAGGACGTCAGAAGTACCATTCAGGATTTGCAGATTTATAAAATATGTTATAGGCTATACTAGATTCGTCAGGTTGCAACAGGATAAAAATATGAAAATAAAAAGGAGGTATTCATCAT
>NZ_KV795593.1:0-16434 GCF_001809055.1 Streptococcus sp. HMSC034B05 | reverse complement strand
AAAATTTGAAGTACTGAACTCTGAAATGCTGGCAAGTGTTGAAGGGGGAAAGAAAGTAGTTAGTATGGGAAATGGAATGTACTGTTATGATGGGACTCTAAAATGTTGGTCAAATCCTAGCGAAATTTGGGGCATAGCAGGAAAAGTCATTGTCAATGGCTGGATTAACTATGGTCCATGGATTCCTAGACCATAATCTTACTGTTGAAAACTAGGAGAAGGTTCATTTTCTGCCTTTTGTGTTAATGAACTCTTTTGAAACCAACTTTTTAGAGTTGTAAATTTGTTTTTGTATTTTTTCCAATAATGCTATATTCATTAGGAATTACTAGAAGATTTATTGATTATCAAACTGACATATATGTGATACATAAGTACCATTTGATAGGTGTAAGATTTCATACTATAGAAAGTAGACATTTTCATGAATAATAAGGAATTTAAATACTACTTGGAAGAAGTTTTGAAAGATTCTGAAGTGATGAAAAATGAAGAATGTTTTAAACTAATATCCAATGCGAAGCGCCAATTAGATGCAGGGGAAGAAGCAGATATTATAGCAGCTAAGTTATCTGATAGGATTTCTTACTATTTGATATCTCATTGCTATAAAGCCCCTAAAAAAATACTTGCTTTATCAAAAAATATTCTATCTGCTCCAGCAAAACAGAGAGGTCTAATATCAGTTCCCTTTTGGCTATCTAATTTATTTCGTTGAATGTCAGAAAGATTATTCTTTGAGCTGAATATTGTAGAATTAAGATAAAATATAGGGTGACCAGAGTACCATATATAAGTAGAGGTATTCATCATGAAAACAAAATCACTCGAAAAATTTGAAGTACCGAACTCTGAAATGCTAGCAAGTGTTGAAGGAGGAAAAATCGGAGCTGGGGAAGCAGCACAGGCATTAGCTGTTTGCATAGTAGCAGGTGGAACGATAGGTAGTGTTTTTCCTGGAGTTGGAACTGCTGTAGGTGCTATTTTAGGAGCACAGTATTGTACAGGAGCTTGGGCAATTATTCGAGCTCATTAGGGAGGTTAAAAAGGAACAAATATGAAGAATACACAGAGAGTAATAATAACAATGCTGATATCTATTATATTAATTACTATAGTAGGAATGTATTTTAAGATTAGAGCGATTAACATACTAAAGCTTAGTCTCTCTAGTTTGGTATTAGAAATATTAATTCATTATTTTGCATACAAACAGAATAGACCTCAAATTACTTTATCAAAAACTTTTAATTTATACAAAAAGTTTGTTAAAAAAACATTACCGATGTCTATTGTTATAATTACATTTGTTGGTTATAAAATTTTCTTCTCAGATATTCCTAATATTTTGTCCTTTTTCTATTGTCATATTATTGTTGTATTTTATACCGTTGGTTATATTTTGTGTTTAAATAATAATATATTAAAAAATGAAAGAGAGTGAGAATTTTATGTTAAATCTAAAAGGTGAAGTTGTAAATGAGCTATCAGATGTTCAGCTTTCTGAAATTAGTGGTGGAGGAAAAAGTGGTGCAAATACCTTTTTAGCTGGTGCTGCAGGAGCTGGAGCTATAGCAGGTATAGTGTTTCCTCATTAATTTTACAAATGAGAATGACTTTAAAAAGGTGATTTCTTTGGACTTGATTTTGTTATCCATATTCCCTTTTCTCAACAATCATTAAGGTAAAAACTGACACAAATTCATGTTAGATTAGAGATTGATTGTACCTTATAATAAAAATAGGAAATTTTGTATTAAGATATTAAATTGCTATTTAAAAAATAAATTTTATTGGTATGAAGAGTATGATATTTATAATAAAAAAGGTATTCATAATAAATATAAAATCACTCGAAAAATTTGACGTATTAAACTCTAAAATACTAGCACGTATTGAAGGATGGACATAATGACCTATTTAAAAAAACTACAATTATGGATTTTGTGTGGCTTGATAGGAGCTTTGCTGTTAGATTATTGCTCACATGATTTGAAGCAGCTTTATGCGATTGTTGTAACTTATGCAGTGAGTTCAGTCTATACTTTTATCTGTATAAAAATATTAAAACTTAATAATAAAGTTACTTTGATATCTGCTATTACTTTGTCAGCTATAGTGATGCTTGCTTGTCTACATGTTTTACCTCGGTTTACTATGTGACAAATTGAATTTTATGTAATATTTTATCAAAAAAAAGGAACGATTTTTCAGAAAAAGGTTCTAAGTGATTCGTTATTTAGAACCTTTGGTTTTTGAGTAGACTATTTTAAGATTTATACCATTCAAGATTTGGACAGCTACAAAGATAAAAATGTTATATCAAGTTTATTAGATTGAAATAGAACAAAGTGAGCCCCAAAATAGGTATTATGATGAATATAAAAATATTAGAAAAATTTGAAGTACTGAACTCTGAAATGCTGGCACGTGTTGAAGGAGGAGGTTGTAATTGGGGTGATTTTGCAAAATCGGGTATTGCTGGTGGTGCAGGTAATGGATTGAGATTAGGAATCAAGACCAGAACATGGCAAGGAGTAGTTGCAGGAGCTGTTGGGGGAGCTATTATTGGTGGAGTTGGTTATGGAGCTACTTGTTGGTGGTAAGTGAAATGGGGGAATAAATGTTTGATATAAAAAGTTTCGCACTAGGTTTTATCACTATGATGATATTAACTTGGTTAGATAAACCAATTATTTACTTTCTGGATAAATGTAAGAAAATCTCAAAAAAATAAGATGATGATAAAATTTTTACTAATTAGTTTATTATATTTACTGGTTCTCTTGATAATATATTTTGTAACTTCACATAAGAAATTTATTATCATTCTTTCATTTCTATCAGTATCCTATTTGTGGTATATTTTCGTTCATATTTTAAATATTTAAGAAAATTTATCATTTGATATTGAAAATTATCGACAGGAAGACAGCTCGTTTGTTTTCCTGTTTCTTACTTTTTACCATTCAGGCTATCAGAGCTACCTTTTAGGATTTTTGAAAATGAAACCGAGATGGTTGTATTATACTGTAAATAGAACATAAAGGAGTTTAAAATGATGAAAAAACAATTGCTAAAATCACTTTTATTTAGTTCGGTGCTATTGCTTGCTTTTAGAAACGACATGGTTTTTGCTGATGGAGTTCATAAGGAGGAGCAACGCCCAGATACAACTGAAATAGTGTCTGAAGCTTCGACAGCAGCTGTTGTTAAAAATGACGCAAATCAAGATTCAATTGTAACAGATACGAAATCCGTAAGTATGCCAGAGTCAAAGGAAGATACAGTTGTAGAAAAGGAAAACTTGACAAACAATAAATCTGCTTCGACTTCAAACAAAACTTCTGCAGCAAATGGCGTTCCAAATTCTCAAGAATCAAAAGAGGTTGATGTTGCTACTTATCGTGAGAATATAGCTGAACTTCCTAAGGCTACGATAAAAGATGTTTATTCAGCTTTTACTTCGGATAATAAAGAACATACGATTTATGTAGGACGAGAAACTTGTTATTTTTGTCGACAATTTTCTCCTGAACTAAAAAAGTTTAATCAATTAACAGGTAGAAAATTAGAATACTATAATACAGATGGTGAAGATTTTGATGAACATGCCAAAGAATTTTTGTTTAATACAGTTGGTATTCCTGGTACCCCAACGATACTCTATCTTAAAAATGGCACATTAACTTCCGGTTGGGTCGGTGGAGGTATCACTGCTCAAGAACTCTCTGATTATCTGTATTTTCATAAAGCGCCGGCAGGCAAAAAGCAAGAAGATAATTCTCAACATCAAGAGAATAAAAATGATAAAAAAGTTGAACAAAAACAAGAACCAGCTTCTATTGACTTAAAAAATGATAACGGCAGCTTACCAAAAGACTTTAGTGAAATTTCAAAATCAAATTCAGCAGACCATACTCATAAAACTTCAGTATTGCCGACAAATAGTGAAATGGAATTTAATGGGATAAAAGAGCAAAAGAATCTGCAATTACCCAAAACTGGCATCAAAAAGAGTAAAAGATTATTCCGATTTGGTATGGCAATGGTTCTTCTTACATTATCATTTTATCTAGGGATGAGAAAAGGATTGAATGATAGAAAATGCTATTGAATCATCATTAGTAAGAATTAAAAACGGATGATGATTCTGTGCATTCCATCTTGTCAAATGTCCATTCTTCCTATATAATGAGGTATATAAGTTAGGAGGAGTGCGTGAGTAGAAAGACAATGATTCTTTGTTTGATTGGTTGCTTTATGATGTGTGGTGTATTAGTATCAAGTGCTGTATACTCTGGACAAGCTAGAAAGGCACATCCTACGAAAGTAGCTGCAAATTATCCTACCAGTCAAGAAAAGCCAAAAAATTCGTCAAAAGAGTCTAAATTAGTCACTCGTGTTTCGTCAAAGAGTATGGAAGAAAAGCAGGAAGTCATGGAATCTGATTTGCCTGTAATGGAAGCCTATGGTTTGTATTATGATTATGCTAATCTAAATTTGGTTCAAGTTGTAAAGGCTTATCTAGATGAGATGGGAATAGAGCATTCGCAGGTTGCATTTTCTTATAAGGACTTAACGAGTGGACAAATCTACGCTATGAATGAAACGCAACCGATGACAGCGGGCTCGACTTACAAATTGCCATTAAATATGTTGGTCGTTGATGAGGTAGAAAAAGGAAATTTATCAATGACCGAGCGGTTTGATATTACCCATACTCGCTATGAGTATATCGGTGAACATAATAACTATGTAGCAGCATTTAATGGGACCATGAGCATCCCTGAAATGCAGGAGTATTCCCTTCTTTATTCTGAAAATACGCCAGCTTATGCCTTAGCTGAGCGCTTAGGTGGCTTGGATAAAGCCTATACAATGTATCAGAGCTATGGAAAAGGCAAGGGGGAAGTTGAGACGATCAACCAACAAAATCAAACCACGACTGACTATTATATTCAGGTTTTGGATTACCTTTGGAAACATCAGGAAAAGTATAAAGATCTTTTGTATTATATCGGTGAATCTTTTCCAAACGAATACTATAAACGGTATGTAAGAGATATTCCAATTTATCAAAAGCCAGGTTATGTTGCAGAAGCTTTAAATGTAGATGCAATTGTATGTGAAGAAAAGCCTTATTTGATTGCTCTTTATACAGCGGGGCTGGGTGGGACAACTCCTGAGAGTGATGAAATTAGCGGTGTTGGTATTACACAAGTTGGTCAATTAGCTTATGTTATCAATGAATGGCATCGTGTGAATATGAATTAAAGCGCATGGACGCAAATTCCAAAAATTGTGCTGCAAAAGATAAGGTTCTATTAAAAATGTAAAGGCTCTCTTTTAGAGGAGGGCCTTTTATGTTATAATAAAAACAGAATGTAAAGAGGACTACAAGAATATCATGATTAACAAAGAGCATTATCGTTACATTAGAGAACATCCTGCTTTTAAAAATTTACCAGTTGAATTTTTTGATAAAATAGCTGTTGAGATTCAATTTCGCAAAGTGCCAAAAGGGCAAATTATTTTCTTTTCTGGAGACAAACGAGAACGACTTTTTTTGATTTATAAGGGCTATGTTCGGATTGAACAGTATGACCAGACAGATTCGTTTAATTACATTGACTATGTGAAAGAAAATACCATGTTTCCTTATGGTGGCATGTTTGAGGATAAAGATTATCATTATTCTGGGATTTCTGTGACAGATTTGGAATATTTTTCTATTCCTGTTGACTTGTATGAATATTATTCCAAACAAATAATAGAGCAGATGTTATTTATCACACATAAGTTGTCAAATATTTTACGTTTTCATGAGTTACGTTTGCGAAATTCTGTTTTGGCTAGTGCGACAGAGCGAGTTATTCAAGCGATTTCAATTTTATGTATTGATTTTTGCCAATATAGAGATGACATCCCTTTTGCACTTAGTATGAAAGAGTTGGCTAAACTAGGTGCGACTACTCGTGAAACGGTGAATCAAGTTTTGAAAAAATTAACAGAAGAAAACATTATTCAATATAATCGAAAGAAACTCGTCTTTTTGAATAAAGAATACTTTTTAAAGTATTTTGAAGATATGTAGAAAAGAAGGACAGAATTGCAGTCAAAAAAGCAATTTTTGGTCCTTTTTTAATTTAGAAACCTAAACATTTAAAATATACTCAAAAACTTCATTTGTTTCTAAAAAATAATTATTCATAAAACCAATAAAATGCATAAAATATTTAGAGAAAGCGTTTTATTTTGAAATAATATTAGAATTTCTTTTAAAAAAAGCAAAGGATTTGGCATTTTAAATGTATAATTGATTGTGAAAGCGCAAACAAAAGATATTACAATAAAACATGTAAATAGGGCTTAAAGAAACTTAAGTCACAAAGAAAAAGAGGAGGACATAAGATGTCTACACATCCTATTCATGTTTTCTCAGAAATAGGAAAACTGAAAAAAGTTATGCTGCATCGTCCAGGTAAAGAGTTGGAAAACTTGATGCCGGATCATTTGGAACGTCTGCTTTTTGACGATATTCCATTTTTGGAAGACGCTCAAAAAGAACATGATGCTTTTGCAGACGCTCTTCGTAAAGAAGGTATTGAAGTTCTTTACCTTGAAAAGTTGGCTGCTGAATCATTGACTTCTCCAGAAATTCGTAATGAATTTATTGAAGAATATCTGAATGAAGCAAATATTCGCGGAGCACAAACAAAAGTTGCTATCCGTGATATTCTTCATGGTATAGAAGATAACCTTGAATTGGTTGAAAAGACAATGGCTGGTTTCCAAAAAGCTGAACTGCCAGAAATTCCAGCAGATGCCAAAGGTTTGACGGATTTGGTAGAATCTGACTATCCATTTGCTATTGATCCAATGCCAAACCTTTACTTCACTCGTGACCCATTTGCAACAATTGGGAATGCTGTCTCACTGAATCACATGTATTCAGATACACGTAATCGTGAAACACTTTATGGTAAATACATTTTTAAACACCATCCAGTATATGGTGGTAATGTTGAATTGGTTTATAACCGTGAAGAAACAACTCGTATCGAAGGTGGAGATGAACTAGTTCTTTCTAAAGATGTTCTTGCAGTAGGTATTTCACAACGTACAGACGCAGCATCTATTGAAAAACTTTTGGTTAATATCTTCAAGAAGAATGTTGGCTTTAAGAAAGTGATTGCATTTGAATTTGCTAATAATCGTAAATTCATGCACTTAGATACAGTCTTCACAATGGTTGACTATGACAAATTCACGATTCACCCAGAAATTGAAGGCGATCTTCGCGTTTATTCTGTTACTTATGAAAATGAAAAACTTCATATTGCAGAAGAAAAAGGTGATTTAGCAGAATTGCTTGCTAAGAATCTTGGTATTGATAAAGTTCATTTGATTCGTTGTGGTGGCGGAAATACAGTAGCAGCAGCACGTGAACAATGGAACGACGGTTCAAACACCCTTACAATCGCTCCAGGTGTGGTAGTGGTATATGACCGTAACGTTGTCACAAATAAGATTCTTGAAGAATACGGACTTCGTTTGATTAAGATTCGCGGAAGTGAATTGGTTCGCGGTCGTGGTGGACCTCGTTGTATGTCAATGCCATTTGAACGTGAAGAACTTTAAGATTAGAAAGAGGAAATAATAGAATGACAAACTCAGTGTTCCAAGGACGCAGCTTCTTGGCAGAAAAAGATTTTACACGTGCAGAATTAGAATATCTTATTGGTTTAGCAGCTCACTTGAAAGATTTGAAAAAGCGCAATATTGAGCATCACTACCTAGCTGGTAAAAATATTGCTCTCTTGTTTGAAAAAACGTCAACTCGTACTCGTGCAGCTTTCACAACGGCAGCAATTGATCTTGGTGCTCATCCAGAATACTTAGGAGCTAACGACATTCAGCTTGGCAAGAAAGAATCTACTGAAGATACAGCTAAAGTATTGGGACGTATGTTTGACGGGATTGAATTCCGTGGATTTAGCCAACGTATGGTAGAAGAACTAGCAGAATTTTCAGGCGTTCCTGTATGGAATGGTTTGACAGACGAATGGCATCCAACTCAAATGTTAGCTGACTATTTGACAGTTCAAGAAAACTTTGGTCGTTTGGAAGGCTTGACTCTTGTCTACTGTGGTGACGGACGCAATAACGTTGCAAACAGTCTCCTTGTAACAGGTGCTATCCTCGGTGTAAATGTTCATATCTTTTCTCCAAAAGAACTCTTCCCAGCTGAAGATATTGTGAAATTAGCAGAAGGATACGCAAAAGAAAGTGGTGCACATGTCTTAATCACTGACAATGCGGATGAAGCTGTTAAAGGTGCAGATGTACTTTATACAGATGTTTGGGTATCTATGGGTGAAGAAGATAAATTTGCAGAACGTGTCGCACTTTTGAAACCTTATCAAGTAAATATGGATTTGATTAAGAAAGCTGACAATGAAGATTTGATCTTCTTGCACTGCTTACCAGCTTTCCATGATACAAATACTGTTTATGGTAAAGATGTTGCTGAAAAATTCGGCGTTGAAGAAATGGAAGTAACTGACGAAGTATTCCGCAGCAAATACGCTCGCCAATTTGACCAAGCTGAAAACCGTATGCATACTATTAAAGCAGTTATGGCAGCAACTCTTGGAAACCTTTATATTCCAAAAGTATAATTTAAAACTAAAACCGTTTACCAACAGCTATGAGGGCTGCGACTAATAGCTTTAGTCCAGTCCTCATTTTTGATAGTGCTCGTTTCAATTTTAGTATGATTTAAATAGGGAAAAAAGGCGATAAGACAAACAACTATGATTGCCGATGCAATCACCCTCAAAGAAATGTAGTTTGAGACATTATTATTCTAACCTCGTTCTAAAGTTTGTTATAGCTCATTAAAATGAATTGAAGCACTATAAGAAGAAAACTCTAAGGAGGCTAATTATTTATGGCAAATCGTAAAATCGTTGTGGCTTTGGGAGGGAATGCCATCCTTTCATCTGATCCATCAGCAAAAGCACAACAAGAAGCATTAGCAGAAACAGCAAGTCATCTTGTAAAATTGATTAAAAATGGTGATGACTTGATTATCACTCACGGAAATGGACCGCAAGTTGGAAATCTTTTGTTGCAACATTTAGCAGCAGATTCTGAAAAAAATCCAGCATTTCCGTTAGATTCGCTTGTTGCAATGACAGAAGGAAGTATTGGCTATTGGTTGCAAAATGCTCTACAAAATGCACTTCATGAAGAAGGAATTGAAAAAGAAGTTGCTTCTGTTGTGACACAAGTAGTGGTTGATAAAAATGACCCTGCTTTCATAAATTTAAGCAAACCAATCGGACCATTCTACACAGAAGAAGAAGCAAAAGCAGAAGCTGAAAAGAGCGGAGCTACTTTCAAAGAGGATGCTGGACGTGGCTGGAGAAAAGTAGTTGCGTCACCAAAACCAGTTGGAATCAAAGAAATTGAAACCATTCGTACACTCATCAATGCAGGACACGTCGTTGTGGCTGCTGGTGGTGGCGGTATTCCCGTCATCAAGGAAGACAATGGTCATCTTGCAGGCGTAGAAGCAGTAATTGACAAAGACTTTGCTTCACAATGTCTGGCGGAATTGGTCGAAGCAGATCTCTTCATCGTTTTGACCGGTGTAGATTATGTCTATGTCAACTACAATAAACCAGATCAAGCCAAGTTAGAGCGTGTCAATGTAGCTCAGTTGGAAGAATACATCAAGCAAAATCAATTTGCCCCAGGAAGTATGTTACCTAAAGTGCAAGCAGCTATTGCCTTTGTAAATGATCGACCAGAAGGTGAAGCGGTCATTACTTCTCTTGAAAACTTAGGCGCTTTAATTGAGTCTGAAAGCGGAACGATTATTGAAAAAGGATAACAGAGTGTTATTATTGCTTCGTTTAAAATTGTAATAAAACTTTTTAAAACAACGTTAATGTTTCCTATTTTTAGATTTGCTTTCTTTTGATCTATTTTACTGTTGTGAAATGATAATTTTTTTGGAAATTACTAGTTTTTTCCAGATGAATATGTTAAAATATAGTCGAAGGAAGCGCTTTCTGAAAATGGGATTCGGTTAAATTTTTACAATTTGTTACATTTAGGAGGAAAACAAATGAGTGAAAAAGCAAAAAAAGGGTTTAAGATGCCGTCATCTTATACCGTTTTGATGATTATCATTGCAATTATGGCTGTGTTGACCTGGATTATCCCAGCAGGTCAATACGATGCTGATAAAGCTGGTAATCTGATTACAGGAACTTACAAGACCGTTGCTCAAAATCCACAAGGGATTTGGGATGTCTTGATGGCTCCTATTCGTGCTATGCTTGGAAAAGAACCAACTTCAGCAGCGATTGATGTCGCCTTCTTTATCTTGATGGTTGGTGGTTTCCTTGGAGTGGTGAATGAAACAGGTGCCCTTGATGTAGGGATTGCTTCTATCGTCAAGAAGTACAAGGGTCGCGAAAAGATGTTGATTTTAGTCTTGATGCCTTTGTTTGCCCTTGGTGGATCAACTTATGGTATGGGTGAAGAAACCATGGCTTTCTATCCACTTCTTGTGCCAGTTATGATGGCAGTAGGATTTGATAGTTTGACTGCGGTGGCTATTATCCTTCTTGGTTCTCAAATTGGATGTTTGGCTTCTACTCTGAATCCATTTGCTACAGGTATAGCTTCTGCGACAGCAGGTGTAGGTACTGGTGACGGTATCGTTCTTCGGTTAATCTTCTTTGTTGTGATGACAGCTTTGGGTACTTATTTCGTATATCGTTATGCAGATAAGATTCAAAAAGATCCTACAAAATCTTTGGTTTACAGTCATCGTGAAGAAGATTTGAAGCACTTTAATGTAGATGCAGTTGCTAATGTAGAATCCACTCTTAGCAAGAAACAAAAACAAGTGTTGGTACTCTTTGTCTTGACCTTTGTTCTCATGATTATGAGTTTCATTCCATGGACAGACTTGAAGGTAACTATTTTTGAAAGTTTCAATAAATGGTTGGTTGGACTTCCGTTCATTGGTAAGATTGTTGGTAGTTCAACATCTGCTTTGGGTACCTGGTACTTCCCAGAAGGGGCAATGCTCTTTATGGTAATGGGTATCATCATTGGTTTTGTTTACCGCATGAAAGAAAGCCGCTTTATCACTGTCTTTATCAATGGTGCGGCTGATCTTCTAAGTGTTGCGCTTATCGTAGCTGTTGCGCGTGGTATTCAAGTTATCATGAACGATGGTATGATTACTGCTACAATCCTTCACTGGGGTGAAGTAGGACTCAAGGGTCTATCATCTCAAGTATTCATTGTATTGACTTACCTATTCTATCTGCCAATGTCATTCCTTATCCCATCAACCTCTGGTCTTGCCAGTGCAACAATGGGTATCATGGCACCGCTTGGAAAATTTGTCAATGTGCAAGCAAGCTTGATTATCACTGCTTACCAATCAGCTTCCGGTCTTTTGAACCTTCTTACTCCAACATCTGGTATCGTAATGGGAGCTCTTGCTCTTGGACGGATCGAATTGAGTACTTGGTGGAAATTCGTTGCAAAATTGGCTGCTGGAATCTTTGTAGTAAGTATCCTACTTCTTATTTTAGGAACGTTCTTATAATAGGAAAATAACGAGGTGTTCTTTATGAAACAATTTTTAACCGAAGAAATTAAATCTGATTATTTAGAATCGCTGAAAACAATCGTTTCCTACCCGTCAGTTCTTAATGAAGGGGAAAATGGAACACCTTTCGGACAATCTATTCAAAACGTCTTAGAAAAAATGCTAGAGATCACTAGGAGTTTAGGTTTTAAAACTTACATTGATCCTAAAGGCTATTATGGATATGCAGAAATCGGTCAGGGAGAAGAACTCCTGGCCGTTCTCTGCCATTTAGACGTTGTTCCAGCTGGAGATTTGTCCGATTGGGAAACTCCTCCATTTGAAGCAACTATAAAAGATGGTTGGATACATGGACGCGGTGTTCAAGATGATAAAGGTCCATCCCTAGCTGCACTTTATGCTGTTAAAGCACTGATGGATGCAGGTGTGACATTTAACAAGCGGATTCGTTTCATCTATGGTACAGACGAAGAAACTCTGTGGCGCTGTATGGCTCGTTACAATGAGCTGGAGGAAACAGCGACGCTTGGTTTTGCACCGGATTCTTCTTTCCCGCTGACTTATGCTGAAAAAGGTTTACTGCAGGTTAAGTTACATGGTTCAGGTTCGCAAGAACTTGCTATTGAAGCAGGAGAAGCCTTTAATGTTGTACCTGCAAAAGCAAGCTATACGGGAAATTTAGCAGATTCATTAGAAGCTGAATTGAAAAAACAGGCTTTTGAATACGAACGAACTGCAGATACAGTAACAGTCATTGGTGTCCCTAAGCATTCAAAAGATGCAGCTGAGGGAGTGAATGCTATTGTACGTTTGGCAATGGGGCTAAATCCACTTGTTCAACACTCTACTATTCAATTTATGGCTGAAGCAGTTGGTGAAGATGCTACAGGCAGCAGCTTGTTTGGTGAAATTTCAGATGAGCCTTCAGGAACGTTGTCGTTCAATGTTTCTGGGCTAACTATAAATCAAGACGAGTCCGAGATTCGGATTGATTTGCGGATTCCAGTTCTTGCTGACAAAGATAAATTAGTACGGGAACTAAGTCAAATTGCTGAAAAATATCAATTACGTTATGAAGAATTTGACTATCTTGCACCGTTATATGTGCCACTTGATAGTGAATTGGTCAGCACCTTAATGGCTGTCTATAAAGAAAAAACCAATGATGATAGCCCTGCTGTGTCTTCTGGCGGTGCTACATTTGCTCGTACTATGCCAAATTGTGTAGCTTTTGGTGCACTTTTCCCTGGTGCTTTGCAAACAGAACATCAAGCGAATGAACGAACTGTGATTGACGATCTGTATAAGGCAATGGATATTTATGCTGAAACGATTTATCGGTTGGCTGGAGAGGCTATTTAATTGCAAGTAATAAAAAGCTAGTATTAGTTAGAGGTAAACCGCCTCGAAAATTGGACAAATAATTATTGTAAGGATTTAGGACTCAATGTCAACTATAGTGGGTGACTTATAGCTGAGCACGAGAGGAGACGAAACTTGTCTTCTCTTTTTGCATGTTTAAAGCGATAAAAATACGAGTTTTAAGGTTTTCAAAGTTCCTGAACCCAAAGACGTCAAACATCAGGGGCTTGTCTTTAGAAACTTTTTAAAACTTTAAGAAGCCTGTTTTCATCACGTTAAACATCAAAAAAGAAGAGACCAATATGGTCCTTTCTCGATGTTGACTTTTCCTTACCCCCTACAGTTGACAAAGAGCCATTTTCCATTTTTATCTGAATTTAAAAAGCTCCATAGTCCCTGCGATGGATTTATCCACGACAGAAATTATAGAGTCTAATGAGAAACCTATATTTTTACAGATATTTTTATGAAATTTGCAATTTCTTCGGGGGTTTCTTTGAAACCATTTTTTATCCAAATAAAAATAATACTGATGATACTCGTAGTATATAAATCTAGAGCAAAATTTGGTGGAATTCCATAGGCCTCTCTAAGCTTTTGTTTATTTATTTTTTTAGAATGTAAAACGATTTCTTTTGCATATTCATTTACAATTAAGATGATATCTGGAAAATAGAGTATAAAAGCTAGAATGATATCCTTGTTATTATAAAGATAGGACAACATTTTTACTAAAATTTCAGTTTCAAAGTAAAGATCTGTGTATAATATTTTAGTGATTTCATCAAGTATTATTAAAATAGACTCATTAATGAATTCTTCTTTTGAATTGTAGTAGTTATAGAATGTTCCTCTACTCAAATTGGCTTTTTTACAAATTTCACTTACACTTATTTGTGATAAGTCTTTTGAATACATTAATATTGAAAGAGCTTTTAAGAATTCTGCATCAATTTTAGTTTTATCTTTCATTTTATTATCTCTACAATCAGCGTTAGATTCTTTAGCTATTATACTATACATTTGTACAAGTTTATAGTAATTAGTTTATGAATAGTTAACAAAAAGTGCTTATTTGTATAGAAATAATCTTCTATTAATGGTAAAATAAATAAAGCATTGGGTTTATTCCCATATGATTATTATATAATTAAGAAAGGAAGTGTTATTTTGTTTAAGGTTAACAAGAAAACATACGATATTTCACAAACTAGACAACGTTTTTCTATTCGAAAATTTAAATTCGGGGCAGCGAGTATTGCTATCGCGACATTAATGTTTTTAGGATCGAATGCAGCAGTATCTGCAACTGAAATTACACCAAAAACTGCGACACAAGGTTCGGTGTTGAATTCAGAGGAAATTACAGCGGTTAATAATAAAGAAGATAAAAAACAGGAAGAAATTTCCTCAGTATCTTCTGATTCAACTACTAACCAAGCTAACTCCACTACTGAAACTACTAAAAAAGTAGAAAAGGCATCAGAAACAGAGTCTAGCAACAATGTAGCAGACGATTTGATGAGCGAGTCTGCTCCTAAAACAACAGAAATTTCGGATTTAATAAAAGGTGCTCAATTTGTGACTGGTTCACAAACAAGAGACGCTGATTGGAAACCAGATGATAAATTAGAAGATAATAGTGTTGCTAAAACAATGGCTGAAACCGGTAAGGGGGGCATTACTCCTCTCAATTGGAGAAGCGGTATTACGGAAATTACTTATTCAGAATTTAAAAACAATGATTATTCAACTGGATGGTCAAAGAAGCCCGGGGGGAATGATAATTATGCTGATGAGATTATCCGAGTTAGAGCTCAGTATGATAAAAAACAAGATACTATTCATTGGCAAATCGTTATAAAGGGAAATGCTAGTGGAACTTTTATGGGAGTATCTAAGGATTTTTCTAGACCTTATAATCTTTTTACAACTTCTCGTGGTCTACACAAACCAGAAAATTTAGTGGTACAAGAAGTAGGTGTGGATGGTGAGACGTTAAAAGAAAAACAAGGATATCCTAATAATGTGGATAACTGGCCATCAAGCTCTAGGAAACTTTATAAACCGACTAAAGTGAATGTTAACGGTAAAGAAGTAGAACTTTTAGGTTCATCTAGTTATATGATGACAGAATGGGGAAGTCGTTGGCGTTTAGGAAATACAGGTTCTAATAAAGAACAAGGACAAAAATACAATATTGAGAAACACATATACTATTCTAAATATGGTTTTGAAGATTGGCTTGCTTCATCTAGTCAATCGGGCACTCGAATTTATAATTTTGATACCAAAATTAATAGGGAAGAATTAAAAGAATTAGGACAGCTTCCTAACGTTGACAGCCAATTTAGTGACTATATGGGTTGGGGGAAACGCTTCCGTGAAGATACTAACCTAGTGAATAAAGTGTGGGTGACTGCAGGGATGACATCGCGTGAGGCAGGAGGCAATTCTATCACTCATCCTGGTGGACGTGGTATTTACAACTTTAGTAAAATTGCAACTGTAGATGTTTCTACATTAGCTAAAGATGCCGATGAATATTCGCCGCAGTATGATAATGGTTCAGGCTATCCAAATGATACAGTAAATCTTAAAATCAAAGAAAAAAATAATAAGCAAATTCCAGCAGGAACAACTTATAAGACCGAACCTAATTCGCCTATTACAGTTGATCAAAACACTGGGGAAGTAACTGTTAAGATCCCAGCTGATGCAAAACCAGGTAGTGCTATTACAGGTAATGTAACAGTGACTTACCCAGATGGTACTGTTGATACAGTTCCAGTTAATGTAACAGTTAAGAAATATCCAGATAATATTAAGTATTCACCAGAGGCTAAGCATAGGACTGTTGAACAACACGCGGAATTAGATGCAAAAGATAGCATTGCAAATACAAATGAATTGCCATCAAATTCAACGTATAAATGGAAAGATGGTCATAAACCAGACACCTCAACATCAGGTGAAAAAGACGGAATTGTTGAAGTTCACTATCCAGATGGTACTGTTGATGATGTGAATGTTAAAGTAACCGTTACATCGAAAAAAACTGATAATACAGCTCCAAAATTAACCGTCACTCCAGAGCAACAGACTGTTAAAGTGGATGAAGATATTACCTTTACGGTTACAGTTGAAGACGAAAATGAAGTTGCTCTAGGTTTAGATGATCTTAAAGCTAAGTATGGAAAAGATATCATTGCAGGTCGTGTTAAAATTGAGTATCTTACTAACGAAGCTAATAAGAAAGTCATGAAAGTGACAATTATGAAAGCCACTTTAGCAGATAAGGGCGCAATTACCTTTACTGCAAAAGATAAAGCAGGTAATCAAGCAGAACCTAAGACAGTTACCATCAATGTTCTTCCGCTTAAGGATAAGTACGAACCAAAAGGTAAGGACCAAACGGTTAAAGT
>NZ_KV795592.1:0-529 GCF_001809055.1 Streptococcus sp. HMSC034B05 | reverse complement strand
GTCACATAGTAAGGCTGACCTATATTTGCCACCTTCTTAGGACGTGCACGACAGAGCCAACCTCTTTCCTTCATAATTCGATAGACTTTCTTGCGATTAACGATTAGTCCATGGATTTTCTTAAGTAGTCGTGTAATAGTACGATAGCCGTAGATAAAATGATGTTCCATACAGAGTTGCTCGATTTTCTCTACAACCTCGTCTCTCTTCTCAAGTTTTTCGCCTCTTGCTTTCCAACGGTAGAAAGTTGAGCGTTTGACGCCGAAACAGGACCGAACCGCTGACCCTCTGCGATTGCCTGACCAAGTTCCGATACTTTTTTAAGAGTTGCACCTGTAGTCGTAGTTGTTCTACTTCAGATAGCTCCTCCAGACCTTTGCCGTAATGACCTTGTTAGACTTACCTGCCTTCTTCATCTCGATACAGGCTAACTTAGTTTCCACTGAATAGGTTTTTTTGAGCATAATAAAACACTCCTGTTTCTAGTTTCCTAGATTTCAACAGAAGTGGTTTTCTTATGTCTCATTTT
>NZ_KV795591.1:0-255 GCF_001809055.1 Streptococcus sp. HMSC034B05 | reverse complement strand
CCCCTGTTGCTAGTTGATTTTGCTTCACAAAAAAGCCCATTTGGTGTACACTGCAAGTGAAGAAAAAAGCAGAGAGGTAAACCAAATGGACACTTTCCATTATACACCGAGTCGTCATCCTCTTCAACTCAGTATGCCACAGCTTCGTGAAGTCTGATGTGACTTATATCAAAAGATTGCTCCTGATGAGCTGGTTCATCGTAAGAATGTAGAGCAATGCAAGGTTTCAGATGTTTCTGTTTTGACCTTAATGCT